>JADCJL010000286.1 GCA_020247055.1 Acidobacteriaceae bacterium | reverse complement strand
GGTCACCCGGGTGCAGAGCTTCTGAGGAACTCGCGCACAACGGACTCGCTTCGGCTCGGCGGGAGGGGCGAGTTCCTCGCCCGTTGGTGCCGGGCCTGCGCGGCCTGAGCGCTTCAACCATTCCTGGTGCCGATGACGCTGCGGGCAGAGGCTGATTACCCGGCCCGTCGCTGCGTCCATGGCCGCGAATAGTGTCGTGGTGCCGTAGCGTTTGTAGTCGTGGGTGATGGTCTCGGCCCGGCCTCGCTTCAACGGCAGACCCGGCTGAGTGCGGTCCAGCACCTGCACTTGGCTCTTGTCGTCAACGCAGGACACGATCGCGTGTTCCGGAGGGCTTCGATAAAGCCCGACGACGGCCTCAAGCTTCTCCGCAAACAAAGGGTCGTTGCTGACCTTGAAGGTCTCGGAGCGGTGGGGCTTGAGTCCGTGGGCCCGCCAGATGCGCAAAACGCTGGTGTCGCTGATTCCCATGTGCCTCGCCATACTGCGAGTGCTCCAGTGGGTGGCGTGGCGGCAGTCGGCTCAGAAAGTCAAACGCAGGGAGATCTGGGCGCGGCGGGCGTTGGTGCCGTCAGGGAAGCCACCCGAGGCCGTGCCCACGCCGAGTCCGGCCACGGGGCGGAGCACGCCGGCGGTGGCCTGGAAGGCCTGGGTGTTCACGCTCGTGTTGCTGACGCGGTTGAAGGTGTTAAACACCTCGAAGTTGAACTGGGCACTGACCTGTTCGCGTAGTCGAAACGCCTTGGTGAGACGGGAGTCCACGCGCCGAACGGCGTCGATCGGGATGCTCTGACGGGAGAGGAAGGGGACCTGGCTGCTGCCGCCGAAACCGTTGAGCGTGTTGTTGAAGGCCGGGCCAGGAAACTGGACGCCGGAGACGACGACGGTAGGGGTGGTGTACTGGGGCGAGGCGAGGGTGCCGAGCAGCGAGATCTGCCAGCCGTTGAGGAGTTTCCCGGCAACGGGGTTGCGGAACTTCCTTTCGGGCGGGTTGAGGATGGCGGTGAAGACGGTGCGGTGGCGCTGGTCGAGGACGGAGGTTCCCTTTTCGAGGTTGTAGTCGCCGTTAACGAGCGTAACGGGGCCATCGGTGAAGAAAACGTTGTTGTTGCCGCCACCCTGGGAGAGGTCGCGGGCGTGGGACCAGGTGTAGGCGACGGTGCCTTCGGCCCAGCGGGCAGCGCGCCGGCGGAACTGGACGGCGAGGCCGTCGTACCAGTTGCGCCCGCCGTTGTCGGTGAGGACGACACGGGAGTAGCGCGGGTCGACGCGATTGGCGAGGACGTAGGTGGGCGTGGTGAAGGTGCCGGTCTGATTTCCGGCGGCATCGAGGATGCGATAGGTGAAGTTACCGGCGGTTGGTCCGACGTTGAGGTCGCGGCGGGTGAGGTTTTTAAGGGCGCGATTCCAGAGGTAGGAGACGGTGATGCCCATTTTGCTGGTGATTTCGCGTTCGATACTCAGGTCGCCCTGCTGCGTGTAGGGGGTGGCCAGATTGGGGTCGGCGAAGTTGAGGGTGACGGTGCCGGGTGGGGGCGTGCGGTCGAGCGAGGCGAGGGGGGCGGGAAAGGTGGGGCCGATGGCGAGGTCGGCGGCGACATTGCCCTGGAGAGTGAGGGCGCGCTGGGAGACGCCGTTCAACTGGTGGAGGCGGGCGATGGTGCCGGACGAGTAGCGGGCGTAGAAGATGCCGTAGCCGGCGCGCAGGACGGTCTTCTGGTTGAGGGCGTAGGCGAGGCCGATGCGGGGTCCGAGGTTCCGCGTGGGAGCGTTGATTTTGCCGGTTTGGGGATAGGCGGGGTTGGCGGTGGGGGGCTGGGCGAACTGGGCGAACTCGTAGCGCAGGCCGTAGTTGAGGGTGAGTTTGTTCGAGAGGCGCCAGGTGTCCTGAGCGTAGAAGTTGTAGTCCCGGACGAAGATGTTGGTGTAGCTTTGCCCGAAGGCCTGCGAGTAGCTCTGCCAACGCTTGCCGCGGTCGAGGTTGGTGAGGTCCTGAGCGAAGGCGGTGATGGTGCCGTAGGTGTAGCTCCCGGTGCCGTTGAAAAGCGCTTCTTCGATATCGCGGGTGTGGGCGATGTCGACGCCGAACTTGAACTGATGGCGGCCGCGGGTGAGCGAGAAGTTATTGGCGAACTGCCAGCGGTCTTCGGTGGGCTGGACGCGGGGGAGATAGTTGGGGACGCCGAGGTTGCCCTGCCCCTGGACGCTGAGAGCGACGCGGACGCCGGGAGGGGCGAGGTCGTAGTTCGCCTGATCGTAGAGCCGGTCTTTGAAGTAGCCGAAGCGGAACTCATTGACGGCGGAGCCGGAGAAGATGGTGGTATGGGCGAGGCGGGCCCAGCGGGTTTTGACGGTGGAGAGGCCGTTGTTGCCGATGGCGCCGGCGTTGGTGAGGACGGCGGCGGTTTGGATGCCGTTGGGCGACTGCCAGTTCATGAGGTTGGCGTTGAGGCTGAGGGTTTGGCGGTCGGAGAGGCGCCAATCGAGTTTCAGGAAGCCGGCGTTCTGGGAGACGTTGCGATCGACGGTGCCGAAGAAGCGGCGGAAGTAATCGACGGCGGCGCCGCACTGGGCGGGGGTGGCGGGGGCGCCACAGGTTCCGATGAAGTTACCGGCGGCGTTGAAGAAAAGGGGATTGAGAATGGTGCTGATGAGGGGGAAGTCGCGGCGAGTAATATCGAAGTTACCGAAGTAGAAGAGTTTGTCTTTCACGATGGCGCCGCCCAGACTGCCGCCGGCCTGATGGCGGGACTCCTGGGGATTGATGGCGGCGTAGCGGTCGCGGGCGTTGAAGTCCTGGTTGCGGAAGAACCAATAGGCGGTGCCGTGCAGGGAGTTGGTGCCGCTTTTGGACACGGTGTTGACGACACCGCCGACGGCGCGGCCGAACTCGGCGTTGTAGCCCGAGGTAAGCACCTGGAACTCCTGGACGGCGTCCTGACTCATGTTGGAGGAGATGCGGGTTCGTCCGGCGTTTTCGTTGTAGAACTGCTGGGTGGTATCGTTGCCGTCCTGCAGGAAGGCGTTGCCGGCGGGCATGCCGCGGAAGGTGACAGCGCCGAAGGTGCCGTCGGCGGTGACGCCGGGGCTGAGGAGGACGAAGCTGTCGACGCGGCGGCCGTTGATGGGGAGGTTCACGATCTGCGAGGCGGTGACCGTTTGCGAGACGCCGGTCTTCGATTGTTCGACGATGGGCGTGACGTCTTCGACGGTGACGGTCTGCGTCTGCTGGGCGACGATGAGGGGGATGTTGAGCGTGACGTTTTGGCCGACTTCGAGGACGAGGGCTCTGGCTTCGTAGGTGGCGAAGCCGGACTTAGTAACTTCGACGCGGTAGCCTTTGCCCGGGGTGAGGGAGGCGGCAAGGAAGTAACCGGAGCTGTTGGTGACCAGACGCCGGGTGAGTCCGGTTTCGGTATTGCTGACGAGGACCTGCGCACCGGGAACCGGGGCGTTGCTGGGGTCGAGAACGGTGCCGCTGACGGCGGCCGAGCCGGCGAGAGACTGAGCGGGCAGGCGCAGGGGAGCGAGGGTGGCGCAGGCGAGGGCGAGGAGTCCAGCGGCGAGTTTGTTCATCACTTCGCAGGGTAGCAGGATTCGATGAACATTCTATAAACACCGCCGGCGAAGCCGGCTCGGAGGAACAGCGCCGGCGAAGCCGGCTAGGAGAGCCGCGGTGTGGACCAGTGGCGCCGGTAGCCGCGCCGGGTGAGGGCGTCGGCCTCGGGGTCGCCCGCAATGGCCTCACCCGATACCTGGACGGAGCGACCGGTACGCGCGACGATGTTGCCGAGATGGGCGAGTGCGGTGGACAGGTGTCCGTCCTCGATTTCGACGCGGGGCCGACGGCGGCTTTTGACGCAGTCGAGAAAATCGCGCGCGTGGGGTACGTCGATCGACCCGCCTTCGTGCTGATCCTCGTGCACCAGTTGATTCTTGTCGTCAAAGACGCGGAAGCCCCATGGTTTCCCCCGAAAGTGGCCGAACTGGGCCACGGCGCGATCGCCATAGACGGCCACGCCGTTATCGCACGCCTCGAGTCCATAGGGATTCCACAGCCGCTGTTCGTACTGGAGCAGCTTGTCGCCGTAGTCGTAGGTGAGGTTCATCGTGTCGGGCGTCTGCTGATCATCGTCGAAATAGATCTTCCGGCCCATGCCGGAGACGGACCGCGGGAGGCCGACCTGGAGGGCCCGGCGGGCGATGTCGAGCTGGTGGACGCCATCGTTGCCGATGTCGCCGCATCCGTAGTGCCAGTGCCAGTTGACGGTGCTGTGGAAGCGATTGCGGTTGAAGGGCAGCGGCGGGAGCGGGCCGGTCCAGATATCGTAGTCGAGACCGGCGGGTACGGGCTCATCGGGCTTGCGGCCGATGTTGCGGCGCAGCTGCACGTTCCACACCTTGGCCATCAGGACGCGGCCGAGGCGGCCCGATTCGACGTACTGTTGGAACCGCTGCGTGACGGGCAGGCTGGGCAGTTGCGTCCCGGCCTGCACAATACGCTGATGGCGCCGCGCCGCCTCCACCATGAGGCGCCCTTCGCGGATGTTATGCGAGACGGGCTTTTCGACGTAGACGTCCTTGCCGGCCGCGCAGGCCAGGATGGTGCCGGGCGCGTGCCAGTGCAGGGGCGTGCCCATGACGATGGCGTCGACGGAGCGATCGTCGAGGCAACGGCGGATATCACTGACCACGGGCGGGCGGGGGCGCCCGCTCTTTTCGATCAGCTGCAGGGCCGGCTCGACAACCGTGCTATCCACGTCGCAGACGTAGGCAACATCGACATCGGGCTGGGCGGCGAAGGCCTGCGTGAGGCTGCGGCCGCGGCCGCGTACGCCCATGAGCACGATGCGAATGCGGTCCGACGGCGGCGGCGCGGCGACCGCCCCGAGAGCGCTCCAGAGCAGGCCGCGGCGGGCGAGCATCAGCGTCCCGCCCGGGGCCAGACCACGCCCTGCTCCTTTTTGGCAATCGGCCCTTCGCCGCGGTAGGAGAACTTCTGGACGCGCTGGCCGCGGTAGGTTTCCGTGGTGTAGACGTTGCCCTTTGAGTCCGTCGCGATGGAGTGGACAGCGTAGAACTGGCCGGGCTGGCGGCCGCCGTCGCCGAAGGTGGTGAGGACTTCGAGGCTCTGACGATCGAGGACGTGCACTTTCATGTTCGAGCCGTCGGCGATGTAGAGATACTTCTGCTGGGGATCGCGCGAGAGAGCGACGTCGAAGGCCGCACCGTCGCCGAGGGTGGGTTTGGCGACCCAGCCTTCTTTGACGAAGGTGCCGTCGGTGCGGAAGACCTGGATGCGGTTGTTGGTGCGGTCGCAGACGTAGAGCAGGCGGTCGTTTGAGAGAGTGAGGCCGTGGACGGGGGTACGGAACTGCTTGGGCACGGGGGCGTTGGGGTTATAGGGTCCGAGGTCGGTATCGTCGGGCTTGCTGCCATAGGCGCCCCAGTGGCGCTTATACTTGCCGGTGTCGGCGTCGAAGACGATGACGCGGCGGTTGCCGTAGCCATCGGCGACGTAAAGCTCATTCGTCTTGGGGTCGACGAGGGACTTGGCGGGGAGGCGGAGGTTGGTGACGTCGTTGCTGCCTTTGCTTGCGAAGGGTTTGCCGATCTGCATGAGGAACTGGCCGGCCTGGGTGAACTTGAGCAGGAAGCTGTCGTGCACGGCGCCGGCGGCAGACATCTTGCTTTCGTCGTGGGCGAGGGCGGCGGGGACGGAGCCGCGGCCGTTGCCACCGATCCAGACGTTGCCTTTGTGGTCGACATCGATGCCGTGGTTGGACGAGGGCCAGTCGAAGCCGTTGCCGTTGCCGCCCCAGTGAGCGATGAGCGTGCCGTCCGGGCTAAAGGCGAGCACGGGCGGAGCGGGGGCGCAGCATTCGGCGGCCTTCGGGTTCCAGGTGGCGTATTTTTCTTTGTCTTCAAGCGAGCCCTGGCGGTGAACGATCCAGACGTTATCTTTGCTATCGACGCCGAGGCCGATGACGGCGCCCATGACCCAATGGTTGGGCAGGGGTTTGGGCCAGAAGGGGTCGACTTCGAGCCGGGGCGCGGTGGGTCCGGCGGCTTCGACGGCCGCCTTCTGCTCAACGAAATAGGCCGCGGCGGCCACGAGGGCGAACGCGGACACGTAACCGAAAATCTTCCACTGGGGCCGTTGCATCGGCGTTATCATACCTGAATTGATTCGCGCGTGGACCCTTCTCCTGTTGGCGGGCTGGCCTCTGGCGGCGCACGAGGCGCCGGTGATGGCGACCGTGCAGGTGCAGTTGGCCGCCGAAGGCCAGCAGATGCGGGCGATGGTGCGTCTGCCGCTCGAAGCGGTGCGCGACGTCGATTTTCCGCGCACAGCGGATGGCTTCCTGGATGCGACGGCGCTCGAGCCGCGTCTTCAAGGCCTGGCAAAACTCTGGGCCGCCGACCCGCTGCGCCTCTACGCCAACGGGAAGCCGCTGGGGCCGCCCCGGCTGGCGGGCGCCCGGCTGGCGCTGCCGGCCGATACGGCGTTCGTCTCGTTTGCCGAGGCGTGGCGGCGGCGGGCGGAGCCGCTGACGGGCGACCGGCTCGTCGCCCGTCAACTGTTGTTCGACGTGGCGCTGGAGTTCGATCTGCCGGCGGACGCCGGGTCCCTGGCGATCGAACCGGCCTATGCCGGCCTGGCCACGGAGGTGGCGACGACGGTGAGCTTTCGCGGCCGTCAGTTCGTTGTGCCCGGCGATGTGCAACGCTTCCCGCTCGAACCCACGTGGCTCGAGGCGTCGGTCTACTTCATCAGGATGGGCTTTGCCCATATTCTCGAAGGGACGGACCATCTGCTGTTTCTGCTGTGCCTGGTGCTGCCGATCCGCCGGGCGCTGCCGCTGGTGAAGGTGGTGACCGCGTTCACCGTGGCGCACTCGCTGACGCTGGCCGCGGCGGCCCTCGAAATGACGCCTGCGGGCTTGTGGTTTCCCCCGGCGGTGGAGTTGCTGATCGCGGTCTCGATTCTTTTTCTCGCGCTGGCCAACATCACCGGGGCTGGCGCGACGCACGGCCCGGCGATGGCGTTCGGCTTCGGGCTGGTGCATGGCTTTGGCTTTTCGTTTGCGCTGCGGGAGTCGCTGCAGTTTGCCGGCGGCCATCTGGCGGCCGCGCTGCTGGCGTTCAACCTGGGCGTCGAAGCCGGGCAGTTGGCCGCGCTGGCGGGGATGCTGCCCGTGCTGGTGCTGCTGTTCCGGCGCGTGGTGAGGCCGCGTATGGGCGTCGTGCTGGTCTCGGCCTTTGTCGCGCATACGGCGTGGCATTGGACGGCGGACCGGTGGCAGGTGCTCTCGCAGTTCCGCTGGGAGTGGACGACGCGGGATAGCGCGCAGGCGCTGCGTGGCGTGCTGGCCGGGATGGTAGCGTTTGCGGCGCTGTGGTGCTGGCGCCGGTATTGGCGCTCGGGTTAAGTGCTACGCGGCGGCGACCTTGTTGCGGAGGATGCCGATGCCTTTGATCTCCACTTCGACATCGCCCGGGATAAATTTCGAAGGTATCGGCGCCCTTGGCGCGCCACCACGGCAGGTCTTTATCGGAGCCGTTGTGCCAACCGCGCTCGCTGCCGTGCCGATGACCGCGACGATTTTCCCTTCGTAGTGAGTGTCCTTTGACGCTTTGGGGATGAGGATCGGGACTTCCGGAGAGGGCGGGGTGCGGTTGCCAAGGTGGCTCTTGTCGTTCAGGCCCCTGGCGAGGATCGTGGGCGGCTCGCAGGGATGGAGCCGCTTAACCTGATCGAGAGGAAACTACTTGCCGGTTTCCTTGGGGGCGCCGAAGGAGCGGCCGCCGCCGCTCAGTAGGCGTCGAGCGGGTGGCGCCGGTCGGTGAGCGGAAGCGGAACGCGGGCGCCGGAACGTTGCGCGGCGTAGATGCCGGAGACCATTTCGAGGCTCCAGCGGCCATCGACTTCGCTGCAGGCGGGCTTGCGGTCGTGTTCTATCGCGTCGATTAGGTCGAGGGCCATCAGCGCATTGGCGAGCAGCGGTTCCCCGCCCCGGAGTTCGGCTACGCCGGGGATAGCGGTGAAGGGTTCGATCTTCTCCCAGGCGCGGCTCGGGGAGGGCTGCCAGGCAGGGGAGCGCAGCAGCCAGGCCTGGCCGCCGGGATAGATGGCGTTCGGCAGGAGGATGACGCCTTCGGTACCGAGGATTTGGGTGGCGAAGCGGAGGGGATCGGTTTTGCCGGCGGCCTTCGAGGCGAAGTAGCCATGAACGGCGCCGGGGAAGGCGAACATGGCGGCGATCTCGGTGCCGGCCACGGGGCCGACGGCCTCGGTGGGCTGACGCCGGTGGGCGGCGGTGAGCTCGGCGCCGTGGTCGGTGACGTGAGCCGAAACCCATAGCGGGTCACCGAGGAAGCTGCGCAGGACATCGCAGATGTGAACGCCGAGGACGATGAGATCTTCCCCGCCCGCGCGCGCGTCTTCCTTGCCGCGGCCGCGAACCTCCTGGATGCTCCCGATGGCGCCTTCCCGCACGAGTTGGAGGGCGCGCAGCAGGAACGGCGAGCGGCGCATCTGGTGGGCAATCTGCACCTTGATGCCGGCGCGGCGAATGGCCTCCACCATGCGGTCGGCGTCGGCGAGATTGGCGGCGAAGGCCTTCTCCATGTAGATATGGGCGCCGGCCGCGGCGGCGGCCTCCAGCATGGGGACGCGCTGGTCGAGATGGCGCGGGCCGATGCTGACGAGGTCTGGTTTTTCTTTGGCGAGCATTTCGCGGTAGTCGCGGTAGCCGCGCTTTGCGCCGGTGCGGACGAGGGCTTTCGCCAGGCCCGCTTCGTCCGGGTCGGCGACGGCAACGGTCTCGACAAAGTCGAAGGCCTGCCAGACGGTGTCGAGTCCGTGGCCGTAGTTGCCGCGGCCGGTGTGGCCGATGACGGCGGCGCGGTAGCGGCGGCGGGGCGCGGCGAGGAGGGCGAAGGGCGCGAGGGCGGAAGCGATCAGGGTGCGGCGGCGCATGAGGAGTCCTTTCGAAGACTATATCTCGGGGCGGCGGAATTGTTATGCTCAGGGGTTTCGCGTGGGAGGCAGAGCGGTTGGAGGCCAGGAGTATGAAGTTTAACGCCGCAGAGAGGTGGGGCGGCCTCCCTTCCCTGCTGCGAACCCCCATCTCCTGCCGGCGGGCTGGCGTAGCGCCGCGGCGGCGGACGGCCGCGGAGGCTGAGCCATGACGGCGCAGGGATGGTTCTGGATCAGGAGCGCGCTGGGGATAATCGTCCTGGGTCTGCTGTCGCGCAGCGTGACGACCGGGTGGATCGTCATCGACAAGTACCTGGGCGATGCGCTGTACGCAGCGATGGTGTACGCGCTGCTGCGGGTCGTGCTGCGCGCCGGTCCGGCGGCGGCCGGGGCGGCGGTGTTGATGGCAGCGATCGAGAGCTTTCAACTCACGGGCATTCCGGCGCGAATGCTGGCGAGCGGCAACGGGCTCATCCGCGTGGTGGCGCGACTGCTGGGGGTACAGTTCGGCTGGGCCGACCTGCTGGCGTATGCCGTGGGGATTGGAATGATCCGGGCGATTGACACCCTGGCGCGCGGCCCGCGGTGGAGACGCCGGATGGATTGACATAGAGTATTGAGGTTATGCTCCGCACCCTCTCCTTCCTGTTCGCCGCTGCACTATACGCCCCCGCGATGCTGGCCGCGCCGCCCGTCGTAAAAGTCGACAAGCCCATGGCGCCGCCCGACTGGGCGCTGGCCGAACGCGCCCTGCTGCGCGCCTATTCCGAAGCGGCCGAAGCGTTCGCCGACCGCTATGTGGATGACCGGGGCTATTTCCGCTGCATCGAACGCTGGGGCGGCAACGACGGCCCCGACGACGTCATGGAGACCTTCAGCGGCTGGACGCTGCTGCACGCCCTGGGCGGCTCTGACCGCGTGCTCGAACTCTACGAAAAGATCTGGGAGGGACACCTCCGGCAGTTCACCAAGGCGCGGGCGCCCTCCACCCAGAAGGCCAAAGACGGGATGTTCTACCGCGAGTTCGTCACCTCCTTTGACTGGGAGCACACGGGCGAGGGCCTGGCGGCGTTCCACCACTACGCCCTCTCCGCACCGGAAACCAAGGAGTACCAGCAACGCGTGCGGCGCTTCGCCGGCTTCTATATGGGCGACGACCCGGAGGCCGAAAACTATGACAAGCAGCACAGGATCATCCGGTCGATCCTGAACGGATCCCGCGGGCCAGTTCTCAACGAAGCCACGGTGCACGACTGGGGCGGCGAGGTGGTCCGCGGCGCGCCCGATCGCCTCAACCGCTACAAAACGGCGGGCAACGTACGCGGAGATCACCCGCTCAATCTGGGCGCGTGTTCGCTCGGTTTCAACGCCTACGCGCTCACCGGAGAGGCGCCCTACCGGGATTGGGTGCTCGCGTACGCCGGCGCCTGGCGGGACCGGATTCTCGAAAACGGCGGCAACATCCCGACCAACATCGGCCTCGACGGCACCATCGGCGGCGAGTGGGGCGGCAAATGGTGGGGCGGCACATTCGGCTGGAACTTCGACCCGGCGGTGAGCGGGCGGAACTACTACATGCGGGGCGCACGGACCGGGCTGGGCATCGCGCTGTTGCTGACCGGAGACCAATCGTTCAGCGAACCGCTGCGGCGGCAGTTGGCGAATCTGTATGCGGTGAAGCGCGTAGAGGGCGGGCGGACGCTGCTGCCGCAGAAACACGGGCCGAACGGATGGTACGGCTACACGGCCAACCAGTATTTCGACGTGCAGCGCGACCTGTATCTATGGTCGATGAACGAGGCGGACCTGACGCATCTGGGGGCCGACCCGTGGCTAAACTTTTTACGCGGAAAAAATCCCGGCTATCCGGCGGCGGCGCTGGCGCGGGACTTTGAACGGCTGCGGAGCCGCATGGCCGCCATGCGCGCCGACGAATCGACGCAACGGACGCGGCCTTCGGACGGCGCGCAGCGCTTTGCGCCGGTGGCGACCGAGACCCTGGTGAACCTGATGCTGGGCGGCAACGACCCGGGCTCGTCGGGCAACATTCTGCACGCGCGGCTGCGGTACTTCGACCCGGCGCGGCGTCGCGCCGGGCTGCCCGAGGATGTGGCCGCGCTGGTGACGAAGCTGACGGCGGAGACGGTAACCGTGGTGCTGGTGAACACGAATCCGCTGCGGAGACGCGCGGTGACGGTGCAACTGGGCGCGTTCGGCGAGCACGAGGGCGCCTACGTCGAGGCCGGGGGAAAGCGAACGGCGGTGACGGGGCCGCTGGTCACGGTCGAGTTGGCGGCCGGGGCGGGCGAGCGGCTGGAGATCGGCATGAAGCGCTACGCCAACCCGCCGCGGGCCGTGATGCCCTGGGACCGGTAAGGGGGCGCCCCCCGGTTGTGTTTGGCGCTTGGCAGGAGGAGACTGCCAAGTAAGATGCTTGACCACTATTGGAGCCGGAGCGGCAGCCAGATCCTGGAGGAGTTGGGAAGTGGCGCGGCCGGATTAACTACCGCCGAGGCCCAGGCGCGGCTGGGGCGCTACGGACCGAACACGCTGCAGGCGGAGTCGCCGTTCTCGATGCTGCGGCTTTTTGTCAGGCAGTTCCGGAGTCCGCTGCTGCTGATCCTGGCCGGGGCGGCGGGCGTGTCGATTTTTGTGCGGGAGTGGCTCGATGCCGGCATCGTGCTCGCCATTATCTTAGGCAGCGGCCTGCTGAGCTTTCTGCAGGAGTTTTCGGCCAACCGGGCGATGGAGAAGCTGCGGCAGCGGGTGCAGGTGAAAGCGGCCGTCGTCCGCGATGGGCGCACGACGGCCGTGCCGGCGGCTGAAGTGGTGCCGGGCGATGTGCTGGTGCTCGCGGCGGGAAGCTTAATTGCCGCGGACGCGGTGATGCTGGAGGCGCGGGACTGCTTTGTGAACCAGGCCGTACTGACCGGGGAGACCTACCCGGCCGAGAAGCACGCCGGTGCGGTGGAAGCCAACGCCAGTCTTCCGGGGCGCACCAACGTTGTTTTTCAAGGCACGAGCATCCGCAGCGGAACGGGACGGGCCGTGGTGGTAGCAACCGGCACGAAGACGGCGTACGGACAGATCGCCGGCCGGCTGTCGCTGCGGCCGCCCGAAACCGGCTTCGAACTCGGCATCCGGCAGTTCGGGCAGCTGCTAACGAAGGTGATGCTGGTGCTGGTGCTGCTCGTGTTCGCTATCAACGTGTTTGGCGCCAAACCGCCCGTTGACGCGCTGCTGTTTGCCATCGCCCTGGCCGTGGGTCTGGCGCCGGAGCTGCTGCCGGCCATTATCAGCCTGACGTTATCGCGTGGCGCCCAGCGGATGGCCGAACGCGGCGTCATTGTCCGGCGGCTGAACGCGATTGAGAACTTCGGCAGTATGGACGTGCTGTGCACGGATAAAACGGGCACGTTGACGGTGGGCGTGGTGCGGCTCGACGGAGCCGTGGACGCCCACGGCGAGGCTTCCCCGGAGGTGTTGCGCTGGGCGGCGCTGAACGCGGGGCTACAGACCGGGTTGCCGAATCCGCTCGATGAGGCGATTGTCGCGGCGGCCGCGCCGGCCGAAGGCTACCGGAAGGTAGACGAGATTCCCTATGACTTCCAACGCAAGCGGCTGAGCGTGGTGGTGGAGCGGGACGGCGAACGGCGGATGGTGACCAAGGGTGCGCTCGAAGGCGTGCTGTCGATCTGCCGGACGGCGCCCGGCGATGCGGCGGCGCGCTTTGCCGCCTGGAGCGCGCAAGGCATCCGGGTGCTGGGGGTGGCGACGCGGACGCTCGCGGCGGGGGAGGCGGCCAAGGAGAGCGAGTTGGACTTCGCTGGCTACCTGCTGTTTCTCGATCCGCCAAAGCCAGGCGTCAAGACGGTGCTGGGCGAGTTAGCCGGGTTGGGCGTGGCGGTGAAGATCATTACGGGAGACAACCATCTGGTGGCGGCGCACCTGGCGCAGGCGGTGGGGCTGCCGGCCGAGGCGATGCTGACCGGCGCGGAGATTCAGGTGCTCTCCGATGAGGCGCTCTGGCACCGGGCCGAGCGGACGACGCTGTTTGTCGAGGTGGATCCGAACCAGAAAGAGCGGATTATTCAGGCGCTGCAGAAGATGGGACATGTGGTGGGTTACATGGGGGACGGGATCAACGACGCCCCGGCGCTGCACGCGGCCGACGTGGGCATCTCGGTGGACGCGGCGGTGGATGTAG
>JADCJL010000285.1 GCA_020247055.1 Acidobacteriaceae bacterium | reverse complement strand
GTCAGCTGTATCTACGGCATCGGTTCGCCGGAGGCGTACTACGGCATGCTGCTGCTGCTCGAAAAAGGCCAGCAGATCTCCCGCAAAGAACTGCTCGGCAGGCTGGTGGAGCTGCTCTACGAGCGCAACGATCATGAGTTCAGCCGCGGGAAGTTCCGGGTGCGGGGCGACGTGGTGGAGGTATTTCCTTCCTATGACGAGTCGGCTTACCGGATTGAACTGTGGGGGGATGAGATTGATGGGCTGTTTCAGATTGACCCGCTGACCGGCCAGATCCGCGAGGCGCTGTCGCGGCTTCCCGTCTATCCGAAGACGCACTATGTGATGAGCGTCGATATGAAAGAGCGGGCGATGGCGACGATTGAGGAGGAGCTCAACTGGTGGAAGGTGGAACTCGAAAAGCAGGGCAAGCTGATTGAAGCGCAGCGGCTGTGGCAGCGGACCAAGTTTGACCTTGAAATGATCAAGACCATCGGCTATTGCCATGGCGTTGAAAACTACTCGCGCCACTTCTCCGGCCGTCTGCCGGGCGAAGCGCCGCCGACGCTGCTCGACTATCTGCCGGCCGACCACCTGATTTTCGCCGATGAGAGCCACCAGACGATGCCGCAACTGCGGGGGATGTGGGGCGGGGACCGCTCGCGGAAAGAGACGCTCGTCAACTTCGGCTTCCGTCTGCCGAGCGCGCTCGACAACCGGCCGCTGACGTTTGAGGAGTTTGAAAACCGGGTGAACCAGGTGATCTACGTGAGCGCGACGCCGGGGCCCTACGAACTGGAAAAGACGCACGGCGAGTTTGTCGAACAGATCATCCGGCCCACGGGGCTGATCGACCCGCCGGTGGAGATTCGGCCGATCAAGGGGCAGGTGGACGACCTGCTGCACGAGATCCGGTTGCGGACGGCGAACAATGAACGGACGCTGGTCACCACACTGACCAAGCGGATGGCCGAGGATCTGTCCGGCTACTACACCGAGGTGGGCGTCAAGTGCGCCTGGCTCCACTCGGAGGTGACCACGCTCGACCGGATCAAGATTCTGCGCGATCTGCGGCGGGGTGAGCACGATGTGCTGATCGGGGTGAATCTGCTGCGAGAGGGGCTCGACCTGCCGGAGGTGTCGCTGGTGGCCATTCTCGATGCCGACAAGGAGGGTTTTTTGCGCTCGACCGGATCGCTGATCCAGACGATTGGCCGGGCGGCGCGCAACCTGAACGGCCGGGCGATTCTCTACGCCGATGTGCTGACCGATTCGATGAAGAGCGCCATCGAGGAGACCTCGCGCCGCCGCCGGATTCAGCAGGAGTACAACGAGGTCAACGGCATCACACCGCAGAGCATCTCAAAGCCGATCGATATGACGCTGGTGCAGATTGCCGCAGCCGACTATGTGGAGATTCCGCTCGAGGCCGAAGAGCCCGCCGTTCCGCTCGATCCGGAACAGAAGCGGCAGCTGATCGCCAGTCTCGAGGAGAAGATGAAAGAGGCGGCCCGTAACTTCGAGTTTGAAAAAGCCGCCCAGTATCGGGATCGCATCAAGAGTTTAAAGTCGACGGAACCATGAACTTCGATCCCTGGGTCGGCCTGATTGCAGCCGGTCCTGTCAGTCCGGCGTTGGCTCGTCTGCCCGACCTGCACACGCAACTCGGCCCGGTGGCGGCCGCCAGTGTTCGCGTGGCCAGCCGGATCGCCAATCAGTTGAAAGCGGGCCAGCCGACGCGGATCGAGCAGCTGCAGTCGACTTCGCTGCTGTTGGTATCGGGCCCGGAGAGCGCCATCCCGGCGCTGCTCAATCTGGCGCGGGACGCCCCCTGGGAGTGGCAGAATAAGACGCTGGTGCTGCTGGACACCCGGCTGGAGGGTCGGGACCTGCAGGAGTTTGCCGGCCGGGGCGCCGCCGTTGCCACGCTGGATCCGATTGACGGATTCGGGGAGGTGCGTTTCTGTGTTGATGGGGACGCCGCGGCGCTGCGGCAGTTGAAGCGCTTTCTGGGCGCCGTCCGGGCACCCTACTTCACGCTGGAGCAGGGCAAAAAGCAGGTCTTCTCCGCTGGTCTGGCCTTTACGGGAACGCTGGCTACCCCGCTGCTGGCGGCGGCGGTGGACTGCTTTCGTAACGCGGGTCTCGATCCGAAGCAGGCGGCCGCCATCGCGGAGAGGACGCTGCTCTCTACCCTGCGCGCCTGGCAGAAGGCCGGCCGCCAGGGCTGGACCGGGGTGTTGCCGCAGCGGGATCTCGAATCGGTCCGGCGGCAGTTGGCCGCCCTCGAGGAGGAGAACTCGATTCTGGGCGCGTACTTCGCCGAGACGGCCCACATGGCGCTCGAGCTGTTCGGGCATGACGCTGCCTGGCTGCAGGCGCTCGAACAGGAAGCGGGGCCGGAGGAGCCTCCGGCTAAGAGGCGGGGGGCAGCGGCCGGAGGCGACGGAGGGTAAGCAGGGCCGCCAGGCTCCAGGCCTGCGCGGGCGCGCCGCGCCGCTCGTGCGGCGTATCACCGTCGTAGATTTCGGCCACGTGGCCGAGGCACCCCTGCGCCAACTCCTGCTCGAGGGCGGGAAACGGGAACGGCTCGCCGAACTCGCGTGCCCAGGCCAGTGCGAACGGCGCCGCCAGCCAGGGCCAGACCGTGCCCTGATGGTAACGGGCGTCCCGTTCGGCGGGCCCTCCTTCGTAACGCCCCTGGTAGGCCGGGTCGGCGGGCGCCAGGCTGCGGAGGCCGTACGGGGTGACGAGGTGCCGGCGGACGGTTTCAAGCAGGGCGCGGCGCCGGGCGGGGTCGAGCAGCGGATGGGTCAGCGCCGCGGCGAAGATCTGATTGGGACGGATCTGCGCGCAGCCGGGGAGGTCAAACAGGCAGCCCGCCGCGGGGTTCCAATACGTGGCGGCGAAACTCCGGGCTACCCAATCGGCGAGCGCCGCGTACTGCATCTGGCGGGCGGCATCCCCAAGCTCGCCGGCCCAGCCCGCCATCAGGCGCAGGGCGTTGTACCAGAGGGCATTGATCTCGACGGGCTTGCCATGGCGCGGGGTGACCGGCCGGCCTTGGCTGCGGGCGTCCATCCAGGTTAACTGCGTGGTTTCCTCGCCGCCCCGCAGCA
This sequence comes from Acidobacteriaceae bacterium, assembly GCA_020247055.1. GTDB lineage: Bacteria > Acidobacteriota > Terriglobia > Bryobacterales > Bryobacteraceae. The sequence goes on along the minus strand of JADCJL010000285.1, from coordinate 3,358 downwards.
GTCCATCGGCAGGATCCATGCCGATGCCGAACAGCGTACCCCGCTGATGCGCCGCGAGGATCTCGACGCCGATGGGATAAAACCCGGTATGCACCCACTCCCGTTCGCCGGCCCCGGCGAGATGGTGAGCGGCTTCGAACGCCCAGAGAGTGGCGTCGATTGTGTTGTACTCCGGTTCGCCCCCGCGGTCAACGAAGAGGTTGGGGAGCAGGCCGTTTTGCCGCCGGGCGAGTAATCCCGCCAGAATCTCCCGCGCGGCGCCCGGCTGGCCGGTCTCGAGCAGGAGACCGGGCAGCGCAATCAGGGTATCGCGGCCCCAGTCCGTGAACCAGGGATAGCCGGCCAACAGGGTCAGCCGGTCGGGCTTGCGGCACAGGAAGACCGCGGCGCCGGTGCGGGTGGCCGGCTCTCCGGGTTCGCCGAGCGAGGCGGTGAACTCCGTGTTGGCGCTGCCGGTAAAGGTTCCCGGGCACCACAGGTCTTCCCGGAAAGGGAAGCCGCGGTCCAACTCTTCGAGATACTCGACGTTACGGTACCAGTCGTTGACGGGCTGCCAGACCGCCCCCGGCATCGCGAAGCGCAAGGGCGTCTCCGGCCCCGTACCCAGGGCGTGATAACCGCGGGTGGCCGTAAACAGGCGAACCCGCAGGGGGCAATCGACACTGGCCTGATAGGTCAAACGGACGCCGGCGGGCTGGCGCAGGAGGCTAAGCCGGCGCGTCACCCGCACGCCCTCGATCTCCCACGTCCAGAAGGGCTCGGGTTCGGCCGCGAATGCGGCCAGAAACTCGAAACCGCGCGGGGTGACGAGGCCAGGATACTGACAGGCGCCCAGTTCCACCCACCGCCCGCCGAGATAGATCTCCTCCTCGACGCGAGGTAACAGAACATGGCGTTCCCCGCCCTCGCCCCAGGGGGCCACGAGCAGGCCATGATAGCGGCGGGTGTTGGCGCCCGCCACGGTGCCCATGGCGTAAGCCCCTTCCCCATTCGCCGCAAGCCATTCCAAACGGGTAGAGCGTGGGTATTCCCGCAAAGATTGGATCTTAGACATACTCTGCCTGTAGTATAAGACCCATGGGCGCAAACGGATCCGCTGAGCAGCAGGAAAAACTACTTCTGCTTGGAATGCAGACGGCACACCTGATTCATGACTGGAACAACGTGCTGACGTTACTGCAGGCTCAGTGCGCGGAACTGCCGCCGAGCGAGGCGGCGGCCAACCTGGCAGCTTCCCTGCACGATGCGGCCGCGCTGCCCCGCCAACTGCTGGGATACCTGCGGTCGCAGGAGAAGACCCCGTCGGTGGTGGCGATTGATGATTGGCTTGGCGTCGTCCGACGCGACTTTCGCCAACTGCTGGGGCCGCGGATTCGGTTTCTGGTGCACGATGGTGCGCCGGGGGCGGCGATTTTGGTGGACCGGCACCAGTTGCGCAATGCGCTGCTGAATCTGGTGCTGAACGCGAGAGCGGCGATTGGCGAGTCCGGCCGGATTGTGGTGGAGAGTGCGGCCGATGGGCCGATGGTGTTGCTGCGGGTGCGCGACGACGGCCACGGCATGGATGAGAAGGTTCGCCACCAGCTGTTTGAGCCTTTCTTTTCGACCGGCACGGATTCGCACGGGACGGGTCTGGGCCTGGCGAGCGTGAAGGCGTTTGTGGAAGCCCATGAGGGCAGCGTTAGTGTCGAATCCGCGCCGGCGCGGGGCACGACGTTCACGCTGCGGTTTCCGCTGGTTCGTTAGGGTCCTGCGGTGGACATGATTTGAACGGCCGGCGTTCGGTTAGTGGAGTTCGAGGGGGTACACCTGACCGTTGAGCTTCGTCTCGCGGTCGCTGAGCGTGAGCTCGACGGCCAGCTTCCCTTCCCGCAGAGTGCGTCCTTTGCCGGTCCAGGTGCCCAGGGTGGTGTCGACTTCAAGGCCGTCGAGATCGAGCGCCGGCTGACCAGCCTCGACCCGCAGGCCAAAACGCGCCCGAAACCGCCGGGCGAGGAGTTCGCCCGCCTGGACCTGCTCTCCGGTTGCTTCGCCGCTCAGGCGGGCGTTCCGGACGACGTCCACGCCCGTGCCGCGCGATTCGGCGCGCCAGAGCAGATTCACCTTGCCGCCCTGCCAGGGGATGGCGGCAGCGCGTCCGTTCGCCGTGTAGACGGGGCGGGCCTTTTGGAGATCGATGGCGAGTTCGGCGTCGAGATCGGCATCGCCCCAACGAAAGCGCAGCCGCGGGAGGGTGACGCGGGATGCGTCCCACTGCACGGTCGCTTCGAGGTCGCGGAGCGTGGCTGGTCCGGCCTCCAGCGTTCCGATCGCGATGGTTCCTTCGGCGCGCCGCGAGGCGAGCCACTCCGGCACCGACCCTTCGCCGATGCCCAACGTCCGGGCGAGGAACCCGCGCTCGCGCACGAGCGCCGGCGCCAGAAGCTTCTCAAGATCGGCCGCGGCGACTTGCGGGAGCCGGGCGGCGAAGCGGTGGGGGCGGCGCTGGCTGGGATCGTATTGATAGTCACCCGTCCAGGCCACTTTCCCCGCCCGCGCCGCGATGCCGCGGGCGGCGAGCCGCTCGCCGCGTAACTCAACGGCGGCCTGCTGAATTTCGAGGGGTTCGGCGAACTCCGGAACGGCGGCAACCGCATCGGTCAACTGGAAGGCGCCGGTCCATTCGGCCGGAGCATCGCCAGGGCGGCGGAAACGGATCTGGCCGCGGACCTGACCGCGCTGCAACTCTCCCAAGAGAGGGGGTTTTTCGATGGCGAGAGCGGCCAACTGCCGGAGCTGTTCAACGCTGACGGACTTGGCCTGCAGCGACCCGGTCGCTTCGCGCCCCGCCCAATTCCACTCATACTCGACGGCCGCCACGCCCCGCGGGCCCATGGCGATCACCGGCGCTTGCCAGCGCATGCGGCCGCCGCCGATGGTGATGGCGAGATGGTCGGCTTTAAGAAACTCAACCCCCTTATCGGCGAGGGAGATTCCCTCGACGGTCAGCTGGCCTTCGGCCGGGTGATCATCGCCAAGGGTCACCTGGCCGGCCAGAAAGCCCTCCATCCGCAGGTCTGCGAAATGCTCGCCGCCGGGGCGCAGCCATCCCACGGCCAATTCGAGCGGCAGGCGGCGAGGTTCCAGCTCCGCCCGCCAGCGGGGAGAGGAGAGGTACGACTGCACAGCGAGCGAGGCGCGGAGCGGGGTCGCGCTGTCCGGGGACGCGCCGGTGGCCATGCGAAACTCCTGCCGGGGGAGGTTCCAGAGGCCCTGATAGCCGATCTGCAGCTCGCCGGGCCGGGGGGGCTGGTTCCAATAGTGCAGGCCGCTCAAGGTGAGCTGGCCGGTCACCTCCATGGCGGTGACCGGCTCGGCG
>JADCJL010000284.1 GCA_020247055.1 Acidobacteriaceae bacterium | reverse complement strand
GGCCGAAACGAGGCCGTTGTGCGCTTTGCCCCCAAAAAGCGCACAGGCCGAAACGAGGCCGTTGTGCGCTTTGCCCCCAAAAAGCGCACAGGCCGAAACGAGGCCGTTGTGCGCTTTGCCCCCAAAAAGCGCACAGGCCGAAACGAGGCCGTTGTGCGCCATTTCTCAAACGCAAGCTGTCCCTCCGTCTATTCGGCGCGCCTCCCTCCAAAGGACGGTGCGCCGTTTCCTATTCCCCTCCCCGGCCCGCTGCCTTCTCGCAACCACTTACTCTCCGGCACTTCGGCACTTACTCCCGTACCACCGTCCCCCTCGAAAATAGACCGTTCGTCCTCTTCCCGCATGCCAAATCCGCCGCCACTATTGACTTAGAGGTACTGGCTACCCTCTCTGCCGGCCGGAATCATCTCACTCTCTAGATAGATCAGGATCTTAAGTTATGACCGTCAACTCCGCCATTACACTCTCGAGCGCTCTGTTTCTCGCCGGTGCTCTTCTCGCGCAATCGGACAAGTTAGCCCCCGATCTCGCTGACCTCGACCCCAACGAATCCATCGACGTCATTATCCAGCTCGAGGACCCGCCCTCCCCCCGCCCCGGCGCATCCCGCGCCCCGCGCCCCGCCGCCCTCGGCGGATTAAACCTCGCATCCTCCCGGCCCGTCCGCGAACTCTCCCTCATCAACGGCCTCGCCGCCCGCCTCTCGGCTAGCGCCCTCCCCGCCCTCGCCCGTGACCCCCGCGTCAAATACATCTCCCCCGATCGCGAAGTCCTCCCTACTCTCCAGTACGCCAACGCCGCCGTCGGCACCGGCGTTGCCCACAACCTCGGTTTCAACGGCGCCGGCATCGGCATCGCCGTCCTCGATAGTGGCGTCAATGACCATGTCGACTTCACCGATACCACCTGCACCACCCGCCGCGTCGTCTTCCGGCAAAACTTCGTCTCCTCCCCCTTCGACCGCAACGTCCCCGCCAATCAACTCGACCTCTACGGCCATGGCACCCATGTCGCCGGTATCCTCGCCGGCAACGGACGCTGCGCCGAGGAAAACAAAAACCAAACCCTCCTCCGGCAGAGAACCCTCAGTACCGTTAACTTCACCGGCGTGGCTCCTCGGGCCAATATCATCGACCTCCGCGTCCTGGACCACCGTGGCGTCGGCACCGACTCTACCGTCATCGCGGCCATCGACCGCGCCATCGCCCTCCGCCAGCAATTCAACATCCGCGTCATCAACCTATCCCTCGGTCGCCCGGTCCGCGAATCCTACACCCGAGACCCCCTCTGCCAGGCCGTCGAACGCGCTTGGCGCGCCGGCATCACCGTCGTCGTCGCCGCCGGCAACCAGGGTCGCCTCCAATCCGTCAGGGACAGCCGCGGTCGAACCTACCAGATCAACGGCTACGGCACCATCGGCTCCCCCGGCAATCACCCCCTCGTCATCACCGTCGGCGCCATGCGCGACCAAGGCACCGCCAACCGCGCCGACGACCTCATCACCACCTTCAGCTCCAAAGGACCCACCGGCATCGACCGCGTCGCCAAACCCGACCTCGTCGCGCCCGGCAACAAACTCTTCGCCGCCCACTGGAACGGCGCCTTCCTCGGCACCCAGTTCCCCAGCAATGTCTCCCGCTGGCTGGGCACCTGGTACTCGCGCACCGGCAACTTCATTGAACTCAGCGGCACTAGCATGGCTACCCCCATGGTTGCCGGCGCCGCCGCACTCCTCGCCCAGAAGTTCGGCCCCAACATCACCCCGGATACGATCAAAGCCAAGCTGATGCGGTCGTCCACCAAGTCCTTCCCGAGCCGGTCCACCTTCCAGGGCATCACCACGCATTACGATCTCTTCACGGTCGGCGCCGGCTATCTCGATATCGCCGCCGCCATCAACAACCCCGACACTGTCCCCCCCGGTCGATTTGCCCTCTCCCCCATCGCCCAATACACCTGCCCCCCGACCGGCGGCTCCAACTGCGTCAAACTCACCCATCTGGCAAACTCTGCTTTCTTTAACTCCACCACCTCCTCCCTTTGGGGTACCCAGTCGGTCTGGGGCGGCTCCGTTCTCTGGGGCGATAGCGTCCTCTGGGGTGATCTCAGCCGGATGATCTCGCCCAACCTGCTGTCAGAAGGCGATAAAGACTACTAAAGCGCACAGGCCGAAGTGAGTCCGTTGTGCGCGGTTTAAAAAAGAGCGCACAGGCCGCGCAGGCCCGGCACCAACGGGCGAACAACTCGCCCCCCCTGCCGGGCCGAAGCGTGTCCGTTGTGCGCGGTTTAAAAAAGAGCACACAGGCCGCGCAGGCCCGGCACCAACGGGCGAACAACTCGCCCAACCCGCCGGGCCGAAGCGAGTCCGTTGTGCGCGTTCCTCAGAGGCGGCAAACTCCGCGCGGTGCGTGGACCGACACCCCTGTTCTCATACGTTCCCAATGCGTTCAAATATTTTTTACCCCGCCTAACCCATTCAACCCAATACACTTCCCCGTCTCAGCCCACCGCCCGCCCCCCGGATTCGCTTGACCCCTGTGCTACCTTCAGAAGCAAAGGCGTTCTTCTTCCCCAAACCAGGGAAAAAGAACGCCTTTTGCATTTCCAGCCAAGGAGTTTCCGCCATGCCAGCCAAACTACTGTCCGACGAACAGCGCCAGCGTC
>JADCJL010000283.1 GCA_020247055.1 Acidobacteriaceae bacterium | reverse complement strand
TGACGCCGTACCGGGGTTCGATTGAACGGGGCTACGCCTATATGGCGCACTGGGTGGCCCACCATCCGAATCCCTGGGGCTGGGATCCGCTGCAGTACGGGGGACTGCCCACTCACTACATGTACCTGCCGCTGCTGCCTTACTGGAATGCCGGCTGGCTGTGGCTGTTCTCCGGCATCGAGCCGACGCAGGTGCACCGGATAACGTGTGCGGCGGCGGTTTGCCTGGGAGTGGGTTCGATCTATGCATTCGCCGCCTATTTCGGCGGCTCCCGACGGTTCGCGCTGGGGGCCGGTCTGGTGGTGACCGGCTATAGTCCGCTCTACCAGATGATCGAAACCATCAGGAACGACCAGGGGCTGTTCCGTGTGCCGTGGCGGATTCAGGTGTTGATCAAGTATGGCGAGGGCCCGCACACGGTGGGTCTGGCGCTGCTGCCGCTCGCGCTGATCGCGGTGCATCGCTGCGCGGTGCGGCGGTCGTTTGGCTCGCTGTGGCTGGCGGCGGTGGCGCTGGCGGCCGTGGTGCTAACCAACTGGGTGGCGGGGCTGGCGCTGGCGTTGCTGGTGATGCTGGTGCTGGCTGTCTACGGCACGGCGCCGGAGTTTTCGGTCCGGCGGGTGCTGGCGGCGGGAGGGCTGGGCTATCTGCTGAGCGCGTTCTGGCTGACGCCGTCCTTCGTTATCCGGATGGCGACGAACTGGCCGCAGGATGCCTTCGGCTACCAGTTGCGGAGCCAGGAGCAGGGGGCGATGCTGGGTTGGGCCGGGGGGCTGCTGGCGCTCTGGCTGCTGTCGCGCTGGCGGTGGCCGGAGCGCCGTTACTTCACGCTGCTGCTGCTGACCACTTACTGTTTCGGCTTTCTGGTCACCTGCTTTTATGCTTACGGCTGGAACGCGCTTCCGGAGTCGCGCCGGTATGCGCTCGAGTACGAACTGTTTCTACTGCTGCTGGCGGTCGAATGCATCCGGATGTTGCTCGTGTGGCGGCCGTGGATCGGGCGGCTGTGCCTGCTGGTTGGGCTGCTGCTGATGACGCCGGCGGTGGTCCGCTTGGTTAAACATCGTTACGAGCTTTGGGCCCCGGTGGCGCGGGAACAGACGCCGGAGTTCCGAGTGGCGTCGGCGTTGGCCGCGCTCGAGCCCACCGGACGGCTGTTTCTGTCGGGCGGCAGCCGTTTCCGCTTTAACTCCTGGTACCTTTACCCACAGGTGGGCGGGGTGTTTGAGACGGGCTTGCGGAACCGGATTCCGGTGGACATCGGCTATCAGGTTCGCACCGATATCGCTTCGGCGCGGGGGGAGGAGGCCGCCAGTTCCATCCTGCAGCTGCGGGCGCTGGCGGTGGAGTACATCGTTGTGCACGGGCCGAACTCGGAGGAGTATTACCGGGATTTCAAGTACCCGGACAAGTTCGAAGGGGTGCTTGAGAAGGTTTGGAGCCAGGGCGACGACCGGATCTACCGGCTCGCCCCGGTGCATCTGGCGCATCTGGTGCGGCCGGGCGAGTTGCCGGCGTATCCTCCGCGGTCTGGGCGCTTGGGAGGTATCGCCGCTTATGTCGCGGCGATGGGCGACCCGGCCCGCCCCGCGCTGCAATTCGCCTGGCAGGGGCCATCGGCGGCGACGCTGTCGGGTCCGGCGCCGGAGGGGTACCGGATGGCCGTGGCGGTGAGTTACGAAGAGGGGTGGGAGGCGTGGCAGGATGGCGCCGCGATCCCGGTCGAGCGAAACGAGCTCGGTTTTTTCACGGTAGCACCGCGGCCGGCCGAGCATACGGTGATCACGCTGCGCTACCGCGCTCCCCTCGAGACCCGGCTCGCCGCCGGGGTGAGCGCGCTATGCTGGTGCTGGTGCCTGCTGTTCTGGCGGCGATCCTGGCGAACCCATGCGTAAGTTTCTCCTGATTCTGCGCCGTGCTTTCTTCAACGCTCTGATGGATGGTTGTTTTGGGATCGCCAAGGGGGCGGCGTACTCGGGCCTGTTGAGCCTGTTTCCTCTGCTGTCTTCGCTGGCCGCCCTTCTGGTGCAGGCGAAAGCGGCGGCGGTGAGCGAGTATCTGGCGCGGTTTCTCCTGGAGGTGGTGCCGCCCGGTACGGCCGACCTCGTGCGGTATCAGTTCGCCATTCGCGGCGAGCGTCCCGTTTGGCTGCTGCTGGGCGCGCTGCTGCTTTCGGTGTGGGCGGCGGCGTCGCTGATGGAGTCGCTGATGGAGGGCTTCCGCGCCGCGTACCGTCTGCCGACGGGCCGCGGCATTTTAAAAGACCGGATGGTGGCGATTGTCCTGGTCTTTGTCGCCGCGGTGCCCGCGGTGGGCGCGTCGATCCTCGTGCTGTCCGGCAGCCGGCTGCAGCAGTTTCTGTTTCCGTACACCGGATGGATCCAGACGCTGACGCAGATGCTGACGAGCGCCATCAGCTTTGGGACGATCGTGCTGGTGGTGGCGCTGCTGTACTTCATTGGGCCGAACCGGCCGATGCGGTGGCGGGATGTGTGGCCGGGCGCGTGGATCGCTTCGTTCCTGTGGTTTTTGGTCACGCTGATCTTCAGCTGGTATGTGGAGAATCTGGCGAACTACAACGTGATGTACGGCACGGTGGGCGGCGTGATCGCCATGCTGGTGTGGATCTATCTGCTGTCGGCCATTGCGCTGTTTGGCTGCGAATACAACGCGGAGCGCGAGCGCCTGCACCGGGCTCGATAGACTGGAGAGATGTCGTTTCGTGTCGCAGTTCCCTACTCCCCCAAGGGCGATCAGCAGCAGGCCATCGAGGCGCTCTCCCGCGGCGTAGTGGAAGGGGCGCGGCATCAGGTGCTGCTGGGGGTGACCGGTTCGGGCAAGACCTACACGATGGCGAAGGTGATTGAACGCTGCAACCGCCCGGCGCTGGTGCTGGCCCATAACAAGACGCTCGCCGCGCAGCTTTATCACGAGTTCAAGACGTTTTTTCCGGAGAACGCGGTGGAGTATTTCGTCAGTTACTATGACTACTACCAGCCGGAGGCCTACATTCCGGCCGGAGATACTTACATCGAGAAAGAAGCCACGGTGAATGACGACCTCGACCGGATGCGGCTGGCCGCCACGCGGTCGCTGTTTGAGCGGCGTGATGTGGTGATTGTAGCCAGCGTGAGCTGTATCT
>JADCJL010000282.1 GCA_020247055.1 Acidobacteriaceae bacterium | reverse complement strand
GCCGAAAACGACAACGCGCTCGGGCGGCTCGGCGCCAGTTGCGGCGCGAGCGCTTTTCCCAAAATGCGTTTCGTGGCTTGGCTGGTGGGGATTCCGCTCCAAGCCGAACACGATTCCGGTCTGAAAGCGAACAGGATTCCGGTCTGAAGGCGAACAGGATTCCGGTGGCAAGCCGAACATCGATTCCGCTCTGAAGCCGAACACTTTTCGGCCGATCCCGGAATCGTGTTCGGCATGAGCCCGGAATCGCAATCGGGGCGAACCGCGCTGGACATCACCCGGTAAGCGACCCTCTCAAAAAGGGAGAATCCGCTTGCCAGCCAGGAGAATGTCCATGCGAAAAATCAAAGAAGTCCTCCGACTTCGTCACGCGTTAAACCTCGATCAACGCCAGATCGCCCGTAGCTGTTCGATCTCGGTCAGCACCGTCCATGAGTATCTAAAACGAGCCGAAGCCGCCGGCGTCGGCTGGCCGATACCCGCCGAATGGAACGACACCCAGTTACAAACGGCCCTCTTCCCGGCAGCCGCCAGCCCCGCGCGATCGGGCAAAGATACCCTCGATTGCGCTCAGATCCAGAGCCAACTCCGCGACAATCGACACGTCACCTTGCAGTTACTCTGGCAGGAGTACCGCGAAGCCAACCCCAACGGATACCGCTACAGCCGCTATTGCGAGATCTTCCAAAGCTGGCGCAAAAAACAAAATGTCGTCATGCGCCAACAGCACACGCCAGGCGAGAAGGCCTTCATCGACTGGGCCGGCGCGACATTTCCGATCTATGACCGGCACTCCAACGCCGTTCGCCAAGCTTCGCTCTTCGTTGCCGTCCTGGGGGCCAGTTCCTACACCTACGCCGAAGTGACGCGCGATCAGCAGATGGAATCCTGGATTCGTGCCCATGAAAACGCCTTCGCCTTCTGGGGCGGCGTGCCCGCGCTGACGGTGCCCGACAACACCAAGACCGGCGTCACCAAAGCCTGCCGCTACGATCCGGACGTTAATCCGACCTACCAGAACTTTGCCGTTCATTACGGCTTCGGCGTGGCGCCGGCCAGGCCGTACCGGCCGCGCGATAAAGCCAAGGTCGAAAGCGGCGTCCAGATCGCGCAGCGATGGATCGTTGCCGTACTGCGGCACCGCCGGTTTTACGCAGAGGCCGAGGCCAACGAGGCCGTTCGGGAACTGCTCGTCCAGTTGAACCAACGGCCGTTCCGCAAGCGCGACGGCAGTCGCGCCTCGCTGTTCGCCGAACTCGACAAGCCGGCCCTGCGGCCCTTGCCGGGCGAGCCGTTCGAACTGAGCCAATGGTCGCAAGCCCGCGTCAACATCGACTATCACATCGCCTTCGACGGCAGCTTTTACAGCGTGCCCTACAACCTTGTGCACGAACTGGTCGATGTGCGATCCACCGCCACCACGATTGAGATTCTGCACCAAGGCACCCGCGTGGCGTCGCACCGGCGCAGCCGCACTCGCGGCCAAGCGATGACCACTCACGAACACCGTCCGCACAGCCATCAGGCGCACCTGGAATGGACCCCGTCACGCATTCTGCAGTGGGGAGAACAGTCCGGTCCGTTTACCGCGAAACTGCTCGAACGCATCATGGCGGACAAGCCGCATCCCGAGGCGGGATACCGGGCTTGTCTCGGGGTGATTCGGCTCGCCAAACAGTATTCGGCCACCCGCATGGAGGCGGCGGCCGAACGCGCGCTGCTGACCGGCGCGTGCCGTTTGCGGAGCGTGGAATCGATTCTCAGAAACTCGCTGGACCGGCTGCCGATAGCGGCCGCAGACCAGCCTGCGCCGCCGGATCACGACAACATTCGCGGTGCGGAGTATTTCGAATAGGAGCGACGATGCTGGAACAACCGATGATGGACAAACTGGCCGCCATGCGGCTGCACGGCATGCTGGACGCGCTGGCACAGCAGCATAAGGATCCCGGCTGCGGGGAACTGAGCTTTCTGGAGAGGCTGGCGCTGTTGGTCGACCACCAGTGGAACTGGCGGCAGAACCAGGCGTTGGCTCGCCGGCTGCAAGCGGCGAAGCTGCGCGGCAACGCCTGCGTGGAGGACATCGACTTTCGCGCTGCGCGGGGCCTCGATAAGAGCGTGATCCGGGGTCTGGCCAAGGACTCCCAATGGGTCAAGAATCACGAGCATGTTTTCGTCTTGGGTCCGACGGGGGTGGGCAAGAGCTTTGTCGCTTCCGCGTTGGCGCAGAAGGCCTGCCGGGACGGCTACACGGCTTACTATGCGCGGGCGGCGGCGTTGTTCCGCGACCTGGAGATCGCGCGGGCTGACGGCAGCTTCCGCTCGCTGCTGGCGCGCTTGAGCCGGATTGATGTGCTGGTGATCGACGACTGGGCGATGGCGCCGATGAAGGAGACCGAGCGCCGGGACTTCTGGGAGATCTGCGAGGACCGGTACCAGGTGCGGTCGATGATCCTGACTTCGCAGATGCCGGTGAGTAAGTGGCATGAGCAGATCGGCGATCCGACGGTGGCGGACGGGATTCTGGACCGGATTGTGCATAATGCGCACCGGATCGAGATGCGGGGCGACTCGATGCGGAAGAAGCGAAAGGGGGAGGAGGAGGCGGCGGCCGGGGTGACTTAGCGTTGAGCGGGGCAAGAGGCTGCGCCCCTTTCCCCGCACCCCTTTTCCTGCTCGGAGATTCCGGCCTCCGCGTTGCTCCGGATGCCGTTTCCGTGGCTCGGCTGGTTGACGAAGCCGAACACTTGTCCCACAATCAAAACACCAGCGTCGCTTCGCTCCGATGGCTGTTCGGCTTCACGCCGGAATCGCTGTTCGACTTGCCTGCGGATTGCTGTTCGGCTTCGTCGGAATCGCCAG
>JADCJL010000281.1 GCA_020247055.1 Acidobacteriaceae bacterium | reverse complement strand
GGACGGCCGTTTCCACCTTCGCCCGCTCCGTGACCGCGGCCGGGGACCGCAGCCACGCGCTGTAGCGGGGATTCCAGAGCCACGCCGTCAACAGGCTCACCAAGGCCAGGGCGATCCAGGTTACCTCGGCGGGACCCAGTCGCCCCGTCCAACTCGTGAGCTGGCACTGCCGGGACTGTTCGAGGCTGGGCCTTGGGGCGTCGGCTGTTCGGGCCGTCGCGAGGGGACTCCGCGGTTTGGGTATCGAGGGAAAGGCGCGGGGAGTCCGCCAGGCATGGGGGGTGACTGGGGGCGTTTGGGACATCTGTTCCATCCAGGACGAATAAAGGTTGGTGTGGGGCGGGAGGGCTGTCTCCAACCGGAACATGCCCCCCGCCAGCGGGTAGACCACCGGAAACGATACGGTGTTCGGCCGGGCCAGGCCGGGCCGGGTTTTCCCTGGCGCAGGGGCCAGGGCGGCCGACGGCTTCGGCGGCGTCAAGGGCAGCAGAGACGTCCGTGCCGGGTCGAGGACAAAAGACTCCTCGCCGGACAGCGCGGGGCAGGGAGGTGCTTCGCCATCCGCGGGACTGGCTTCACCCGTCCAGCAGGCTGCCATGCGGGAGAGGGGAAACGCCACGGAGGAGGGTGCGGCGGCGCCCGGTGGAACGTGGGGGCCAAGCGCGACGCTTGGGGCCGTCGATTCCCGTGGTGTCCCACGGGGACGGGCTGGGGACCAGAGATCGGAGACCGCCGGTGCCTCCACCGCTCCGATCGCGGCCATCTTCGCCGGGGCGAGCGCTTGACCGCTTTGTCGGCTCTGCTCGGCGAGTTGCAGCATCTGCAACTCCCGACGTACGACAAAGTCCTGCCACTCCCACCACAGCGAGGCTCCGTGCCAGAGCAGCGCCCCGGCCGGTGCGCAGACGAGTGTGGACGAAAAAGGGACCGGTTTCGCCGGGTTCCGGTCTTCGACGGGCGGATTCCGCGCTCCTAAGTCCGGCGCCGGAGCCTCTGACCGCGGCCGACGCGGGGGCGCCGTCAGCCGGAGCTGCTTTGCCGTCAGCGGCAGCGGGATCGCGGCGCCCGGGACCGGCACGTAGTTCGCCGGCGGAAGTAATGGTTCGGTCCGCACCACCCGCAGCGGGGGAAAGCTGGGCTCGACCGCCGCGCCGCAGTCTTGAGCCGCCTGAGAAGGCCGCCACGGACGGGCCGCGGGAGCGGTCAGCGGCAGCAGATTTTTCGCCGGGGAGATCTCGAGGCTTTCGCCGGCCCCGCCGGCGCCCTCGCCCTCGCCGACCCGCAGCAAGCCAAAAAGCGACGACGCCCAGGAATCTTTCGACAGGGACTCTTCCGAGGGGCACTGCGTCGGCGCGGCAATAGCCGGATACTCGCTGACCTCATCCGGGTGGCCAGGGAGCAGGATCGCATTGGATCGGGAAGAACGACGCATACCGGCAGGTAGAGGTATAGACCTTCCCATCGTAAGGAAGAAGCAGCCCCAAAACCACGGGGTGAAAGCCTTACAGGAAACAGTTCGATCGAGGGCCCTGAGGGTGTTGCTAAGGGGTTCTACCTAGGCAACCGTCTCGCGGCGCACCGCGTCCGGGCGCGCGAACAGCGCCGGGTTCAGCGAGATGCCCAGACCCGGCCCGGCCGGCAGGGCAAAATGGCCATCCTGCGGGGCGGGCAGCGGACCGACCAGCTCCCGGTACTCGTCGGCATAGTGCCGCCGGACGGACTCGACAATCTGGAGATTGGTCAGGTTGGCCGCCAGGTGCAGGGAGGCGGCGTGCAGCACCGGTCCGCCGCAGTTGTGCGGCGCCGCCGGCAGGTACCAGGTCTCGGCCATATTCGCGATTTTGCGCGCTTCCGACAGCCCGCCGACCCACGAGATATCGGGCATCACGGTGCGAGCCGCCTGGTTGACGAGCAGTTCGCGGTACTGCCACCGCGTCATCAGCCGCTCGGAGATGGTCAAGGGTAGCCGCGTCGCCGATGCCAGCTCGCGGTAGGCGGCGAGATTATCCTGCGGCAGCATCTCTTCGAGCCACATCGGCTCGTACTCCTCGCAGGCGCGGGCGATGCGGATGGCGCAGGGCAGGTTCCAGTAGCCGTGAAACTCCATGGCGACGTCCATGCGGTCGCCAAACTCTTTTTTGATCAGACGGAGCGGTTCGAGCCCGCGCCGGAGCTGCTCGGCGGAGATGGAGTGGCCCCCGGTCTCCTTCGCTACCGGGTCGAGCGGCCAGATTTTCATCGCCGAGATGCCCTCGGCCAGCAGACTTGCGGCCAGCTCGACGGGTTCGGTGAGGAAGCTCAAGTGGTCATAACAGGTGTTGTAGGTGCGGATGCGGTCCCGGGAGGCCCCGCCGAGCAGCTGGTAGACCGGCAGGCCGGCGGCTTTACCGGCCAGATCCCACAGCGCCATATCGACGGCGGAAATGGCGCGCATCTCGGCTCCTGCCCAGCCCGAGTACGAGATGGCGTCGAACATGGAGGCCCAGAGCCGGTCGATCCGGGAAGGATCCTGACCAAGAAGCCGGGGCGCCAGCGAGGAATGCACAACGGCCTCTTCGGCGGCCGGGTGAGGATAGGTTTCGCCCAGGCCGAAGAGGCCGCTATCGGTATGGATCAAAACCCAGAGCCACTGAATGGGGCCAGCGTGCACCGTGACGCCGCGCTCGAGGCGCAGGGTTTCGATTTTCGTGATTCTCACGAATTCAGGTTACATCGCTTCCGGCATCGGCAGGTTGGCCTTGGCGAGGGTTTTAGCCAACAAGTCGATGGCGGCCTTTTCATTCATGTTGCGGGCAATGGAGATTTCGGTGATGAGCATGCGCCGGGCACAGTCGAGCATCTTCTTCTCCCGGAACGACAGCGGTTTTCCGGTCTGCAGCAGGACCAGCTCCTTAAAGACCTCGGAGACGCCGGACAAGCCGCCGACCCGCATCTTCTCGGAGTTTTCCTTGAAACGATCTTTCCAGTCCTGGGTGCGTTTGGTGTCCACGGTGGACAGAAACGCCAAAACACGGTTTGCTTCAGTCGCCTTGGTCACCTTGCGCAGACCCACGTCCGAGACGTGGCTGAAGGGGACCATGACGGTGAGGCTGTTATAGGTCAAGCGCAACAGGTAGAACCTTTCTGACTGCGCGCCGAACGAGCGGGTGCTGATGTTTTCAATCGTTCCAACACCGTGATTCGGGTAAACCACTTTATCGCCGATGTGAAAGGTCGTGCAGGGACCCATAGTACACCTTCCGTGAGTTGTTAAAACCGCTCAACCAGAGCGTATATCAATGGTAAGGCCGGAGGGGGGCACCGTCAAGAAAAAAAACCATAAAGTGAAGAAAAGAGGAGGATATGGAAAAAGGTTGCAAAAATCTTTGATGAATTTTTGTTTTGCAAATCGGGGGAATCACCGAGAGTGACACCCTTTCGCCGTGGATGATTCCCGCAACCCCCCTCATAGCACTTGAGGGAGGTGTAGCCCGTGGCCGGCTAGTCGCTGTTCCGGGTCTGCGGACTGAGGTACCGGGCATACCAGTCGAGGTAGCGCTGCATTCGGTCCCGCTGGAAGCTCGGACGGGAGATGCCGTGGTTTTCACCCGGATAAATAATGAGTTGCGCGGGCGTGCCCACATTCCGCAGCGCCTGATACATCTGTTCGCTGCCGAGCAGCGGGACATTAAAGTCCTTGTCGCCGCCCAGGAACAGGGTGGGCGTCTTGATCCGGTCGGCGTGCAGGAACGGGTAGGAGATCCGGATCCAGGGTTCGAGGCCCTTCTTCCAGGGCGGGCCGATCTCGTTATCATATTGATGGATGTACTGGTCGTGGCCGTAGAGGGCGAGCGGGAAGGCGACCCCGGCGCCGCTGGTAGCGGCCTTGAAGCGGTTATCGCGGGCGATTAAATAGTTGGTCAGGATGCCGCCGTAGCTCCAGCCCCCGACTCCGAGCTTGTCCGGATCCGCCACGCCCATCTGAATCACGTGTTCGACGCCGGCGTGGAGATCGAGGACCTCCTTATTCCCCCAGTCTCCGGCAATCGAGACCGTATACTGCTGTCCGCGCCCGCTGCTGCCCCGGTAGTTGACGTTCAGCACCGCGTAACCGGCCGCGGCGAACATCTGCCGTTCGGTGTTCCAGGAGTGCTGATCCTGCGCGTTGGGTCCGCCGTGGATGCGGACGAGCAGCGGCACCTTCGTGCCGGCAACGTAGTTCACCGGCTTGAAAAGCAGCCCGTGCGCCTCGTTCCCGTCTTTGGCCCGGAAGGAGAGCTCTTCGGCCGGGGATAGCTTCAGCTGCGCCAGGAGGTCGTCGTTGTGCCGGGTAAGTTTACGCAGGGCGCCGCCTTCGAGCACGTGCACTTCGGCCGGGGTGACGCTGGTTGAGACCAGCGCGGCCACGCACTGGCCGGCGCGATCGAGGCCGGCAACCGCGAGTTGGCCGCCGATCATCCGTTCGACCGCGCCCCCGGTCACCGGCACCCGGGCGGGATAGACGCTCCTGTCGTCCGCGGCTAGAAACTCGAGCTGCTTGCCATCCGGGGTGAACTGGTGGTTGCTGACGCCCCGGTCGAAGTCCTTCGTCACCAGCCGGGCCTCGCCGCCGGCCGCCGGGATGATGGCGAGCCGGTTCATCGTGTACTCGCCCATATCGTGGTCGCTTCCCTGCAGATAGGCGATCCTCTGGCCGTCGGGTGACCAGACCGGCTGGGAGTCGGAGCCGGTGAAGCTGGTCAGGCGCCGGGGAGCGCTGTTGGCCTTGGCTTCGACGACCCAGATATCGCTGTTGCGGTTGCGGTCCGGGTCGGCGGTGCGGTTGCTGGTGAAGGCGATCCATTTGCCGTCGGGCGACCAGACCGGGCTCGACTCGTCGAAGTTCTCGGTCGTAACGGTCTCGGTTTTGCCGCTTGCCAGGTCGTAGAGAACCAGACGGTTGCGCCTGACGCCGGACAGATACCCGGCGCCGTCGCGCTTATACGAGTAGCGATCGATGACGATCGGCTTCGGCTTGTCGTCCTTCTTGTCGGCGTCGTTCTTGTCGCCGGCCTTCTGGCCGGAGTCCTCGTCGTCTTTGACAATGAGGGCGAGCCGTTTGCCATCGGGCGACCACTCGTAGGCCGAAAGCCGGCCCTTGACGGCGGTGAGCTGCTGCGCCTCGCCGCCGCGCCGGTCGATGCCCCAGACTTGCGTACCCTTGGCCTTGCCGGGGCGGCTCGAGAGAAACGACAGGTACTTGCCGTCCGGGCTCCACTGCGGCGAGGATTCGGATTCGGTGGATGAGGTGGCGCGGATGTTTTCCTTGCCGTCGATGCTGACCATCCAGATGTCGGTGTCGCGCTTGTCGGCCGCTGTGTCGGTGGTGGTCAGCGCGTAGGCGATCCATTTGCCCTCCGGCGCGCAGCGCGGTGCGCCAACGTCCAGGAACTTCGCCAGATCATCGAGCGTCAGCGGCCGGGGCTGCCCCGCCGCCAAACCGGAACAACCCAAACCATAACAAACCAGGAAACAAAACCAGCTTCTCATTTCCGGAGTGTAACAGCTAGAATAGCGGTGTATGCGCCCTGGCTACTGGTTTGGTTTGGCCATTATTCTTTGTCTGGCCGGATGCGGCGGCGACCCGCCGCCCGAGCCGCCGCCGGCGGCCGAAGCCACGGTCCAGCCCGCCGCGCCCTCCCCGGCTCCGGCCAGTAACAAACCGGAGGACCTGGTCGGCATTATCTCCGGTCAGGTGACGTTTGAAGGGGACAAGCCGGTCGTGAAGCCGATCTCGATGGACGCCGTGCCGGCCTGCGCCAAACAGCACCCGGCGCGGATTGAATCGGAAGAGGTTTTTGTCAACGGCAACGGTACGCTGCGCAACGTATTTATTCATCTGAAGTCGGGTGTGCCGGCCAAGGCATGGCCGGTGCCCGCCACTCCGGTCCTGCTCGACCAGAAGGGTTGTCTGTTCAGCCCCCGGGTGGTGGTGGTGCACACCGGGCAGACGCTCGAAATCGGCAACGCGGACCCGATGATGCACAACGTGCATCCGCTGACTCGCCTGAACGAGGAGTTTAACGTCGCCCAGCCTCCGCAGGGGGAGCGGTTGCGAAAGCAGTTTGTCACCCCCGAGGTAATGATTCCCATGGTCTGTAACATGCATCCATGGATGAAGGCGTTCGTAAATGTCGTCAACCATCCTTTCTATGCCGTCACGGGTTCGGAAGGCACCTTCAAACTGGCGGGAGTGCCGCCGGGCCGTTACGAAATCGAGGCGGTGCATGAGCGGTTGGGGGCGAAAACGCTGCTGGTGACGGTCGGGGCCCGGGAGGAGCAGTCGGTTCAGTTCTCGTTCCGGTCCAACTGAAGATCTCGTTACAGGGGAGGGATAGCATGGGGAAGGAAACCGTCTTTCGGCTGGCTGTACTGGCAGTTGCTGCGGCGGCCGGGGTGATTGCGACGGGTCCTACGGGCGGCAAGCCGCATCTGGTGGTGAGCGCGTTGCTCGCGCTCCTGCTGCTCGTCCTGGCGGGATGGATGCGGCAGAAGGCGGCCTATCTGAGTGTTCTGCTGTTTGTGGTGAGCGGAGGGACGGGACGGTTGGTGAAGACCAATGCGGCGGTGGCGGTGCTGCATGAGGTAATCGGTCCGGTGCTGCTGTCCCTGCTTTGCCTGCTGGCGGTGACGGCGTGGACGGGGTCGGATGCGGAGGTGGAGGATGCGGGCAGTCCGCCGCTGCGGAGTCTGGCGCGGTGGGCGCCGCTGGTGATTGCGATGCAGGTGATCCTCGGCGCCTTCTACCGGCACGGCTTTCTGGGGATCTCGCTGCACGTGCTGGGCGCGATGTTGGCGGGGGCGCTGATCATGTTCGCCGGGATCTCGGTGATGATTCTGCCGGGCGTGGGGCCGGTGCTGCGGCGGGTTTCGTGGGCGCTTTTGACCGTGACGGTTTTGCAGTTTTTCTTTGGCATCTACGCCTATTTGAGCCGGATTGCGGCCGAGGAGGCGGGTGTGACCGCCGGGGTGTCGCACGTGGCCGTCTCGCACATTGTGACCGGTGGGCTTACAATGGGATTAAGCGTGGTTTTATCCCTTTTAGTGAACCGATACGTCCGTCCGTCTGAGGCGGTAGCGGCTTGAAGAACTACTACGAACTGACCAAGCCGCGGATTACGTGGTTGATCCTGGTGACCACGGGCGTTGGCTATTATTTCGGGCATCAGGGCGTACTCGACTGGATGACGCTGTTCCACTGCATGGTGGGCACGGCGCTGATCGCCTCGGGTACCTCGGCGTTGAACCAGTGGTACGAGCACCAGAGCGATGCTCTGATGCGGCGCACGGAGAAACGACCGATCCCCGCCGGGGCGATTACGCCGCGCAACGCGCTGCTGTTTGGCTTCGTGCTGTCGTGCGTGGGCTACTTTCAGCTCTCGTTGGGCTGCAACTGGCTGACGGCGGGTCTCGGGCTGCTCACCGAGTGTATTTATCTGTTTGTCTACACCCCGCTCAAACAGCGGTCGCCGGTTTCGACCACGATCGGCGCCGTGCCGGGCGCGATGCCGCCGCTGATCGGCTTTGCGGCGGCGAGCGGAGGGTTGACCATCGAGGCTTGGGCCCTGTTCGCGATCATGTTCCTATGGCAGTTTCCGCACTTCTACGCGATTGCGTGGATGTACCGGGACGACTATCAACGGGGCGGCATCCGGATGCTTCCGGTGGTAGAGCCGGACGGTGAGTCGACGGTCCGGCAGATGATGCTGTTTTCGCTGGCGCTGATTCCGGTGACGCTGCTGCCGCGGGTGCTCTCCATGACCGGCAACTGGTACGTCGCCGGGGCGCTGGTGGGCGGCTTTGTCTTCTTCTGGTACTGCGCCCGGATGGTGAACGATCGCAGCCTGCTGCGGGCGCGGGCCGTGCTGCTGGCCTCGGTGATCTATCTGCCGGTGTTGTTCGGGCTGCTGATTCTCGACCGGCCCCGCTGATGGTTGCCGCCGAATCGATTACGGTGCACTACGGCGCACGGCGGGCGCTCGATGGGGTGTCGCTGGCGGTGGCCGCCGGGGAGTGGCACGGGGTGCTGGGGCCAAACGGCGGAGGCAAATCGACCCTGTTCCGGGTGCTGGCCACGCTACTGCGGCCGGACGGAGGGCGGTTTACCGTGGCGGGCGAGACGGCGGCGGAGCGGATTCGCGCTCGGATTGGCGTGGTGTTTCAGAGCCAGAGCCTGGACCGGCGGCTGACGGTGGCGCAGAACCTGGAGGCGCAGGGGAACCTGTATGGACTGGCGGGCGCGGTGCTGGTCGGGCGGACGGAGCGATTGCTGCGGCAGTTTCAGTTGACCGGCAGGGAGCACGAGCCGGTGGAGCAGCTTTCGGGGGGCCTGGCGCGGCGCGTGGAGATTGCCAAAGCGCTGCTGCACGAACCAGCCGTGCTGCTGCTCGATGAGCCGACGACGGGGCTTGACCCGGCGGCGCGGCGGGAGTGGCTGGATCTGTTGACGGCGCTGCGGCGGGAACGGGAGTTGACCGTGCTGATGACAACGCATCTGCTCGACGAGGCCGAGCGGTGCGACCGCCTGACGCTGCTGCACGAGGGCCGGGTGGCGGCGGGCGGAACGCCGGCGGCGTTGAAGGGCGAGGTCGGGGGCGATGTAGTGGAGTTCGGCACGGCCGACCCGGCGCGGGTGGCGTCGCGGTATGCCGAGGCGAGCCCGGTGGTGGGAGAGGGTTGGGTGCGTTTTGTGACCCCGGGAGGAGCGAGGTTTGCCGCGCAGGTGGCCGATGCGCTGCCGGGGGTGATCGAGAGTATCGCGGTGCAGAGGCCGACGCTCGAGGATGTCTTTTTCCGCCACACGGGGGCGCGGCTATGAAGTTCCGGCTGGCGGCGTGGGCGCTGGGGCGGCGGGAGTTACAACGCTTTTGGGGGGAGCGGTCGCGGGTGGCGGGGTATGTGGCCTCGCCGCTGCTGTTCTGGGTGGTGGTGGGTTCAGGGTTTGGCGATCTGGAGTACTTCTTTGCCGGGGCGCTGACGATGACGGTGATGTTTTCGGCGATGTTTTCGATGATGTCGCTGATTGAAGACCGGCGGGAGGGTTTTCTGTTGTCGGTGCTGGTTTCGCCGGCGCCGCGGGCGGCGATTGTGCTGGGCAAGGTGGGCGGGGCGGCGTTGTTGGCGTGGCTGCAGGGTCTGATTGTGCTGGGCGGGGTGTTTTTTACCTCGCTGCGCCACGATGCGGCGGCGCTCGTGGGGGTGGCGGGGGCGCTGCTGTTGACGGCGCTGTTGCTGA
The DNA here is from genome assembly GCA_020247055.1 of Acidobacteriaceae bacterium. Taxonomy (GTDB): domain Bacteria; phylum Acidobacteriota; class Terriglobia; order Bryobacterales; family Bryobacteraceae. The sequence goes on along the minus strand of JADCJL010000281.1, from coordinate 1,081 downwards.
CGGTAGTGAGTTACGTGGTGGCGTGGCGGCTGCGTTCGACGCAGGGGTTTCACGCGGTGATCAACCTGCTGCTGGTGCCGGCGTGGATGCTGTCGGGGGCGATCTTCAACCCGGCGTTGTCGTTTGCCTGGGTGCGCGGGTTGATGCAGGTCAATCCGCTGTATTATGCGCAGAGTCTGGTGCGGGCGTTTCTGGTGGACGGCGGGCAGGGGGGGCCGGACGTGCGGGTTGCGGTGGCGGTTTTGGTGGTGAGCACGCTGCTGGCGGGGGTGGCGGCGGTTCGGGGGACGAAGTGACGCGGCGCGGTTGGCTGGCGACGGCGGCGTTGGGGCTGGCCGGGTGTCAGCGTCCGGCGCCGTTGCCGGTACTGGCCACGGTGCCCGAGTTTTCGCTGGTGGATGAGACGGGTGCGCCGTTTGCGGGCAGCCGGTTGACCGGCCGGATCTGGGTGGCGAACTTCATGTTCACCTCTTGTGCGGCGACCTGTCCGCGCCAGAGTACGGTGCTGCAGCGGCTGCAGCGGGAGACGGCGGTAGATCTGGTGTCGTTCACGGTGGACGTGAAGCGGGATACGCCCGCGGTGCTGGCCGCCTATGCGCGGCGTTTCGGCGCGGATCCGGCGCGGTGGCACTTTTTGACGGGTCCGGAGGCGGAGCTGCACCGGCTGGCTTACAGCGTTTTTCAAGTGGGCAGCGTGGACGGGCAGTTGGAGCACAGTGCGCGCCTGCTGCTGGTGGACGGGCAGCGGCGGTACCGGGGGAGTTTTCCGAGCGCGGGGGAGGACGGGGTTGGCCGGCTGCTGGTTGGGATTGAGCAAGTGGCCGGGGCGGCGTAGGCGGGTTGGGCGGGGAAGGTGGTCGTTGGCTGCTCGAGGATGGGCGGCGGCGGTAGCGGGGGAGTTTGCCGAGCGCGGGGGAGGACGGGGTCGGCCGGCTGCTGGCTGGGAGGGGGCAAGTGACCGGGGCGGCGTTGGTGAATTGGGCAGGGAGGTGGGCGTTTGCTGCTCGTGGAAGTGCGGGGGAGGACGGGGTCGGCCGGCTGCTGGCTGGGATCGGACAGGTAGTCGGGGCGGTGGGCGTTG
>JADCJL010000280.1 GCA_020247055.1 Acidobacteriaceae bacterium | reverse complement strand
GAATAACTGAGAAGAATTCTATCCCCTTTCCTCGCCCGGCGGAAGCGTCCGGTCCTGATTCGGTCGCTCCAGCTTCGCCAGCGCCGCCAGCAGATCCGCCCGCCGATACGGCTTGGCCAGATACAGGTCCATCCCCGCTTCGAGACACCGCTCTCCATCGCTCGGTAGCGCGAGCGCCGTCAGCGCGATGATCGGGGTCCGTACCCCGGCGGCCCGCTCCCGCTCCCGAATCCGCCGCGCTGCCTCGATCCCGTCCATCACCGGCATCCGGACATCCATCAGCACGGCGTCAAACCGCTGCTCGGCTACCGCCGCCACCGCCCGGCTCCCGTCTTCGACCGCCATCACCCGGTGCCCCGCCTTCACCATCATCCGCTCGAGCAGCGTCCGGCTCACCACATCATCCTCGGCCACCAGCAGCGTCAGCGGCCGTCCTGGCGCCGCATCCGCTCCCGCTGCCGGCGCCGCGGGTGCCATCGCGGCCCGGAGCGGAATGGCAAACCAGAACTTGCTCCCTGCTCCGGGCGCACTCTGCACCTGCAACTCGCCTCCCATCCTCCGCACCAGCTGCGCCGCAATCGCCAGGCCCAGCCCCGTCCCGCCGTAGCGCCGCGCCGTCGACTCTTCGGCCTGGGCAAACGCCTCGAAGATGCGCGCCTGCCGGTCGGAGGGAATGCCGACCCCCTCGTCGATCACCGCGAACTCCACCCGCTCGCCTGCCGCCCGGATCCGCAGCACCACCTCGCCCCGTTCTGAGAACTTCGCCGCATTGCCCAGCAGATTCACGAGGATCTGGTAGAGGCGGCACGGATCGCCCTCTACCCACTCCGGCAACTCCGCGTCCACCTCCTGCCGCAGCCGCAAACCCTTCGCCCGCGCCGCCGCCTGCACGGCCAGCGCCGCGCGCTCGGCGCTTTCAGACAGCGAAAACGGCAGCCGCTCCAGCGTCAGACTGCCACTCTCGGCCCGGCTGAAATCGAGAATGTCGTTGACGATCCGCAGTAGATGGCGACCGGACTCGTGCGCCGATTCGAGGTACTCGGCCGGGTTGTCCTCCCCGTCCGCCAACCGCGCCAGTTCAATCATCCCCAAAATGCCGTTCATCGGCGTCCGGATCTCGTGGCTCATGTTGGCAAGAAACTGCGCCCGCGCCGCCGCGCTCCGTTCGGCCCGCTGCTTGGCCCGCAGCGCCAAGCCCAAACTCACCAGACTCACCAGCAGCGCCACGGCCAACACCGCGCACAACGCTCGCCACGGCAGCGGCGCGCCAGCGATCGTCAACAGTGCGAGGGACAGGCTCACAGAGGCCTTATCGGCTTCTGCGGAGAATATCTTAGACCGGATAGACCCAGGGAGCACGGTATGGCCGGCGCAGTAGTGCGTTGCCCGCCGCATCTCCGGGGCATTGGTTGCCGTCCCACCGGATACTCCGCCCCAGCCGCCACGACACCATCCCCAGCAACGCCGCGTTCGTCGCCCGGTAGCCGATCTCAATATCCCGCACCGGTTTCCGCCTCTCCCGGATCGCCGTCAGAAAATCCGCCCACAACTCCTTGATGTTCTGCCCGTCCGGGTCGTTCAACTGCGGCTCGACATGAATCGGCTTCTCCGATTTCTTCGCCGGATAGAACGTCCAGCCGTCGCGCCAGCCCATGTGGAACGTCCCCTCGGTCCCGTAGAAGTACGCCCCGATCAGATGCTGCTCGGCGTTGTTGCCCGCATAGTGGCGCTGCTCCCAGGTCGCCGTGAACGACTCAAACTCGTAGGTCACCACCTGCGTATCCGGCGCGTCGGTCGAATCCTCGCGGATGAACCGGTTCCCGGTCGAATGCACCGATCTGGGGTGCGTCTCGTCGGTCCACCACAGCACCTGATCCATCCAGTGCACGCCCCAGTCGCCCAGCGTGCCGTTGGCGAAATCCAGATACTGCCGGAACCCGCGCGGATGAATCGACGGGTTAAAGTTGCGCTTCGGCGCCGGGCCGAGCCACAGATCCCAATCCATCCCCTTGGGTGGTTCGGCATCGGGTGTCTTCACGCCGGCTCCGCCCGCCGCGTGCGCGAACGTGCGGACCATGCCGATCTTGCCCACCTTGCCCGACTTGAGAAACGCCATCCCCGAGACCGGATGCGGCGAGACGCGGCGATGCAGCCCTACCTGAATCCGCCGGTCCGCTTCGCGCGCCGCCCGCACCATCGCCTTGCCTTCGTCGATGGTGTGCGCAATCGGCTTTTCCACGTAGACGTGCGCCCCGGCCTTCACCGCGTCAATCGTCGGCAGGGCGTGCCAATGGTCGGGCGTGGCGACGATGGCGATGTCGGGCCGCTCTTTGCGGAGCATCTCGCGATAGTCCCGGTAGCGCCGCGGTTGGTCCGCGGAGACCTTGGCGATCTCCTGTCCGGCTTTGTCCATCTGGTTCGGATCGGGGTCGGCCAGCGCCACCGCCGAGCACTCGCCCGAAGCGAGCGCCTCCCGCAGGATATTCATCCCCCACCAGCCGGCGCCAATCAGCGCGGTCTTGTATTTCCGACCGGGTTGGGCCGAGAGCAGGGGAACGGCGCTCAGGCCGGCCTGAAAAAACGTGCGACGATCCATCGCCGGATGATATCAGGACCCGAAGGCGTACAGCGCGCTGCGCGTCCGCACGTACAGACGCCCGCCGGCAATGGCGGGTGTCGCGTAGATCTCATCGTCGAGCTCCACCTGCCCGAGCGGCTCCTGTTCGCCGCCGGCCTGGAGCACCGTCACCACACCGCTGCGGCTCGCAAAGAAGACTTTGCCGTCCGAGGCCACCGGCGCCGCGTAGTAGTTGTCCGCCGCGCCGCGAATCCGCCCCTGCTTCAATACCTCGCCCGTCGCGGGCCGCAGCGTCGTCAGAATGCCGCTGTCGGTGATCATGTACAGGACGTCCCGGTAGAGCAGTGTCGACGGCAGCTGCGGAATGCCCCGGTGGTACTTCCACTTCACGCGCCCCGTGCCGGACTCCACCGCCAGCAGGCCGTTTTCAGCCGAAAGGGTCAGCGTAAACGACCGCCACTCCTCGGCGTCGAGCGCCTTGTCTTTGTCGAAATCGAGGTAGTCGAAATACTTCCGGCTCCGCGCATCGGTCAGCTCGGCATAGTCCAGCTTGCCGTTGCCGTTGGCGTCCCACTGCCGCAGCGCTTCGGCGTAGGCCGGCAGCTGAATCTGCTTGCCCGGGTCGTTGTCGGGGATGTTGTAGCCGTTGATGTAGATCGTCCCGTCGGCGGCGAGTACGGGGACGGACTTCATCTCGCTGGCCAGACCTCCCGTGCTCCACACCACGCGGCCATCCTCCTCCGAGTAGGCATCCATGCGAAAGGAGCCGGGCGCCACGATCTGCGCCGGGCCCTGCGCCGGCTGATAGAGCACGGGCGTCGAGTGGCCGGAGAGCGCTTCGGGCCGTGGCGTGCGCCACCGCGGCCGGCCTGTCGCGCGGTCAAAGGCGACGGCGAAGGACTGCCGGTTCTGGTCGCAGATCAGAACCACCTTGTCGCCGGCCAGAATGGGCGAAGCGCCCATGCCGTAGGAGTTGTCAAAGGGCCCGAGCGGGACGTTCCACTGGGGCGCGCCGTCGAGCGAGTAGGCCAGCAGACCGTAGTCCGGGAAGAAGACGTAGACGCGTTCGCCATCGCTCACCGGCGAGGGCGACGCCGGCGAGTTCCGCTTGTCGAGCGGCTCGCGGCGCGGCCGCGGCGCGGGGCGGCGCCACAGCGTCCGGCCGGTCTTCTCGTCGAGGGCGATAGTCAGCAGCTGCTCCTCGCCGCCGGCCCCGGACTCAAAGGCGGTCAGGAAGATACGGCCGCCGGCGACGATGGGCGAGGAGTGGCCGGGCGGCAGCGGCGTCTTCCAGGGGTTGTTTTTGCCGGGGCCGAACTCGGCCGGCAGCGCGCCGGTTTCGGCGACGCCCGTGCCGTTGGGGCCGCGGAAACGGTCCCAGGCGGCCGGCTTCGCGCTCTGGTTGGTGATGCGGTAGAGCTTCGAGAACGTGCGGAGGAACAGGCTGCCGCGGGCGATGGCCGGGGTGGCCATGATCATCTCGTTGAGCGTATTCTTGTGCAGCAGCTCGAAGCTCGCCCCGGCTGTCATGACGAACGTGTCGCCGTCTTCGCTCGCCGCGAAGACCTTGCCGTTGTAGGCCCAGGGCGAGGCGGTGAAGGCACCGGCGGCCGCGTCGATCCGCTGCTTGCTGAACAGTTCGGCGCCGGTGCGGGCGTTGTGCGCGGTAAGAAACCCGCGGTCCATCAACGTGTACAGGTTATCGCCATAGACGAGCGGCGAAGGGTTGTACGGCCCGGCCTGCGGGAGGTGCCAGGCGATGTAGGCGTTGGATGTTTCGCCGGGCTTGAGCGAGATGTCGCCCTTGGCTCCGGGCTTGATGACGAAATACGGCCGGGTCTGATCCCCGACGTAGCCCGAGGTGACATAGAGCAGGCCATGCGCGGTGAACGGCGTGGGGATCGTGATGGACGACATACCGCCGAGCTCCCACAGCAGCTTGCCGTCGAGGTCGTAGGAGCGGACCTTCTTCGTGCCCGGGGTGATGATCTCGGTGCGCTGGGCGTGCTGCCAGAGATAGGGCGTCGCCCAGTTGGACTCTTCGGCGCGGTCGACGGTCCAGATGGTTTGGCCGGTCTTTTTGTCGAGGGCGGTGAGGTAGGATTTCGTGTCGTTGTCGTTGACGATGTAGAGGCGGTCCTGATGCAGAACCGGCGAGGCGGCCGTGCCCCAGCCGAGGCGCGTCGAGACCGGGTCCCAGGAGCGCTTCCAAAGAATCTTGCCCTTGCGGTCGAGGCAGAACAGGCCGACGTTGCCGAAGTAGGCGTATACGTGCTCGCCGTCGGTGACCGGCGTTTCGGTGGCGAAGGTGTTTTTGGCGTGGCGGGCCTGCGGCGGGACGCCGCGGTGCACTTCGCGCTCCCAGACAATCTTGCCGGAATCGAAATCGAGCGCGTAGACCACCCAGCGGTGTTCGTCGGTGGGCTTGGGCGGCAACGGGCCGAGGTAGAGGCCCGGTTTGGGCGCGGCGGCGGCGCCGGGGGCGATGGCGGCGGTGAGGAAGACGAGGTTGCCGGCGACGACGGGCGAGGACCAGCCGACGCCGGGGATGGGGGTGGCCCAGGCGATGTTTTGCGTGGGGGACCAGGTGGTGGGCAGGCGCGGATCGTCGGCGGCAACGCCGGTGGAGCCGGGGCCGCGGAACTGCGGCCATTCGGGAGCGGCGAACAGGAGCAGAGCAAGGAGGAACGACATGCCTTATTGTGGCTGGTTTTCGGCAGGGCGCGGGGCGGGCGGGAGTGTCTCGATGGGGACACCGCGGGCGGCGAGTTCGGCGAGCAGCGCAGCCACGGGCGGCGCGGGTGGCCCGGCGACGATGACGGCCCAGGTGAGGTTTTCGCGGAACTCTTTGGTGGAGACCTGCCACGGGCCGTAGGGGTCCGTGGCGCGGATGCCGGAGCCGATCTCGATGAAGGTCCAGCGGCGGGCGAGGAGTAGGGCTTCTTCGGGGGTAGGACGGGGGCCGCGCACGATGAAGTGGTTGTCGGCGACCACCAGGACGCCGAGGCTCATGGCGCGAGGCGGCGTTCGAGGTAGTCGACGAAGCGGGCCGTCGGGTCGAAGCCCACCACATTTACCGCATCGGTCACAAAGTTCGACAGGGCGTTGATGTCGTAGTAGGCGATCCGGCCCGTCCGATCGTCCACCAGAAACTCGATGCCGCCGACGTCAAGCTGCGCGGCTTTGGCCAGCGCCAGCGCCCCGGCGATCGCCTCGGCCGACGGCTCCTCGCGCTCGATGCGCAGCTTCTTCTTGCCGGGCGTGTCCACCGGGCAGGCCGTGATCTCCTCCGGCACCTGGCAGATGTCGGCCGGGCACAGGTTGAAGCTCGTCAGGTCGGGCCAGATGCGGATGGCATAGAGAAACTCCCCGTCGAGGATCTCGACGCGCACGATGGATTGCCCGCGCGCCGGCAGAAACTCCTGCAGCAGCGCCGTGCCGTCGACGCCGAAGTCGAACGTGGCGGCGGCGAGCTGGTCGAGCGAGTCGAAGCGGACAATGCCGGCCCCGCTGCCGCCCACGTTGGGCTTGAAGACAATCGGGAAGGTCAGCGCGCGGGCGGCTTCGAGCACGCGGCTCGCGTGGTTCACCACCACCGCGCGCGGGTAGCCCACGCCGCAGCGGCGGAACAGGTCGAGCTGCCATGCCTTCGAGATCTCGACGGCATACGCGGCGCTGCCGTTGACCACCGGGATTCGGTTCTCTTCGAGATGCCGGAGATAGTCCCGCACGAGGAAGATGCCGTTGCCGTGGCCGCGGCGGTGCGAGGAGGGGCTCATGCGGTTCACGACGAGGTCGAGCGCGGGCGGGGCGGCCGGGTCGTAGAGCAGGGCGTCGGCCGGGAGCTTCGAAAAAGGCAGGCCGCGCCGGTCGAGCTCGCTGAACAGGAGCTCAAACCATTCGGGGTGTTCGTAGAGGATACCGATCGGCATGGGGATCTATTGTCCTTGGATGGGAGGAGATGGAATTTGGGCGCGGATTTCGCGCATGACGAGTTCGGCCGCGTCGGGGGCGGCTTCGAGCGCGGCGGGCGGAATGGGCGGGCCGAAGCGGACAACGAGGCGGTCGGTCTCGTGCATGCCGCAGGGGACGACGGGCAGCCCGAGTCTGGCGAGCGTGACGAAGAGGCGTTCGACGCCGGGGAGCGGCGGGGCCATGCGGAAGGCTGTGCCCGCGACGCCTTCGGGGAAGATGCCGAGGGGCCGGTCGAGGAACTTGGCGTCCTTGAGCAACTGGCGGTAGCTGCGGGCCGTGAGCGCCGGGTTGGTGCCGGCGAACGAGACCGGGTAGCAGTGCAGGGCGTGGGCGACGCGCGGCAGCAGCCAGTCGCCGGGGGAAGGGAACTGCCAGGGGCCGAGGCGGAGGGGCGGCCAGTTGGCGGTGACCACCCAGCGGATGGGCGGGTCCGGCAGTTGGTAGTGGCGCTGGAGGGCGACCGTGATGACGCTGCAGGGGTGGAGAATCCACAGGCCGGGCCGCTGGTAGTGGTTCGGCGCGAGGACAAAGGCCGGGCTGGCCGGCAGGTGCTCGAGGCCTTCGATGCGCGGCGCGGGCGTGAGGCAGGGAAGGGATTGCTCGGTGAAGGTACGGACCGAGTAGCGCGTGCGCTGCCAGATGTGCGGCGTCAGGGCGAAGACCTGGCGCCAGGGCGTGGGGTAGTGCTTCACACCGGGCGGTCCTTCCAGATGGCCTTGCGGCCGGTGATCGTCGTGAACATGCCGTTGATGGCGATGGCCTGGAAGCCGTAGATGGCCAGCGGGGCGAGCAGCGCGGCGGCGCTGCGGTACCAGGGGAACAGGGCGACGGTCGGCACGACGGCGAACAGGGCGGCCTGGCGGTAGAGATGGTCGTTCACCAGCCAGACGATGACCGGGATCCAACTGGCGAGCAGCGTCGAGGCCATGACGACCTGCAGGCCGGTGAACGGGTTGATCTGCAGGAAGCGGAAGGAGTTCTTCTGAAAGCCCCGCCAGATGGCTTGAAACGAGTCGTACATGCGGACGCTGCCCATGTGCTCGGCGCGGGTGACGCGAGCGCGGATACCGCGTTCGGCGGCGAGCTTGGCGAAGGCGACGTCTTCGATGACGGAAGCGGCGACCGCGGCGTGGCCGCCGAGGCGCTCGTAGGCATCGCGGCGAACGAGCAGACACTGGCCGTTGGCGAGCCACTGCGTGGGGCGGCGGGCGTTGACGGCGGCGGCGTTGACGCCGGTGAAGTAGAGGGCGAAGGCGTAGGGCAGGAGGACCTTTTCGGCCAGCGTCTCGCACTGCTGCCGGAGGAAGACGCTCACCATCTGCAGATCGTTCTCGGCGGCGTACTCGACGAGGCAGGGGGCGAAGACGCGGGCGTACCAGGTGTCGGCGTCGATGAACAGCAGCCAGTCGGTGGCAGCGGCGGCGGCGCCGGCCTGGCAGGCGTTGGGCTTGCCGAGGTGGCCGGCGGGAAGCGGCGGGGCGGGCATGACGCGGACGCCGGCTTCGGCGGCGAGGCGGGCGGTGTCGTCGGTGGAGGCGTCATCGACGACGAGGACGGCTTCGGGCGGGAAGGCCTCGACGGCGCGGACGATGTTGGCCGCTTCGTTGCGGGCCGGGACGATGACGGTGAGCGAGGGGAACTCGAGGCCGGAGACGTAGGGGATCTTCGGCAGCCGCGTATAGTTGTGCCACGCCTTGCGCAGGAACAGGACGATGCCGAGGGCGGTGACAATGGCGGCGTAGTAGGAGGTCATACGGAGATTTTGCGCACGGTGGGCCCGGCAACGCCACTGGGGAAGAGTTTGGTCTCTTCGGTGGCCTGCCAGGCGCCGGTGGAGTCCTGGGCGCGGGCTTCGGCGTGGGTGGCGCCGGGGGCGGCGAGGGCGATCTGCCAGCGGGTCCAGGTGTAGGGCGAGAGCGGGTTTTCGAGCGTGGCGGCGTGCCAGGGGCCGGGGGCGCCGTCGGCGCCGAGCAGGCGGACCTCGACGCGCTGGATGCCGCGGCTGCCGGCGAAGGAGACGCCGACGACTTCGGTGGGGGTGGCTTTATCGATGTAGGAGGCGATGTTGGTTTTGGCCTCCTTCGTGTAGCCCATCTTGGGCCAGGTGCCGTAGTAGGGCTGGGAGACGAAGGCGATTTCGCCGATCCACTTCACGTTCTTGAAGCCGTAGTAGCGCGGGCAGAGCATGCGGATGGGGAAACCGTGGGCGCGGGTGAGCGATTGGCCGTTCATGCCGAGGGCGAGGAAGACCTCGTCGGACAGGGCGTAGTCGAGCGGGAGCGAGTCGCCGTGGCCGTCGACGCCGAGGAAGGCTACCTCTTTGATGGTGGGCGGGAGGCTCGAGCCGTCGAAGATCTGCCGCAGCGGGAAGCCGGACCATTCGGCGGTGCCCATGAGGTCGGACTTGATGGTGTTCGAGATGCAGCGCAGGGTGACGTAGCGCTGCTGGCGCTTGGCCTGCAGGAGTTGGAGGTAGGAGAGCGAGAGGATCTCTTTGCCGTCGACGGTGAAGCGGAGGCGCCAGGTGGCGGGGTCGATGGTGGGGTCGACGGAGTTCTTCGACATCGTGTAGTGGGTGCCGATGGCGGTGATGGCTTTGCGGGCGAGGCGGTGGAAGTTGTCGGGCGGGGGGACGAAGCGCCAGAGGTCGAAGGGCTTGGCGGCGCGGGCGGCGAGGCGGGCGTCGCGGAGGTAGCCTTCGACGGCGACGGCGAGCGTTGTCGAGCTCATGACGGCGGAGAGCAGGCGGCGGCGGGAGGGTGAGAACTTTTCGACGCGCGGGGCGGCCAGCACGAGCGCCGCCATGGCCGGCAGCCAGAAGCTGAGGCCCAACAGATCGAAGGCGAAGTAGTACACCGCCGCCACCGGCACGACGGCCACGTAGCGCCAGGAGAGGGCGACCACCGTCATGGCGAAGCCGAGGGCGAACAGGCCGCCGGTGAGCGCGAAGGGCTTGGCCCAGGCGCCCATGGTTTCAAGCAGCAGGACGCTGTAGGTGTTCGGGGTGCGGGCCATGATCCACTCGCCGATCAGGTCGGGAAAGAGCGGCGTGCCGAACAGGTAGTAGAAGAGATAGTGAACGGCGAGGCCGAGGGCGGTAGCGAGCGAGCCCCGTTCGATGGCGGTTTTCATGATTGGAACTTCCGGCGGGCAAGGGCCCCGGCCGTGATGGCGTACTTCTTCCAGGCCGGGACCACGGCGCGGCGGGCGTAAACGTTATAGTCCATTTTCTCGATTCTGCCGAGGATGTCGCGGTAGACCTTGGCGGCGATTTCGACGGCGAAGCGGCCTTCGGGCTTGAGCAGCGGGATGCCGGGGAAGGAGCGCTCGTAGTAGCCGCGGGCGCGGTCGATTTGGAAGCGCATGAGGGCGTCGAAGGCGGGTCCGCGGCGGCGGGCGAGGAGGTCGTCTTCGGTGTAGGCGAAGCGGGCGAGTTCGTCGGCGGGCAGGTAGATGCGGCCGCGGTCGGCGTCTTCGCCGAGGTCGCGCAGGATGTTGGTCAACTGCATGGCGATGCCGAGGTCTTCGGCGTAGGTGAGGGCGTCGCCGCGGAAGCCGATGACGTGGCTCATCATCAGGCCGACGACGCTGGCGACGCGGTAGCAGAACAGGCGCAGTTCGTCGAAGTTGGCGTAGCGGGCGCGCTCGAGGTCCATGCGCATGCCCTCGATGAGTTCAAGCGGGTACTGTTCGGGAAAGCCGGTTTGGCGGCGCGTGTGTTCGAACAGCATCAGGACGGGGCTGTCTACGGTCTGGCCGTTCATGACGGCGACCAGCTGCTCGCGCCAGGCTTCAAGCTCGCGCCGGGCGGCGGGGAGGTCCGGGTTCTCGTCGACGATATCGTCGGTGGAGCGGCAGAACCAGTAGACGCCGTAGGCAGCCTGGGCCAGATGCGGCGGGAAGAAGCGCGTGGCGAAGTAGAAGCTTTTTGAACCCTTCGCCGTCGCCTCCGCCGCGCTCTGCTGCCAGGCGGCTAGCTGTTCGGGAACCGCTCGCATATCAGTTTTTCGGCGATGCGGGCCGAGCTGAGCACGCCGGGCACGCCCGCACCAGGATGGGTGCCGGCGCCGACGAAGAACAGATTCCTGACGTCCTCGCTTTCGTTGTGCGGCCGGAACCAGGCCGACTGCGTGAAGATGGGCTCGAAGGAGAAGCCGGAACCGCGGTAGGTATTCAGCGTGGTCTCGAAATCAAGCGGGGTGAAGCAGCGTTCGGTGACGAGACGGGAGGAGAGGCCGGGGAGGTAATGGTCCTCCATGTACTTCATGACGCGGTCGCGGAAGGGCTTGGCTTGCTTGGTCCAGTCGATGCCCGAGAGCTGATTGGGCACCGGGATGAGCGCGTAGAAGCAGTCGTGGCCGGGAGGGGCCATGGTGGGGTCGGTCTTCGAGGGGCGGTGGAGATAGATGGAGAAGTCCTCGCCAAGGACCTTCTTGTTGAAGATGTCGTCGAGCAGCTCTTCGTAGCGGCGACCGAGCAGGATGGTGTGGTGCTCGATGTTCTCGTAGACGCCCTTGGTGCCAAAGTAGATGACGAACAGGCCCATCGAGTACTTCATGCCGTCGAGCTTTTTGTCGGTCCACTTGGCGCGGGACTTTTCGGGCAGCATTTTGCGGTAGGTGTTGGCGACGTCGGCGTTTGAGACAACGGCGTCGGCGGTGTGCATCTGGCCGACGTCGGTATCGATGCCGGCGGCGACGCCGCCGCGGGTGAGGATGCTGCGGACCGGGGTATTGAGATGGATCTGGCCGCCGAGTTCGACGAAGAGCTTTCCGAGGGCTTGAACGACGGCCCCGGTGCCGCCCATGGCGTAGTGGACGCCCCATTCGCGCTCCAGATGATGGATGAGGGCGTAGATGGAGGTGGTCTGGAAGGGGTTGCCGCCGACGAGCAGGGGATGGAAGCTGAAGACGCGCTGCAGGAGGGGGTCTTTGATGTAGCCTTTGACGAACTGGAAGACGGTCTTGTGGCTCTGCAGGCGGATCAGGTCCGGCGCGATCTTGACCATGTCCATGAAGTTCAGGAAGGGCACGTCGGAGAGCTCGACGAAGCCCTTTTGGAAGATGGCCTTAGCTTGGCGGATCATCTCCTGGTAGCCGGCAACGTCGCCGGGGGAGAAAGCCTGGATCTTGCGGATGGTTTCGGTTTCGTCGGCGTTGTAGGAGAAGCTGCGGCCGTCGTGGAACTCGATGTTGTAGAAGGGGTTGACCGGAACGATATTGACGTAGTCTTTGATGTCGCGCCCGGCGCCGGTGAACAACTCGTCGAGCATGAACGGGGCGGTGATGACCGTGGGGCCGGCGTCGAAGGTGAAGCCGTCCTGCTCGTAGACATACGCCCGGCCGCCGAGCTTATCGCGGGCCTCGAACAGTTCCACTTGAAAGCCGCGGGACTGCAGGCGCACGGCCGTACCGAGGCCGCCGAAACCGCTGCCAATGACGATGATTTTCTTAGGCAATCGACTTATTTTCCAGGTAATCGAGCATTTCGTGGATCTCCGCGGCTTTGGCCGCGAAGGGGTGGAGCAGGGAGCGCGTCTGCGCCAACTGCTGCTCGAACTCGGCCCGCGAGGAGGCGTGGCCGTCGTTCAGGTCGTCCATTAGTTGGTAGGAGACGCCGAATTCGTGGCCGAAGTGGCTGAGTTGATGGCGGTGCGGCTCATCGAACGGGGAGCCGAGCAGTCCGGCCCAGGCGGAGAGCTGGAACAGGGGCGCCGTCTTCAACTCGGCGAGGCGGCGGGATGACGCGCCGGGCGCGGCGAGGTCCATGGCCTGGCCGCCGACGAGGGAGTTGCAGTCGAGCACGCGCAGGAGCTTTTGTTGGAAGCAGCTCAGGTGTTCGGCCTCGGCGGGGCAGGTGACCCCTTCGGTGGCATGGCGGGCGGCGAGGGCAACGAGGCTGAAGGCGGCGAGCACGGCGGTCGCTTCGCCAAACTGACGGTGGACGGTGGGTTGGCCGCGGCGCATCATCTCGTCGTCCATGCAGGGCAGGTCGTCAACAATGAGCGAGGCGCAGTGGAAGAGTTCGATGGCGACGGCGCCGCGGGTGACCAATTGGAGGTCGGCCTTGGCGAGGCGGCCGATGCGCAGGGCGAGGACGGGACGGAGGCGTTGGCCGCCGTTGAGGACGGCAAACCGCATGGCGGCGGAGACGGGATTCGGTCCGGAAGTGGGGTGATCGCGGAGGATCGCGGCGAGAGCGTCATCGACGAAGTTGCGGTCGGCGACGAGAGTAGGCACAGCTGCCGAGCTCATCATGATACTCCGTGAGATGATTGAGTCACGCTTACCGTTGTACCTTATTTTGGGAGCGCCATCGGGAGGGAGCCATGCGGAAGATGACTATTAGTTTGTCACCTGGAGCGATTGGAGTAAAGGCGACGCAGGAGCAGGCGATTGAGTTTGCTCATTATTACGGATTTGAGGCGGTGGAGCCGTATGGGGAGCCGATGGCGGCGATGGAGCCGGCGCGGATCCGGGAGTTGGCGGCCGCGGTGCGGGCCAAGCGGCTGGCGTGGGGCTCGGCCGGGTTGACGGTGGAGTACCGGAAGGACCAGGCGACGTTTGAGGCTGGGATGGCGAAGTTTCCGGCCGTGGCCAAGGCGCTGGCAACGGCGGGGGTGACGCGGGTATCGACCTGGCTGATGCCGGCGAGCGACGAGTTGACCTACCTGCAGAATATGCGGCAGCACGCGGCGCGGCTGCGGGCGATTGCACAGGTTTGTAAAGACAACGGGCAGCGGTTTGGGTTGGAATACGTTGGGCCGAAGACGCTATGGACTTCGCGGCGGTATCCGTTCATCCATACGATGGCCGAGGCCAAGGACTTGATTGCCGAGATCGGGACGGGCAACGTGGGTTTCGTGCTCGACTCCTGGCACTGGCAGATGGCGGGGGAGGGCGCGGCGGATTTGAAGACGCTGCGGAATGAGGATATCGTGTCGATTGACCTGAACGACGCGCCGGCGGGGGTGCCGGCCGATCAGCAGATTGACTCCAAGCGGGAGCTGCCGCTCGAGACCGGCGTTTTGGATGTGAAGACCTTCTTAAATACGCTAAACGGGTTGGGTTGCGATGCGCCGGCGCGGTGCGAGCCGTTCAATGCGGCGCTGCGGGCGTTGCCGCCGGAGCAGGCGCTGGCGAAGGTGGCCGATGCGATGAAGCGGGCGATGGCGTTAATTGGTTGATTCGGTTGCAACCGGCGGCGGGGTTGGCGCATCAGAAGGATTGAACGCAAAAGGGGAGTAGATCGACTTCTCTCCGGTTTATCGTCAAGACGGCGTGAGAGCGCCCGGTGAGCCGGCGCATCGGAAAAACGGTGCGGATCAAGACCTTTTGTGTCAGCCGTGGGATGCTTTTAAAAAAGGCCGACGGCTGACACAAAAGGTTTTTTGTATTGTGGAGGAAGCATGAATACGGTGAAGACTTATATGTTGCTGGCGGCGCTGACGGCGCTGCTGATTGCCGTCGGGAGCGCCATTGGCGGGCGCAGCGGCCTGATCATGGCCCTGGGGATGGCCGTCGTGATGAACTTCGTGTCGTACTGGTGGTCGGACACGATTGTGCTGAAGATGCACCACGCCGAGGAGATACAGCCGGGCGATGGGCGCGAGTTGTACGCGATGACGCAGGGCTTGGCGCAGAAGGCCGGGATTCCGATGCCGAAGCTGTACCTGATTCCCGACGATTCGCCGAACGCGTTTGCGACGGGGCGGAACCCGAGCAAGGGGACCGTGGCGGTGACCGAGGGTCTGCTGCGGGCGCTGAACCGGGACGAGATTGCCGGGGTGATTGCTCATGAGCTGGCG
Organism: Acidobacteriaceae bacterium; assembly: GCA_020247055.1. Lineage (GTDB taxonomy): Bacteria > Acidobacteriota > Terriglobia > Bryobacterales > Bryobacteraceae. Next base: position 11,992 of record JADCJL010000280.1, on the reverse strand, counting down.
CACATCGCGCACCGGGATACGCTGGTGATGACGGTGTCGGCGACGATTGCCGGGGCCATCAGTTCGCTGGGGCAGATGGCGATGTGGGCGTCGATGTTTGGCGGGGGCCGGCATGATGACGAAGAGGGTGGAAGCCCGATTGGTGGGCTGGTGGCGATGATCGTGGCGCCGATTGCGGCGGCGTTGATTCAGATGGCGATTTCGCGGTCGCGGGAGTTTATGGCCGACCGGGACGCGGCGGTCTACACAGGCCAGCCGATGGCCCTGGCGAACGCGCTGCGGAAGATCGAGGGCTGGTCGCAGCGGATTCCGGCGACGGAGGGTTCGCCGGCGATGGCGCACATGTACATTTCAAACCCGTTCAGCGGGGGAGGGCTGGCCAAGCTGTTCTCGACGCATCCACCGACGGCGGAGCGGGTGGCGGCGCTCGAAGCGATGATGCGGGCGCAGTAGGCGGCGTCTTCGCTCGAGCCGGGTAGTTCAGATCCTGCGTCAGGTCGCCCTCTCGTTGGGGGAGGGCACCAACGACTAACCTGTCGGATGGCCAGAGGGCGTGGCCGGAGGTGTGACGGGCTGTGGCGGCGAGGCACGCCGCCCGTTGTGGGGAATACCCGGCAGGTTGTCGGAAGAAAGCTGGAGCGCCGGGGCGTTCGGGGAGTCAGAACCCAAGTAACGCTCTGTTTCCTGCACGGCCGATGCCGGGGCCGCGGGTGTAGTTTCCCTTCTTCTAGTTTCCCTTCTGCCGCTCCGCGCTCATTCTATGTCCAGCGTGGCGGCGGGTGGATGTTCGCGCTTTGTATTCGCGGGCGGGTTCGGCGAAAGTTTCTTGGTGCCGCCCGCGGATTCGCTGCAGTTTTTCGTTGACAACGGTATGATCCCTGCCTACACTGAGGGTGTAGCGTCTAAGTGAACTGCCTGGGGCGGGGTGAGGTAACTCACCGATAAAGTTTCCAGCCGCGGAAATCACTCAGTTACCGGATACGCTCCTTTTTCTGGTAAGTGGAAAAAAGCTCACGGGAGTGAGATTGGCGAAAGCCTGTCCGGTGGGGCAGGAATGGCGCGGCGAGGGGAGCGAGCTAAGTTAGCGGGTTATCCGGCCTGAGCGGGCCGGCATACGGATCACCATTCCGGCGGGGTTGCCGGACGAGGTGTAACTGCACGGAGGACGGGCGGCGGCGGCCGCCCGCGGCCTGTCCGTCAAGAAAGGGGGCATTGGATGCGAACCAACTTCCGGCCGCGGCGTTCGATTGTAACGTTCCGGCTTTCGGATGATGAGTATGAGTTAGTAAAGCGCGGCAGCGAGGACGCCCGGAGCCGTAGCCTTTCTGACTATGCGCGGGATGCGGTGCTGCGGCGGGTGGCGATGGAGCGGGAGCCGAAAGAAGCGGAGAATTCTTCGATTACGGCCAATATAGAGCGCCTCGGTGAGGCGATGCGGGAGATAGACGGCAAGCTCTCGCTGATTCTCAAGAAAACGGAGCTGGAATAACTAACTAAGAGCAGCCGGCCGGGGGGCACGGCGAAGGAGACAAGTATGGCGACAGTGTGCGTGGAGCCGATGGAGAGGGAGGAGCGGCCGGGGACGGCCGCGGCGCTGGCGGAGAAGATTCGTAACCGGACGGCGCGGGTGGGGGTGATTGGCCTGGGGTATGTCGGGCTGCCGCTTTCGCTTGAGTTATGCGGGGCGGGTTTTGACGTGACGGGGATTGATGTGCAGGCCGGGAAGGTAGAGGCGATCAATGCGGGGCGCTCCTACATTCAGGACGTCGACGGGGCGAGGCTGGCCGACATGGTGGCGGCGGAGAGGCTGCGGGCGACGGCGGATTTTTCGGTGATCCGGGAACTCGACACGCTGACGATTGCCGTGCCGACGCCGCTGCGGAAGACGAAGGATCCGGATATGACGTATGTCGTGGCGGCGTGTGAGCAGGTGGCGCGGTACGCCCATCCGGGCCTGCTTGTCATTCTGGAATCGACGACTTACCCGGGAACGACGGATGAGTTAGTGCTGCCGATGCTCGAGGTGAGCGGGTTGCGGGTGGGGACGGATTTCTTCTTGTGTTTCTCCCCCGAGCGGGTGGACCCGGGCAACGCGCTGTACCAGACGGCGAATATTCCGAAGGTGGTGGGGGGGATTACGCCGGCGTGCACCGAGTTAGGGGCGCTCCTGTACGGGCAGGCGCTCGAGCGCGTGGTGCGGGTATCGAGTACGAAGGTGGCGGAGATGGTGAAGCTGCTCGAGAACACGTTCCGGATGATTAACATCGGGATGGTAAACGAGATGGCGTTGCTTTGCGAGGGGATGGGAATTGATGTCTGGGAGGTGATTGACGCGGCGGCGACCAAGCCGTTCGGGTTTATGCCTTTCTATCCGGGGCCGGGGCTGGGCGGGCATTGTATTCCGATTGATCCTTACTATCTTTCGTGGAAGACGCGGCAGACGGGGATGGAGGCCAGATTTATTGAGCTGGCGGGGGCGATAAACGGGCAGATGCCGCATTTCGTGGCGGAGAAGATACAAAACGCGCTGAACGACCGGAGTAAGCCGCTGCGGGGGGCGCGGGTGCTCGTGATGGGGGTGGCTTACAAGCGGAATATCGATGACGTGCGGGAGTCGCCGGCGCTCGATGTGATGCATGTGCTGCGGAGCCGGGGGGCGGAGGTGAGTTACAGCGACCCGTATGTGCCGCGGATGGAGCTGGGGGGGGAGGTGATGGAGTCGGTGGAGTTACTGGACGGGGTGGGGGAGGCGGATTGCGTGGTGATTATCACGGACCACAGCGAGTTTCCCTACCGGGAGGTCGTGGAGCGGGCGGCGATGGTGGTGGACACGCGGAATGCGCTGAAGGGCGTTGTGTCGGACAAGATTGTGCGGCTGTAGGGGGGAGAGAGATGAGGCAGAGTATGAAGCGGGGATGGATGGCGTTGGTGATGGCGGGGCTACTGGCGGGTCAGGAGCCGGGGCGGCTGCAGATTCGGATTGTGGCGGGGGAGGGGGCGTTGAATAACATCAAGCGGCGGGTGGCGCATAACCCGGAGGTGGTAGTGACGGACGGGGATGGGCGGCCGGTGGCGGGGGCGAAGGTGGCGTTTACGTTTCCGCTGGGCGGGCCATCGGCGAGCGTGGCGGGGGGGCGGCGGTATGAGGGGTTGACGGATGACGCGGGGCGGGCGGCGGTGGTGGGGATGATGCCGAACGAGGTGGAGGGGCGTTTTTTGATAGCGGTGGAGGCGGCCAAGGACGGGCTGCGGGGGCGGGCGGTGATCCCGCAGAGCAACACGACGGCGGGGGGCCGGGAGGCGCTGGCGGCGGGGGGCGGCGGGCGGAAGATCTGGCTGGGGTTGGCGGCGGTGGCGGGCGGCGCGGCGGCGGTGGGAGTAGCGGCGACGCGAGGCGGCGGTGGCGGCACGGCGGCGCCGGCGGGGACGGCGCTGGCGGTGGGTGGGGTGAGTATAGGGGGACCGCGATGAGCGGGGCGAAGCGGTTGGCACTGGCGGGACTGGCCGCGGCGTACGGATGGGCTGGGGCGGGGTTGGAGGGGCCGGTGACGGGGTATGTTTTTGACGCCCGGCAGGGGATGATCCGGGCGATTGAGGGGCTGCCGGGCGGGGCGCGATTGGGGATGGGGCTCGCGGTGGGCGAGCGACTGCGGGGATGCGCGGTGGAGTCCGTGGGACGGCGGGCGGTGTGCGGGACGGAAGCGGGGGGATGGTTGTGGGTGGATTGGGCGGGGGAGACGGTGCGGACGCGGGAGCTGGCGGGGTTGACGGGGGCGGCGGAGCGGGCGGCGTGGAGCGCGGACGGGGTGTGGGCGGTGGTGCATCTGGAGGCGGCGGGCGAGGGGGGGCGGCGGCTGCGCTGGGTGCGGGAGGGGGAGGTGACGGGGATGGTGGAGACCGGGCCGGGGTGGCGGCTGCTGGCGGCGGGGCCGGACGGGGGGCGGGCGCTGGTGACGAACGGGCCGGAGTTGTGGCGGGTAGATGCCGAGGGGGTGTGGGAGTGGGTGGCGCGGGGCATGGAGATCGGGGCGGCGGCGGTGGCGGAGGACGGGGGGGTTGACTATGAGGACCGGGGGGCCGAGGAGATGTGGAAGGCAGCAAGCGGAGGGCCGGGGGCGGCGGCGGTGCGGGTGCTGCGTGAGGCAGACGGGGTGGAGGGGCCGGTGGCGCTGGGGGCGTGCCGGACGGAGGAGGGGGAGCAGGTGGTGCTGGTAGACGGGGCGGGGGCGCGGCTGGCGATTGTACGGGCCGGCGGGCGGGGGACGGAGACCGTGGGTTTGTGGGCGAGGCCGAGCGGGATGGCGCCGCTGCACCGGGAGGGCTGGTACTTACTCAACGAGCCGGGGCAGGGGCCTTTGTTGTTACTGAATTGCGCGGGACGCGCGGTTTCTTTCGTGCCGGTGGACTAAGATGATGCGTAACTTACTGTTGAGCGGATTGTGGGTGGCCGCGGCGGCGTGGGGCCAGGCGCCGAACTTTTCTTTCAGCTACCGGACGGAGGCGGCAGGGCCGGCGACGGCGCTGCCGGTGAACGGGCAGGCGGCGCTGACGGCGGCGGCGGGGTCGGCGGCAACGCTGTTTTTGCTGATGGAGAACCGGGGGACGGAGACGTGGACCCTGGCGCGGGTGAGCGTGACGGGGCAGGCGTTTACGGCGCAGGCGACGGCGCCGCAGGCGGTGGGCGGGGGCGCGACGGTGGTGGCGCCGGTACGGTTTGCGCCGGCGGGGCAGGGGATGTGGACGGAGCTGCTGGCGGTGACGGTGGAGAACGCGGCGGGGACGGTGGTGGCGACTTACAACTTCTTTCTGCGCGGGACGGGGGTGGGCGCGGAGATGGTGGCGCGTTACTTTCTGACGGCGGGCGGGAACCAACTACTGCTGGAGAACGGGAACCGGATGGGATTTCCGGATACGGCGGCGGGGGGGACGGCGGCGGCGACGGTGGTGGTGGGGAACCGGGGGACGGCGGCGGGGGTGGTGCGGAGCGCAGCGGTGCAGGGGGAGCGGTTCCGGTTGACGGGGTTGCCGCTGTTGCCGGCGACGGTGGCGCCGGAGCGGGAGCTGCGTTTCGGGATTGTGTTTGAGCCGGCGGGCGGGGAGGCGGCGACGGGGTTGCTGCGCTTGGAGTACGGGGACGGGCGGCGGCTGGAGGTGGCGCTGGCGGGGCGGGGCGTGACCGCGGCGTTTACTTACACGGCGACGGTAGAGGGCGGGGCGGCGCTGCGGCTGCTGCCGGGGGGGACGCTGCAACTGCCGGACACGGCGGCGGGGGGCACGGTGACGGTGACGCTCGAGGCGCGCAACGAAGGGAGTGCGAGCGGGCGGGTGGGGACGATTGCGACGACGAACGCGGCGTTCCGGCTGGTGAACCTGCCGGCGCTGCCGGCGGTGGTGGCGCCGGGCGGGACGTTGCGCTGGCAGTTGGTGTTTACGGCGCGGGAGAGCGGGCGGTTGGCGGGGCGGTTGGTGGTGGAGCAGGCGGAGTTTGGGTTGGAGGCGGTGAGTTTGGCGGCGCGGCTGCAGTATGCGGTGCGAATTGGTGAGGTGTTGACGCCGGTGGCGGAGGGGGGGCCGGTGATTTTTCCGAACGTGATGGTGGGGGGGAGCGGCGAGGTTGGCCTGGTGGTGACGAACGGGGGCAACGCGGCGGCGCAGATTGTGGGGATGAGCGTGAGTGGGCGTGGGTTTCAGATGCGGGGATGGCCGGCGATGCCGCTGGTGTTGGCGGTGGGGGCCAGCCGGGAGTTTGTGCTGCGGTTTGCGCCGGAGGCGGTGGGTGCGGTGAGTGGAGCGGTGCAGTTGGATGACCGGGTGCTGCCGCTGTTGGGGGTGGGGACAATGCCGGGGTTGGCGCCGGGCGTTTTGTTTACGGGGGTGGGGGGAACGGTGGGGCCGTTGGAGCAGCCGGCGGTGGGCTTGACGCTGGAGCGACCGTACGAGGTGGATTTGACGGGTCGGCTGACGCTGGCGTTTGTGCCGGATTCGTTTGGCGACGACCCAAGCATCCAGTTTGCGACGGGGGGGCGGACGGTGGAGTTCCGCGTGCCGGCGGGGACGGTGGAGGCGTGGTTTGGCGAGGGGGTGCGGACGATGCCGCTGCAGACGGGTTCGGTGGCGGGGACGATTACGTTGAGCGTGGGTTGGCAGGTGGGAACGGTGAACGTGACGCCGACGCCGGCGCCGGCGAAGGCGGTGGTGGTGGCGGGGGGAGCGCCGGTGCTGCGGAGCGTGGTGGTGGGCGCGCGGAGCGGGAGTTCGATTGAACTGTTGATCACGGGGCTGTCGCCGCTGCGAAGCGTGACGCAGTTGGGGCTGCAGTTTACGGCGGCGCCGGGGGCGCGCCTGGAGACGACGGAGTTGAGCGTGAACGTGGAGCCGGCGTTTGGGGCGTGGTACCAGAGCGCGGCGGCGCGGACGTTTGGGAGCCAGTTTACGGCGGCGGTGACGGTGATGGTGCAGAGCGGGGCGGCGAGCGCGGTGCAGAGCGTGGCGGTGACGGCGGGGAATGGCCGGGGGAGTTCGAACCGGTTGAGCGTGGCGGTGCGGTAGTGGAGACAGGAGCGAGGGAATGCGCAGAACAAAGAGTTGGATGTTGGGATGGCTGCTGGCGGCAGGATGGTGGCCGGTGGTGGGCTGGGGGCAGGGCGGCCGGGAGGTGACCATTGCGGCCGATGATACGTTGATGGTGCAGGTGCTGAACGGCGAGGAGTTGAGCCGGGAGTGGCGGGTGGCGTCGAGCGGGGAGTTGAATCTGCCGCTGGTGGGGCGGGTGAAGGTGGCCGGGTTGACGGTGGGGGAGTGTGAGCAGCTGCTGGCGGAGCGGCTGCGGCGGTATCAGCATAACCCGCAGGTGACGGTATATGTGCAGGAGTTCCGGAGTCATCCGGTGTCGGTGGTGGGGGCGGTGGACAAGCCGGGGGTGTATCAGTTGAAGCGGCACACGACGTTGTTTGACGCGATTGTGCTGGCCGGGGGGCCGAAGGAGGCGGGGCCGACGGTGACGTTGACGCGGGCCGAGGAGGCGGGGGCGATTGGTCATCCGCAGGCGCGGCGGAAGTTGGGGGAGGCGGGACGGTCGTCGATGGAGCTGGTGGTGGATTTGAAAGACGTCATGAGCGGGCGGGGGGCGGAGGCGGAGTTGGAGGTTTACCCGGAGGATGTGGTGGCGGTGTCGGTGGTGAAGCAGGTGCGGATGGTGCATTTGTCGGGGGAGGTGAACCGGCCGGGGTCGGTGGAGTTGGTGCAGGCGCCGACGATGTCGCTGGTGAAGCTGGTGGCGCTGGCGGGGGGATTGACGCGGTCGGCGTCGCCGGGGCGGACGATGATTGTGCACGTGAATGAAGACGGGGTGCAGACGTCGGCAGCGTTTGTGGATTTGCGGAAGGTGATGCGGGGCAAGGCGAAGGATCTGGAGCTGATGCCGGGGGACGTGGTGATTGTGCCGGCGAACACGTTTCTTTCCTATCTGCAGACGGTGTCGATTCCGGCGGTGTCGACGGGGATGTTGTTATTGGGCCGGTTCTAGTTACGGGGCGGGCAATGGGAGACAAGGCGATGGCGACGAGCAAGGCAACGGGGATGGAGTTGAGCCGGGGCACGCCGGCGGTGCGGACGTATCGTCTCGAGCCGGTGGAGACCGGGGCGGCGGAGGCGGGGCCGGAGCAGGGCGCGCTGATGGATTTGTGGTGGGTGGTGGTGGGGCGGAAGGGTTTGATTCTGACGGTGGTGGCGGTGGGTGTCGTGTTGACGGTGCTGGCGACGGTCGGGCAGACGCCGACCTACCAGGCGCGGACGACGATTGAGGTGAATCCGGCGCCGGAGGTGGCGAGTTTGGGCAAGGAGAGCGGGGAGAGCGGCGGAAGCGGGCACGAGACGTATTTGCAGACGCAGGTGCGGATTCTGCAGAGCCAGAGCCTGCGGAAGCAGATGCGGCAGCGGGTGGCGCGGCAGCCGGCGCCGCCGAGGGAGAGCCGGGACCAGCTGGCTTCGGTGCGGGAGGCGTTCCGGATTCCGGGTTGGCGGCGGGGGCCATCGGAGGAGGTGGAGCTGCGGGTGATACCGGTGGAGCGGTCGCGGATGATTGAGCTGGTGGCGGAGGCGGAGCGGCCGGAGCTGGCGGCGCATTATCTGCAGCTGTTGACGGGGGAGTACACGCAGACGCTGCTGCAGACGCGGTGGGAGGCGGCGGAGGTGACGACGAAGTGGCTGACGCGTCAGTTGGAGGATTTGCGGACGAAGCTGGAGCAGTCCGAGGGGGCGGTGCAGCGTTACCGGATGAGTTCGGGGATGCTGTTCAGCGACGATAAGCAGAGCGTGGAGGAGGCCAAGCTGCGGCAGCTGCAGGATGAGCTGGCGCGGGCGGAGGTGGACCGGGTGGCCAAGCAGTCGGCGTACGAGATTGCCGAGACGAGTTTGGCGGAGGCGGTGCCGCAGATTCTGGATAACGGGCGGCTGAGCGGTTATCAGGTGAAGCTGGCGGAGTTGGGGCGGGAGAGGGCGGAGTTGAAGTCGATGTTCACGCCGGAGCATTACCGGGTGATGCGGGTAGAGGCGCAGATCCGGGAGATGGAGGCGACGCTGCGGCGGGAGCGGGAAACGATTATCGCGCGGCTGAAGAACGACTTTGCGGGGGCCAAGCGTCGGGAGGAGTTGCTGCGGGCGGGGGTGGTGGCGCAGGGGGAGCAGGCGCGGGACCACTCCAAGCAGATGGGGACGTACGAGGTGCTGAAGCGGGAGGCGGAGAGCAACCGGCGGCTGTACGACGATTTGTTGGCGCGGGTGAAGACGGCGGGATTGGCGGCGGCGATTCAGACGACGAATGTGCGGGTGGTGGATCCGGCGGAGGTGCCGACGGCGCCGCACCGGCCGAACTGGTGGGGGAACCTGGCGCTGGGGTTATCGCTGAGTCTGCTGGTGGCGGTGGGACTGGTGTTGGGGGCGGAGAACGTCAACCACAGCTTGAAGGCGCCGGGAGAGGCGTCGTATCTGCTGAAGCTGCCGGAGTTGGGGGTGATTCCGGACATGAAGCGGATGCCGGCGTGGAGCCGGACGGCGACCTCGCTCGGGAAGGTTTTGGGCGAGACGGACGGGAGCGGGGTGGTGGAGAGTCCGGTGGCGGTGCTGCAGGACCGGTCGTGGGCGATTGCGGAGTCGTTCCGGGGGGCGCTGGCGTCGATTTTGTTTGGGAAGGGGCAGGCGGCGCCGCGGGTGGTTCTGATCACGAGTGTGAACCGGGGGGAGGGGAAGAGCACGACGGTGGCGCATCTGGGAATCTCACTGGCGGAGATCAACCAGCGGGTACTGTTGATTGACGCCGACATGCGGAAGCCGCAGCTGCATAAGACGTTTGGGGCGGCGAACACGTGGGGGTTGAGTGATTTGCTGCGGGAGCAGGGATCGCTGCGGGAGGCGCCGCTGGAGGCGCTGGTGAAGCCGACGGAGGTAGCGGGGCTTTATCTACTGCCGAGCGGACCGGGGACGGTGAGTATCTCGAGTTTGTTGTATTCGAAGCGGTCGGGGGAGTTACTTGAGCGTTTCCGGGAGGAGTTTGACATGGTCATCATCGACACGCCGCCGATGCAGTATGTGTCGGACGCGCGGGTGCTGGGGCGGCTGGCGGACGGGGTGATTCTGGTGATCCGGGCGTCGCAGACGCTGCGGGACGAGGCGCTGCAGATCAGCCGGCGGCTGCGCGATGACGGGATTCCGGTGCTGGGGACGATTTTGAACGCCTGGGATGTAAAGAACAAGTCGCGCTACGGGGCGTACCACTATGGTTACGGGCCAGGCGAGGAGGGGGAGTAGGGCCATGCGGAACCTGGTGGACCGGGTGGTTTGTCTGGCGGGGCTGGTGGCGTTGGCGCCGGCGCTGGTGGTGATTGCGGGGCTGGTGCGCTGGGGGGACGGGGGGCCGGTGCTGTTCCGGCAGGTGCGGGTGGGGCGGGGCGGACGGTCGTTTGTGCTGTTGAAGTTCCGGTCGATGCGGGTGGACAACGGCGGCCCGGCGATTACGGCGGCGGGGGACGGGCGGGTGACGCGGGTGGGAGGGTGGCTACGGGCGTACAAGTTGGATGAGCTGCCGCAGTTATGGAACGTGGTGCGGGGGGATATGAGCCTGGTGGGTCCGCGGCCGGAGGTGCGGCGGTATGTGGATCCGGGGGATCCGGTGTGGCAGCGGGTGTTGAGCGTGCGGCCGGGGATTACGGATCTGGCGACGCTGGTTTACCGGAACGAGGAGCAGCTGCTGGCCGGGGCCGCGGAGCCGGAGCGGTTCTACCGGGAGGAGATTCTGCCGGAGAAGCTGCGGCTGAATCTGCGGTATTTCGAGCTGTCTTGCTGGGCGCGGGACTGGCGTTTGTTGGCCATGACGGTGGGTTACAGTTTGCGGCCGGCGGGGTTTACACCGGAGACGGTGCTGCGGCGGCTGGCCGCATAGGGGAGTGACTATGTTAGAAGCTTCGTATTTGCCCTTCAATCTGCCGGAGATTGGAGAGGAGGAGATAGGCGCCGTAGTGGAAACGATGCGCTCCGGATGGCTGACGACGGGGGCGCGGACGGCGGCGTTCGAACGGGACTTCGAGGCCTACACGGGGGCTCGGCATGCGCTGGCGCTGAACTCGTGCACGGCGGCGCTGCACCTGGCGCTGGCGGCGCTGGGGGTGGGGCCGGGGGATGAGGTGATTACGACGCCGTTGACGTTCTGTTCGACGGTGCACGCGATTGTGCACACGGGGGCGAGTCCGGTGCTGGCGGACGTGGACGAGACGGGAAACATCGACCCGGCTTCGGTGGCGGCGCGGATTACGCCGCGGACGAAGGTGCTGCTGCCCGTGCATCTGGCGGGGTTGCCGTGCCGGATGGAGGAGTTGTGGGAGCTGGCGCGGCGGCACGGGCTGCGGGTGGTGGAGGACGCGGCGCACGCGGTGGGCACCTACTACCGGGGGCGGCACCTGGGGGCGGATGGGGCTTCGGCGAGCGATGCGGTGGCCTACAGTTTTTACGCGACGAAGAATCTGACGACCGGCGAGGGTGGGATGGTGACGACGAACCGGCCGGAGCTGTTGGCGCGGATGAAGGCGCTGGCGCTGCACGGGCTGAACCGGGACGCCTGGAACCGGTACGGGGAGAAGGGGACGTGGTTTTACCAGGTGCTGGAGGCGGGATTCAAGTACAACCTGAGCGACCTGCAGGCGGCGATCGGGGTGGAGCAGTTGAAAAAGATCGAGCGGTTTACGGAGCGGCGGCGAGAGCTGGCGGAGCGATATCAGCGGGCGTTTGCGGGGATGCCGGAGGTGGAGTGTCCACCGGAGGCGGTGGACGGGCGGCACGCGTGGCACCTGTACATTCTGCGGCTGCGGCCGGAGCGGCTCGCGATTGGGCGGGATGCGTTTCTGAACGAGTTGCGGGAGCGGCGAATCGGCATCAGCGTGCATTTCATTCCGGTGCCGCTGCATCCGGTGTACGAGGGGCTGGGGGCGGCGTATCCGTGTCCGCGGGCGGTGGCGTTGTACGAGCGGATGTTTTCGCTGCCGCTGTATCCGGCGATGACGGAAGGGCAGGTGGACCGGGTGGCGGGTGCGGTGGGGGAGATTGTGGAGCGGTGGCGGCGGTAAGCGGCCGGGCGATGGACGGGCAGGGGGCGAACCATGAAAAAGAGCGGAACGATGCGGTTGGTACGGGCGCACCGGCGGCTATTGCTGGCGGGGTTGCACGGGTTGCTGATAGTGGTTGCCATGGTGCTGGCGTTCCTGCTGCGTTTTGAGTATTCGCTGCCGCGGGAGGCGGCGCCGGTGTTGTCGATGGCGGTGTGGCTGGCGGTGGTGGTGAAGCTGCCGGTGTTTATGCTGCGGCGGCATGACCGGGGGGGATGGCAGTACGCGGGGCTGGTGGATTTGCGGCGGCTGCTGGGGACGAACGTGCTGGCGTCGGCGGCGCTGGCGGGAGTGGCGGTATGGGGGCTGGGGGCGGGGTTCCCGCGGTCGATTCTGGGGAT
>JADCJL010000028.1 GCA_020247055.1 Acidobacteriaceae bacterium | reverse complement strand
GATGCTGCGGCACGCTCCTTGGTGGCCTGGAAATGGCCTGCCAAAATTCGCTCTTCGTCCACTTTGGGGTTCGAGAGGAAACGATAAGCCGCCTTCGTGCTGGGCCAATCCTGGCAGGCCAGCGGAATGGATTGCCCAACGCTATGCGCCAACTGTTCGACGAGCCCGCGAAAGCGCCGGCCAAGGCGAAGGTCCTCAAACCGGCAAGCAGCGATCTCCTGTTCCAGAGCCGCGGTCGTTCCGGTTGGCAGTGGCAGGGAATCGCCGCCGCCGGGCCGCCGAGACAATTCTTGCGTTTTTTGTTTCGGCATACTGGCTATTCATTCTATGGCTTCTCTCCCCCTGATCCAACAGATTTGTGGGTAATTGAAAGCGCAGCCGGACGCTTACGAATCGCCCGCGGAGAAGTCAGCACAACGGGCCCGACATCGAGCAGCTTTCCGCCGGCCGTCGTCAGCGAAGCAGGCCTCGAGCGCCCGGAAGTAGGCGACCGAAGGGCATAGCCCAGGAAGCCAGTACAGTCTCGCCACCCGCTGATGGTATTTTCTGCGCGCGGCGGAGCCCAATTTTTTCTAGCGTAGCGAACGTGGGGACGGTATCCACACCCATCCCCCCAGCCTCTGGGGGGATGCCACCATCCCCTACCCCAGGGGGGCCGCTTCGACTGGGAGGGACGGAGGTCCTCAGCGTCCAATGTGATACCGGCAGTCTAGGGCGAGGCCGTGATAACAAAGTCACGGTGAATCCAGCCCTTTACCTTTCGAAGCCCCTCATCGCCTTCAGCGACTTCGACCCGAACGTACTCGGCTCCAGTCCTCGCTACTCTAACCCGGGTGCCACCCGGCACCGCTTTGCCACAACCATACAATAGTAGCTCCTGGAATCGCTTACGGCCTGTCAGCCCACCTTCTTCAACAGCCGACTTATAGTCACGTGCGCACTTCAAATCGTCACTTACCAGTAGGGATTGATACGGTCCTTCGATCTTGGGGAGAGACTGGATGTACAAATACAGGGACTTCATGCTCTCACTCTCTGGCTCGCCGACTTTCGTCCGAAGAGCGCGGACGAAGCGCAAAGCGGTTCGGTCGGACGCTTTGAGTCCAGTGGGACAGGCTCCTGTCACGATCCGCCGACCGTTCGCTAGAATGTCAAACGTCTCAATCGGGAATACCGTTCGCGCCTGCCCGCTGCGTACTTCCACGTCCAGATCGACAAACGCGAAATCGAACGAAGATCGATTCTCGGCTACCGCACTATATCGACACGAATTCTGCGAGCTAACGACCTTCTGCTCGGTAAGCGCAATTACCCCGCTGCCCATGAACACACGAGCCTCCGGAATAGCCTGGCAGTTTGCGGTGCATTCGCTAAGGAAAGCCAACAAGCAAAGAGATAGCAGGTTTCCAGATGTCACTGTCATGGGATTGCGGTTCACTTCAGATTAAGTCATCGGAACGACCAATTGCGACTAGGTTCTGTCACTGCCTTTGCAATTGCCCCCTGTGGACCGGTCGTCCGTCACCGTGGCCGCGTCGATTTAATTTCCGGGGGATGCCTCCGGCCGAGCCGGCTGTGTCGAACTCCTTCAACATCGCTTCGGACCAGTTCCTAAACGAGAACGTCCGCTTTGCTCGAGGATAACCCCTACCCTTTGGGCGGCGGATTTGCTAGTGTCAAAGCGGGTGGCCCCCAGTCGCGACAGTCAGCGACCGGCAGGAGCGGAGCTACCAACAGGTGCAGATACGGCAGCACCAGGAGAGGGTCCGTCCGGTCCACCAGGAGCGTCTTCAGGTCGAGGTCCGGGGCCTCGAACAGGAGGCGTTGGAAGCCCAGACGGGGCGGGAACTTGGCCAGATCCAGGAGTACCTCCCCCTCGTTGAGAGGATCCACTTGGCTTTCGAACTCCCGAGCCTCCAGGTCGCGGGCCTCGTAGAGTTCCCCAATCAGCCGGTCCCACGCTTCCTGCTCCGTCAGCTTGTTGCTGCTGAGGAACCGATCCAGTAGTTCGTTCTCCTCCGCATATCGGTCTGGCTCCATCACTTGGCCCCCTCTCCGTTGCGGCCTTCCAGACGCAGCAACGCGGAAGGCTCCACCCGAAACGGTTCGAGCAACACCCTCCCCTGGATTCTACAGGCTTCAGAGCGTCGAGGGAGGGGAGGAGATGCCCTCCACCGGCCCCACGGATCGTCCCAGGGCCGCCCGAGGCTCCGCAGCGGGAGCCCCAGACCGAGCGGCGATCAGCGCCGGCCTGCTAATCGTGCCGAGTCTACGAACCGGTCCAGGTTGCCGAGATCGTATCGCGGTCGCCGGTCCGTCATCGTCCGGCGAAGCTTGCCCGACTTCACATAGTTGTCCAGTTGCTCCTCTGAGCAGGCAAGATAGGCGGCCGCCTCCTGCACCGTGTAGAGGCGCTTCTCGGCCCGGAGCTTGATTCGCTCCACGATCATTTCGGCCAGTTCACCGGCGAAAGCCTGGAATACTGCGTTTCGGTCCATATGGTTCTCCTTGGAAATTGTGACGGGCTTTGTGACGTAACCCCGTCTTGGTGACGCATTGTGACGCTTAGGTGCGGGCAGGGATGCGAGGGACGCGAGATAGGCCAAGTCGTTGAACATGTATCAGCTTATCTCGCTCGGTCCCCACAGATCCTAATCCGAAAGTCTAACTTGGGCGCAAGGGGTCGCGAGTTCGAATCCCGCCGCCCCGACCACTAACTCGCCCTTCGCTCGTGGTTTGCCAAGGGAAGCGTCCTTGCCGCCCAGACGCCAGACGGCACCACCCGGCGCTGCATAGCGGCTCCCCCCGGCCGCCCATCACCGTCGACTCCAATCACGACCTTTCGCCCCGCGCATCCACCTCACCCACCCAGGCGATTTCCTTTTCGTCGGCCCCCTGTTCTTCCCCATCCCCCTCCCGCAGCTCGAAACCCTCGTTGACCCCGCCGTCCGCCACGTCTGGCAGATTCCCCAAGCCGTCAACTTCAGCGCAAGGTCCTGCCCCACCACCTTCCGCGAAATCCTCGCCAAGGTCGCCGCCCGCCTCCGCCAAACTCTACAAACTGCTCATTCATCTTCCAGGCCGCTTCTTCCTCGCGCATCGCGACACCGAAAAGGCTCCCGTCCGCCCCCGTCTGCCCCTCCGCGCCCCTCGCCAACTCCTGGCATTCGCCCGGCCCGGCCCCGCGCAAAAACTGGTCTGGCTCCTCGCGCATCAACATGGCCCCGTCGGCCTGGCCAAATCCCGCGTCCCGCGCCAAGCCGGCGCTGCCCCGCCCTCGTCCTCTGCCCACCGCCCAGACGGCCGGTTGCATGCCGAAGTTAGCCCCCCGCCTCGTCGCAAGCGGCCTACTGCTCCGTCGGCAACGGGTCCGGGCCCGCCGAACCCCCGCTAAACCCGTTCACGCCCCCACCATCAAAATATCTCCTGTGTTCTCAACACCGCCCCCCGCCCCACCCCCCAAATCCCTTGACACCACCCGTTATCCTCAAAACAGCAAGAGCCCGCTGCGCCCAATCGGTGCCGCGGGCTTTTCCATTTCTCAAGGAGACCAACGCATGAAACCCCTCAATCCAACTCCCGAACCCACCACCTGGGAGGAATACCAGGCCGAACTCGCCGCCGTCGCCAATCGCACCGCCGCCAATCGCCAAAACGCCGCCAAGTCCACCGGCCCGCGCACCCCCGAAGGCAAAGCCGCTTCCAGCAAAAATCGCCTCGCCCACGGACTCTGCTCCGCAAGCCTCCTCCTCCACGGCGAAGACCCCGCCGACTTCGACGCGCTCCGCCAGCAACTCCACCAAACCTTCGCCCCGGCCACCCCGGAAGAAACGCTCCTCACCGACCAGCTCGTCGAAGCCACCTGGCGGCTCAATCGTGCCCGCCGCGTCGAAACCCACGCCCTCAATCAGATCCAGGTCGAGATGAGCCGCAACATCATGGTCTTTAACGGCAGCACCAATACCCCACCTCCGGAAATGAGCCTAGCCGCCAGCCTCGCCGACGAAACCAACCAAAAAACCTTCGCCACCATCCAACGCTACGTCGCCGCCAACGAACGCACCTACCGCGCCTCGCTCAAATCGCTTCAGGACGCCATCAAGCGCCGCCAGCCCCAGCCGGAAACCCAGCCCGTTCCCGCCGTCACAGTAAAGCCAAAAGCCGCCGCCGCCGGCCAAGCCCTCTACCGCGAAGAGGACACCGAACTCCCCGCCTGGCCCGCGCCGGCCGTCCCGTCCTTCCACGACCGCTGCTGACGGCCCCGCCATCGGATCACCCCGCCGCCTGCAACCCGCTGTCTGCTCTTTGAAAAATTGACCCCGCCAACCCGGTTCGCCCGAAGTGTGCCTGCCCGCCGCCGCCCCGTCCCCCGGCTTCGAATCGCCCGTGGCTTCGAACCGTAAACTCACCAACACGTCCGCCGCCGCCCCAAAAACAAAAGCCACCAGATCGGGGAGCATCCCCCAATGCCGGTGGCCTTCTGGAGAGAAATGTCTCGACGGGGGCTTTAGCTACCCTGGGCAGCAGCTACGGTCAAGCCAGAAGCGACGCGCGAAAAAATCGTGCTGATCGAGGTTGCAATGCCGGGCATGATCGCGCCGGCCGCGACGGCGACAAATCCCGCCATCAATGCGTATTCGATCAGGTCTTGCCCCTTGACGTCCTTAACCAGCTGTAGTTTCAGGAAAAAGTTCTTAATGCGGTTCATGGTAGTGTTCTCCTCTCAGTGCAACTGTTGTCTTACTCAGCTGCTAGATCGAGACTAACACCCAAGGAATAGAGCCGAAATCAGCAAGAAACCTTAGGAGAATACCGCAAAACGCCGGGGAACCACCGGTGAAACAGTACCCTACCCGACCATCTGCTTCACCACATTTCCATGCACATCCGTCAGGCGGAAGTACCGACCCTGAAACTTGTAAGTCAGCTTCAAGTGGTCCACCCCCAGACAATGCAGCAGCGTTGCCTGCATATCATGCACATGGACCGGGTCCTTCACCACGTTATACGAGTAATCATCGGTCTCCCCGATCGTCTGCCCACCCTTGATCCCGCCCCCGGCAAACCACATCGTAAAGCAGCGCGGATGATGATCCCGCCCGTAATTCGTCTCCGTCAAACGCCCCTGGCAGTACACCGTCCGCCCGAACTCGCCGCCCCACACCACCAGCGTGTCTTTCAACAACCCCCGCTGCTTCAAATCAAGCACCAACGCCGCCGAGGGCTGGTCCACCGCCCGCGCCTGCAGCGCCAGATCCCGCGGCAGATCCCCGTGCTGGTCCCAGCCCCGGTTATACAGCTGCACAAACCGCACCCCGCGCTCCACCAGCCGTCGCGCCAGCAGACACTGCTGCGCAAACGTCCCCGGCCTTCGGCTCTCCGGCCCGTACAGGGAAAACGTCGACTCCGGCTCCTTCGATAGGTCCGTCAACTCCGGCACCGAACTCTGCATCCGGAACGCCATCTCGTACTGCGCAATCCGCGTCTCAATCTCGGGGTCGCCCAACTCGGCCGCCCGCTTGGCGTTCAGCTGCCCCGAAAGGTCGAGAATGTTCTTCCGCGTCGACGGGGTAATCCCCTCCGGATCGTTCAAAAACAGCACCGGGTCCGTCCCTGCCCGGAACTTCACCCCCTGATAGTTCGAGGGCAGAAAGCCGCTCGACCACAGCCGGCTGAACAGCGGCTGATCGACGTTGATGCCGCTCTTCTGGCTGATCATCACCACAAACGCCGGCAGATTCTTGTTCTCGCTCCCCAGCCCGTAGTTCACCCAGGAACCAATACAGGGCCGCCCGGGCTGTTGCGAGCCGGTCTGAATGAAGGTAATCGCCGGGTCGTGATTGATCGCGTCCGTGTTCACGCTCCGCACCAGGCAGATGTCATCGGCGATCTTCCGGTGCCACGGCAGCAGCTCAGAGAACTCGGCGCCGGACTGTCCATACTTACCGAACGAAAACACGGAACTCGCCACCGGCAGCGTCGACTGCCCCGAGGTCATTCCCGTAATCCGCTGCCCCATGCGCACCGAGCCCGGCAGGTCCTGGCCCTGGAAGCGCTTTAACTGCGGCTTGGCGTCAAACAGATCAATCTGCGAAGGCCCCCCGGACATATGCAGATAGATAATCGACTTGGCCTTGGTCGGCGTCGCCCCGCTCAGCAGCGAGCCCAGCGCCACCTGCGAAAGAAAGTTCCGTCGTGTCGTCATCGCCTATTCCTTCGTAATCACTTCGTCCAGATTCAAAATCGCGCTCGCCACGCTCGTGTACGCCGCCAGCTCCACCGCGTCGGCATACTGCGTCTTCGATTCGCCGATGGCCACCAGCTTGGCCGCCTCGGCCGGCTTGGCCCGGTACTCGGCCAACTGCTCGCCGGCCACCTTGTCGAGCAACGCCAGTTCGGCCGGGGTGGGGTAGCGCGCCGTCGCCGTGCGGAACATCTGCCGCAGCCGTTTCCCGCGGTCCGGCCCGGCCGCCCGCAGCGTCCGCTCGGCCAGGTGCCGGGCGGCTTCAAGAAACGTCGGGTCGTTCCACAGCGCCAGCGCCTGCAGCGGCGTGTTCGTCGTCGCCCGCCGCGCCACGCACTTTTCGCGGTCCGGCGCGTCGAAGGTCGCCAGCGTCGCCGGTGGCAGCGTGCGCTTCCAGAAACTGTACATCCCCCGGCGATACAGATCCTCGCCGTGCGACTGCTGATACCGCTGCGCCGTAAACTGCGCGCCGTAGGCCACGTCCTCCCACAAGCCCGGCGGCTGATAGGGCGACACCGATTTGCCGCCGATCTTGGCGTTCAGCAGCCCGCTCACCGCCAGCGCGTTGTCCCGCACGCTCTCGCCCTGCAGCCGGAAGCGCGACATCCGCGCGAGCAGCCGGTTCTCCGGGTCCCGCTCCTTCAACTCCGGCCGCACCTTGGAAGACTGCCGGTAGGTGGCCGACAGCACCATCTCCCGCTGCATCGCCTTCATGTCCCAACCGAGCTCCACGAACCGCACCGCCAGGTAGTCGAGCAACTCCGGATGCGAAGGCATCTCGCCCTGGCTGCCAAAATCCTCCACCGTCTTCACCAGTCCGGTGCCGAACAACTGCGCCCACATGCGGTTGACGGCCACGCGCGCCGTCAACGGATGCTCGCCGCTCACGAGCCACTGCGCAAGGCCCAGCCGGTTGCTCGCCGCCCCCGCCGGCAGCGGCGGCAGAAAGCCCGGCGTGGCCGCCGTCAGCTTCTCGCCCTTCCGGTCGTAGGCGCCGCGGATGAGCAGATGCGTCTCCCGCATCTCGGCCCGCTCCTCCATCACCATCGTCGTCGGAATCGTCTCTTCGAGCTCCTTGCGCTCCCGCTTCAGCTGCTGCAGCCGCGCGTAGAGCGCCTTGGTCGCCTCCGGCGCCTCATACGCGAGATAGAACTCCCGCACCGTGGCCGTCTGCTCCTTTGTCCGCCGGATGCCCGAGTTCTCGACGAGATACCGCACCGGCTCGATCACGGCCAACTGATGCGCCTCCCCCGCGCTCAACTCGCGGTTGTAGATGCGCAGGTCGTCGAGCGTGCCCACCAGCTTGGTCACCGTCAGCGGCGCCGTGGTCCGGAAGTTAGCCCCGTTCAGCGTGTTCTTCACGGTCGTGAGCGCGGCCGGCTTGCCGTCCTGTAGCAGGGTGAACTTACCTTTGCCGTCGTAGTTCAGCGTGAAGTGGACAAAGTCGCCGTATCCGAACGGCGCCGCGGTCTGCATCTCCAGCGTTGCCCCGCCGGGGGCGAAGAACTTCACAATCAGGTGCGCGCCCCGCCGCAGGTCGCCGATGTTGAAGATGGTGTCGTGGGTGAACAGCCAGCCGGTCTCGTTCTTCTGCTGCAGGATAACCAGCGGGTCCAGGTTGTTGCCGCCGCGGAACCAGAAGGCGAGCGCGAAGGGCTTGGTCGAGTCGAAGTCGTGCGCCGCCGGGGCCTCGGCCTGTGATGTCGAATCAAACGTCGCCGCCTGGCCTACCGGACCATCCCGCGGCGTCGGCGGCAGCCCCAGATACCGGCCGTGCTTGTAGGAGCCGGTCGTCTCGAGCATATTGCCTTCAAACTCGTAGTGCGCGAGCAGCCCGGCGCGGCTCGGCGCGGCGAACTGCCGGCGCGCCTCCCACGCCTTGATCTGCGCCGGTACATCGGCGGCCTCGAGCTGCTTCTCGCGGCTGGCCACCGCCTCGTTGATCTCCTTGAGCAGCCCGGCCTGCGTCTCGGTCGGCAGCGACAGCACCGGCGCCGCGTTACCCCGCTGCCCGTCCAGCCCCTTCTCGGCCACGTTGTTGAAGTAGGCGAAGAAGCGGTAGAAATCCTTCTGCTTGATGGGGTCGTATTTATGATCGTGGCAGCGGGCGCAGCCCATCGTCAGGCCGAGCCACGTGGTTGAAGTCGCCTCCACGCGGTCGACAACATACTCGGTCTGATACTCCTCGGGAATCGCCCCGCCTTCGTAGTTGATCACGTGGTTCCGGTTGAAGCCGCTGGCTACCTTCTGCTCCCGCGTGGCGTTGGGCAGCAGGTCGCCGGCCAGTTGCCAGATGGTGAACTGGTCATAGGGCATGTTCTTGTTGAAGGCGCCGATCAGCCAGTCGCGCCACGGCCACATGTCCCGGTGCGAGTCGATATGAAAGCCGTGCGTGTCGGCGTAGCGCGCCAGATCGAGCCAGTGCATCGCCTGCTTCTCGCCGTAGTGCGGGCTGGCCAGCAGCCGGTCCACCACCTTCTCGTAGGCCTTGGCTGACCGGTCGGCGAGGAACGCATCCACCTCGGCCGGCGTGGGCGGCAGGCCGGTCAGGTCGAGCGTCACGCGCCGCAGCAGCGTCGCCTTGTCGGCCGGGGCATTCTGCGCGAGGCCCTCCTTGATCAGCCGTGCCTTCACGATCTCGTCGATCGACTTCGCCGCCGGCTTCACCGGCTTCTGATACGCCCAGTGCTCCTCCCACTTGGCGCCTTCGTCGATCCACTGCCGCAGCGTCGCCACCTGCGCTTCGGTCAACTGCACCTTCGCCGCCCGCGGCGGCATGTGCAGCACCGGGCTGGCGTGCGTAATCCGCTTGACGAGCAGGCTCTCGGCCGCCTTGCCCGGCACGATGGCCTTGGCCATGGCGCCCTCTTTCGTATCGAGCCGCAGGCCGGCCTTGCGCGACGAATCATCCGGCCCGTGACATTGGAAGCAGGCGTCCGACAGGATCGGCCGCACGTCCCTGGTAAACTCCACCGGCTTGCACCAAGCCACTACCGCGACGAAGAACAGAAGACTCCGCATTACTCCCGAGTTTATACTGCGAATCATGCAACGTCGACACTTCCTCTCGCTCAGCGCCTCCGCCCTTGCCGCCTACGGCCAACAGAAACCCCGCCGCGTCGGCCTGATCGGCACCGGCTGGTACGGCAAGAGCGACCTGTTCCGCCTGCTCCAGGTCGCGCCCGTCGAAGTCGTCTCGCTCTGCGACGTCGACAAGAAGATGCTGGCCGAGTGCGGCGACATGGTGGTCGAGCGCCAGGCCTCGAAGAAACGGCCGCGCCTCTATGCCGACTACCGCGAGATGCTCAAGGAGAAGGATCTCGACCTCGTCCTGATCGCCACGCCCGACCACTGGCACGCCCTGCCCTTTATTGAAGCCTGTAAGTCCGGCGCCGACATCTACTGCCAGAAGCCGATTTCGGTTGACGTCACCGAGGGCCGCGCCATGCTCGAGGCGGCGCGCAAGTACCAACGCGTCGTGCAGATCGGCACGCAGCGCCGGTCGACGCCGCACCTGATCGAGGCCCGCGACGAGATTCTCAAAACCGGCAAGCTCGGCAAGATCGCCTACGTCGAAATCTACTGCTACTACCACATGCGGGCCAAGAACCCGCCGGCCACGCCCGCCCTGCCCGCGGAACTCGACTACGAGATGTGGACCGGCCCGGCGCCCATGCGCCCCTGGAACGGGCTGCAGCATCCGCGCCGCTGGCGCGCGTTTGAAGAGTACGGCAACGGCATCATGGGCGACATGTGCGTCCATATGCTCGACATGGTGCGCTGGATGATGGACCTCGGCTGGCCCACCAGCATCTCCTCGAGCGGCGGCATCCTGGTCGACCCGGCCAGCGTCGCGAACATACCCGACACGCAGGAGGCGACCTTTGACTTCGGCACGGTCAAAGTTCATTGGACCCATCGCAGCTGGGGCCACCCGCCGGACCCGAAGTATCCCTGGGGCGCGACGTTTTATGGCGAGAAGGGAACGCTCAAGGCGAGCGTCAACAGCTACGACTTCGAGCCGCTTGATAAGAAGCAGCCGGCGGTCCACCGCGATGTGAAGATGGAGCTCGAAGAGTACCCCATCGACAAGGTGGAGAAGGATCTCGAACGCCACGTGGCGCCGGCCATTCGCGGGCATATGAAGGATCTGCTCGCGGCCATCGACCGGCGATCGAAGCCCGTGGCCGACATCGAGCAGGGCTTCATCTCCTCGGCCAGTTGCATCCTCGCCAACCTTGCCATGAAGACCGGCCGCACCTTACGGTACGACCCGGTGAAGCACGTCGTCACCGGCGACGCCGAAGCCACGCGCCTGCTTACCCGTCCCTACCGGGCTCCGTGGAAACATCCCGAGCCCGGCAAGGTCTGATCCGGGCGCTAAAACCGGAACTTCAGCCCCAACTGCAGCAGCCGCTGATCGAGGGCGCCCGTCCAGTTCAGCGGCGCCTTCACCGTCACGTTGCCCGCCGCGTCCACCTGCGCCGCGCTGTTCAGCGCCGTCACGTTCGTCCGGTTGAACAGGTTGGTCGATTCGATGAAGAACTCGCCCGCCCAGCGCTCGCGCACGGGAATCGTGCGCGTGTACCGCATGTTCACCTCAAACGTCGCCGGCGCCACAATCGTGTTCCGCCCCACATACAGCGGCCGCTGGAACGCCGCGCCGGTCGAAGCGTCGCCGTTCAACACCCGGTTCGAGCCCATGTTGAAGTTCTCGCCCGTCTGCGCGTTCACGGCGAAGCTGAACTTGTTGTGATTCACGAAGTAGTTCCACGCCTTGCTCCCGCTCGCCGCCCGCGGGTCCCACACCGCGTTGCCGTTGAACACATGCCGCCGGTCGGTCAGCGAGTTGCCCCGATCCCGCCGCCGGTTGCTCCAGTCGCTCAGCAAAAACGCCCCGCTGTCGATGTTGTTCTGCTCCGGCGCATCGTCAATCGCGTGCGACCAGGTGTAGCTCCCGAACAGTTCAAAGGTCTTGGCGTACCGCTTGGTCACCGTGACGTTCATGCCGTGATAGTTCGATTTGCCCGCGCTCTCGGCACTGATGATATTGCCGAAGCCGGCAATCGGACGCGTCCCGGCAAAGATGGGCCGGCCGTCGGCGAGCGTGTTCGGCCCCGGCGCCAGGTTGATGTTGCGGAACACCGGCAGCCGGTTGCCCTTGGTGAACAGATAGGAGACCGTCACGCCGAGGTCCGGCGTAATCTCCCGGCTGATGGTTGCATTGGCGTTGGCCGAATACAGGTTCGCAAAATCGGGCGATACCGTCGTGATGTCCTGCAGTGTGGGCGTAAAGCCGCTCGGGATGCCCGTGAAGACGCTCGGGAACGCGGGCGCGAACGCCGCCGCCGGCGCCGCGCTCAGACTGAAGAACTGCGGCGTGCCGTTGTTGAGGATCGCGCGCCGGTAGGTGTCGGTCTGGAAGGGATCGAAGAAGATTCCCGCGCTCGCCCGCAGCACCCACTTGCCCAATCCCACCGCCACGGCCAGCCGCGGGGCGAAGTTGTTCTTATCGGTGCGGAAGGAGCGCGAGGCCGCGTACGGCGAACTCTCCCGCGCCGTGGGCGGGCGGTAGAGGTCGTAGCGCAGCCCGTAGCTGATGGTGACGTTGGCGCGCGGCTTCCACGCGTCCTGCGCGTACAGGCTCGTAAACAGCGAGTTGTAGGTGATCGACGGCTCGCCCACCGTCTGCACGAAGTTCGTGTAGCCGCGCGGGCTCGTGCCGTTTTTCGCGGCGAGGTAGGCGGCAATCGAAGGGAAGGTGTAGGTGGCATTCGTCGCCTGCACCTGCGTGTCGCGGATGGAACGCAGCGCCCCGCCAAGCTTCAGCGCGTGGCGGTCGAGGTTGTAGGAGAAGTTCTCGTTCACCTCCGGGGTCATCTCTTCGTAGTTGAAGCCCACGGCGGTCGAGTTGCCGAACTGCGCGATGCCGGGAATCGTGATGGCCGGGCCTTTGCCGGTGGCCTCGAACGCCTGCTGCTGCTGCGTGCGGTAGGGGATCTGCACCCGCAGTTCGTTCACCGCGCGCGGCGAGACGATCGTCACCAACTGCACCGCGCCGGCGTGGCTGCGGTCGACAAAGTTATAGGTGCGGTCCACGGTGGAGAGCCCGCCCGCGCCGTTGTAGGGCGAGTCGTTCCGGTGGCCGTTGTAGCGCACGGCCAGGCGGTTGGCGCTGTTGAGCTGCCAGTCCACTTTGGCCATGAAGAACGTCACGTCCTGCCGGAAGGGAATGGCATCGGCAAAGGTGGCGGGCAGGCCGAGCAGCGCGAGGTTGGCCGGGGTGACCGAGACCGTGCTCGGCAGGTCGCGCTTGACCCTTTCGTAGGCCCCGAAGTAGAAGACCTTGTCTTTCTTGAGCGCGCCGCCGGTGCTGCCGTTGTAGGAGTTGACGTTCACCTCCGGAGTTGGCGAGGCGGCGCTGAGCAGCGCCGGGCGGGCGCTATAGGGCGTGCGCCGCCAGATAAAGGCGCCCTCGCCATGGAGGTCGTTCGTGCCGCTGCGGGTGATGGTGTTGAAGACGGTGCCGACGGTGTTGCCGAACTCGGGCGCAAAACCGTTCGATACCTGCTGCACCTCCTGCACCCAGGTGTTCGACACCGGCATGAGGCGGATGCCCGCGCGGTCGCTCTGCACGTTGTTGGCGCCGTCGAGCTGGTAGTTGATCCGCCCGTTGAAGCCGTTGGCGTTGAGCTTGCGCGGCACGCCGAACTCGGTGTTGGCGCGGCCGGAGACGTTGGGCTGCTGCAGGATGAAGTTGAACGGGTTGCGCGAGACGAGCGGCAGGTTGGCGATGGCGTTGTAACTCAACGAAGAGCCCTGCTCCGTGCGGCTCGGATCGATCACGGAGTTCGAGGCGGTGATCACGACTTCGGTCGCCACGCCGCGCAGCTGGAGCGCGAAGTCGATGGTGGCGGTCGCTCCGGCGGTCAACACGACATTGGTCTGCCGCGCGGGGGAGAAGCCGGGCGCGTCGATGGCGACCTCATAAGTGCCGAGCGGCAGCACGTTGAAGCGATAGATGCCGCTGGCCGAACTCTCCGCCGAGGCGGTGAAGCCGGTGGCCGGGTTAGTGGCCTTGATCTTGGCGTTGGCTACGGCGGCGCCCGCCGGGTCCGTGATCACGCCGACAATCTGGCCGTTGACCGCCGAGGCCTGGCCGAAGGCGCAGGGCACGGCAAGAAGAGAGAGGAGAGCAGAAAGAGCAAGGCGCATGGGGTACCCCTTCCTTATGATGGACCATGCGCCGCGCAGCTACCAACCGGTGGGCTGGCCCTGGTTCTGTTCGTCGAGCCACTTCTTGAGCGGAGCGAAGTAGTCGACCACGGCGGTCGCGTCCATTTCGCGTTTGCCGCTGATGGCGGCTAGGGCCTCCGGCCACGGCTGGCTCGTACCCATTTCGAGCATCGCGTTCAGCTTGGCGCCGGCCTCTTTCGAGTTGTAGATGGAGCAGCGATGGAGCGGTCCGCGGCAGCCGGCGGTTTGCGCCAGCGCGCGGTGAAACTGGAACTGCAGGATGTGGGCGAGGAAGTAGCGCGTGTAGGGCACATTGGCCGCGACGTGATACTTGCCGAAGGGGTCAAAGAACTCCTCGCCGCGCGGTCCGCCGTCGATGCCCTGATACTTGCGGCGCAACTCCCACCACTTCTGGTTGTACTGGGCTGGGGTGATCTGGCCGGAGAAGACCTGCCAGCGCCACTGGTCGATCATGAGGCCAAAGGGGAGAAAGGCGATCTTGGCGAGCGCCTGCTTCAGCAGCAGGCCGATGTCGCCGGACGGATCGGTGGCCTTGTCGAGCAGGCCGATCTGCGTCAGGTACTCCGGGGTGATCGAGAGCGCGATGGTGTCGCCCACGGCTTCATGAAAACCATCGTTGGCCGAGTCGCGGAACAGGTACGGCTTGTTCTTGTAGGCGCGCTGGTAGTAGTTGTGGCCGAGTTCGTGGTGGATGACGCCGAACTCCTCCTCCGAGATCTGGATGCACATCTTGATGCGCAGGTCTTCGTCGTTGTCGACGTCCCAGGCGCTGGCGTGGCAAACCACTTCACGGTCGCCCGGCTTGACGAACAGGCTGCGCTGCCAGAAGGTCTTGGGCAGGGGGGCGAAGCCGAGGGAGCTGAAGAAGCGTTCGCCGTAGCGGACCATTTCAAGCTCGTCCACTTTGCGGTCCTTGAGGATCTTCGTCAGGTCGTAGGCTTTGGCCGCGTTGGTGGGGGCGAGCAGGTCGTAGATGTTTTCCCAGCTCTGGCCCCACATGTTGCCGAGCAGATGGGCGGGAATGGGCCCGCGCGCCGGTACCACGTCCGCACCGTACTTGTCGCGCAGCTTGCGCCGGACATAGGCGTGGAGCGAAACGTAGAGCGGTTTGACCTGCTCCCAGAGCCGGTCGACCTCTTTGGCGAAGGCATCGGGCGCCATATCGTACTTCGACCGCCACATGGCCCCGGAGTCGGGAAAGCCGAGTTCGCGGGCGCCTTTGTTGGCGAGTTCGACGAAACGCGTGTAGTCTTTGCGCATGGGCGGCCCGACGCGGTGCCAGCCCTGCCAGACGTCGGCGAGTTCCTTCGGATCGCGGCTGGTGGCCATGATGTTCGAGATCTGAACGAGGTCGAGGCACTTGCCCTTGTCGGCCGCGGCGTCGCGGCAGTACTTGCCGGAGCCGTAGGTGGACTCCATGCGCGCCACGAGCCGCGTCAGTTCGGTGCTCTCGGCGTCGTTGGACGGGGTGACCATGGTGAGGTTGAGCTTGAGGAGCTTCATCTTGCGGGCGGCTTCGGCGGGTAGAGCGAGGCGGTCGAAGCGGTTGGCTTCGCGGGAAAGGGCGATGACTTTCTTGATGTATTGCTCGTTGGCGAGGGCGGCCTGGGTCTCAGAGTCTTCGTTGATGTAGGTAGACTGCAGCCAACCGGCGCGGTTGGCGTAGTTGGAGGCCGCCAGCAGCTCCTTTTCGGCCCGTTCGAGGAACTGGAGGGCTTCGGGGACAGTTTGGGCCGTGAGCGGAAGGGCGGTGAGAAGCAAGAGGAAGAGTTTCATGGGTGTAGCTCCTGAGATCGTTTGGCCGCGGCTTCGGCTTTGTCTTTTTGGCCGGTGGCGGTGTAGGCGCGGCTGATTTGGAAATGGGTGGCGCCGTCGTCGTCGTCGGGCAACGCGGCTTCGAGATGGGGAATCGCTTCGGCGAACTTTCCGGTGGCGGCCAGGGCGCGGCCAAGCGCGGCGCGCGCCGGGGGGAACCCCGGATTCAGTGCGAGAGCGCGGCGGAGCGAGAGCGTGGCCGTTTCGGCGTCGCCTTTGGCGAGCAGGCATTCGCCGAGCAGGAGGTGGAGTTCGGCGTTGCCGGGCTCGCCTCGGAGCAGTTTGCGGAGCAGCGGCTGGCCCTCGTCGTACAGCCCGGCGGCGCAGAGGGAGGCGGCGAGCCCCTGCTCAAGATCCGGCCGTCCGGCGGCCATCCTGACGGCGGCGCGCCATTCGGCGACGGCTTCGGGGTGCTTGTTCTGGTTGGTCAGCATGGAAGCGCGGGTCTGCCGCCATTCGACGGAGTCGCCGAGGTTGTCGAGGCGGGCGAAGGCGGCGCGGGCTTTGGCGGCATAGTCGCGAATGGTGCAGTAGGGCGACGGGCAGGGCGGCGGTTGCGGCGAAAGCGCGCGCGCCTGGCTGGAGAACCAGGCGGCGGCTGTCTTTCGTCCCTGCTGTTGGCGCGCTTCAGCGAGCAGGTAGAGCGTGACGGCGGACGCGGGCGCGGTGCGCCGCAGCTGCGCGAGGGCATCATCGGCGAGCGAGCTATAGAGCTGTCCGAGGCGGAACCAGGCGGCGGGATCGTCCGGCGTCTGCGCGGCGAGCGCTTCGCGGTGGGGCAGGGTAGCGGCGGTGCGGTTGGCGGCAAGGAGCGCTTCGATGAGCAGGCGCCGGGCTTCGCTATCCCGCGGGTTCAACTCGACGGCCCGTTCGAGCGGGGCGATGGCCGCGGCGGGCTGGCCGAGGCGCAATAGCGAGGTGCCGAGGAGGGTAAAGGCAGAGAAGGCCCGCGGCAGCTGTCGGGTGACCGGTTCGAGGATGGCGACCGCTGCCTGGTCGCGGCCGGCCATATGCAATGCGGTGCCGAGGTTCAACTGCAGCTCGGGGTTGCCGGGCGCCTGCCGGGTGAGCGTCTCATAGACGGGCACGGCTTCGGCGAAGCGTCCGGCGGCCATCAGTTGTTTGCCCTGCTGGCTGAGGCGCAACTGTTCTGGCGTCTGCGCGCAGAGGGCGGCGGTCAGCAACGCGAGGACAATTCGCATGAATCCTTTATTCTCCCAAAAAGAAAACGGGCGCTGATCCGGAGATCAGCGCCCGTGGTTGTTTTGATGGTTCCCGGTTAGAAGCCGAAGCGGAGGCCAAAACGGACCTGCCGTTCGCCGCTCGCCGAGGTGATCACGCCGAAGTTGCCGCCGTTCACGTTGGCACCCGGTCCGCCAAAGCGGGGGGTGTTCGAGAAGTTATAAGCCTCCGCGCGGAAGGTCATATCCATCCGTTCGGTGAACTTAAACACGCGCATCAGCGTCAGGTCCGCGCCTGCGACTCCGGGATTCCGGAAGCGGTTGCGGCCCGTGGTGCCGAAGCGAACGCCGACGGGAGCGGCGAAGGCAGCCGGGTCAAAGTACTGCTGACCCGGGCCCTTCAGGCCGATGTACTTCATCGGACCGACCTGGTCGGCGGTCTGCGAGTTGCCCGGGGCATTCAACGTGCCGCCATCGGCGCTGATCGTAAACGGGGTACCGGAGTAGGCGGAGTAAACTCCGTTCAAGCTCCAGCCGCCGAGGATCGCGGCGCCAACGCCTTCCTGGACAAACTGACGACCCTTGCCGAACGGCAGGTCGTACACCCAGCCCATCTGGAAGACGCTCTTGCGGTCATAACCGGCCAGGGCGCGGTTGCGGCTAAACACCGAGGAGTGGTTCCAGCCCACGCTGGCCCAGCCGTCGTCGTCGGTCATGTTGATGGCCTTCGAGTAGGTGTAGGCGCCCTTGACCAGGAGACCCTTCGAGAAGCTCCGGTTGACTGCGGTCTGGAGCGAGTGGTAGTTCGAGCTCAGGAAGCCGTTCCAGTAGTTCAGCGCAATGCGGCGGTTGAACTGGGCGGCATACGGACGGCCCGTGGCGCCGGCGCCGGGACCGGCGGCGTTGATGTCGAGGTCGGCCAGCTGGTTGGTGGTCTGCGTGCCGACGTAGCCGACATCGAGAATGATGTCACCCCACAGCTTGCGCTGCAGCGTGGCGTTCCAGCTCTGGATGTAGCCGCGGTCGATCCGGTTACCCGGGGTCCGCATGTCGACGGTGGGCGGCAGGCTGATGACGCCGCTGCTGGTGTCCGGAACGAGGACGGGCGGGATGCCCTGCGCCAGGGTTCGGAACGGGTCGAAGTTCGACGCGCCGACGAAGTTACCCGTCACGGTCAGCGGATAGAAGCCGCGGAGTGGGCGGGAGAAGGGCAGCGGGTCGATGGTCATGCCGTAGCCGACGCGGAAGACGGTGGAATCGTTGATCTTGTAGGCGATGCCGAGGCGGGGCGCCAGGAAGAGCGGTTGCACGTCAATACCGGGGTTGGTCGGGACATTGCCGAAGCCGCCGAGGCGGACCAGCATGGTGGACGGGTCCAGTTTCTCGAGGCCGGAGTTCGCACGCGTCATCAGGGGGTACCGCTCCATGCGGACACCGATGTTGACGGTGAGCTTACGGCTGACCTGCCAGCGATCGCGGACGTAGAAACCGAGTTGCGGTTCGCGGCCGGTCATCAGGAAGGCTTGCACGCTCTTGTTCATGGAGGTGGGCAAGCCCAGCAGGAAGTCGGCGAACGAGTTCAGGTTGTTGGCCGCCGCACCGCCGCGGAGAGCCGTGATGCTGCCGCTGAACGAGAAGGCGCCGCGCGGGTTGGCGACTTCGGGCTGCCAGTGGTTCAACTGGTGCTTGACGTAATCGAAGCCGAACCGGAACTCGTGCTTGCCCTTCATCCAGGTCAGGTTGTTCGTCCAGGTGTAGCTGCGGTCGTTGCGCCACATCGGCATCCAGGTGGAGCCCATGCCATAAGCACTAAACGTGTTGAAGGAGAACGACGGGAGGCCGCTGTAGCGGATGTCGGTGCCGTTGGTGCCGGGGATGCCGAACACTTCGCTGCCGTAGTTCTTGCCGTAGTCGAAGCCGATGACGCTCTGGTCCTGCTCGGTGATGCCCCAGTTGGCGTCGAAGAGCAAGGTGGGCGAGATGGTGTAGTTGGTGCCGACGGTGCCCAGGTACTGCTTGGTGTCACCGAGGCCGGGGTCGCCGCCGACGCCCGGGCCGCCGAGGTTGGGGCCGAAGGCGAAGACGCCGCCAACGTTGGCGCGGAGGAGCGAGAACTTGGCGAATACGCTGTGCTTCTCGTTGCGATTCCAGTTCATCTTGGCGTCGTAGTTGCCGCGGTCGAACTTACCGGTGGCGTTGACGAAGTGGTTGGCCGTCACGTTGGGAGTGGGGAAGTTCGGTTCCGGAATCGAGGGCAGAATGCGAGCGGTCTGCGGGCTGATGCGGTTGGCCGGAATCCGGTTACCGGGAAACGGGGTACGGCCGAAACCTTCGGCGTTGGCGGTGGCCGGGTCGAAGATCTGGGTCGGGAAGGCGCTGAAGTCGCCGGTCTTGATGGCGGCGTTGGGCAGCGAGAACTGGCTGGTGGCGCCGGTACCCTGGCGGGTGCCTTCGTAGTGGCCGAACCAGAACAGCTTGTTCTTCACGATCGCGCCGCCGGCTTTGGCTCCGAAGATGTTCAGCGTGTAGCGCGGTTTAACGAAAGTGGATGAGCGGAAGTAGGGCTGGCTGCGCAGGCGCTGGTTCTCGTGGTATTCCCAGAGAGCGCCGTGCAACTGGTTGGTGCCGCTCGAGGAGATGACGGTGATGGCGGCGCCGCCGGCCATGCCCTGCTCGGCGTCGAAGGAGCTGGTGGAGATGTTCACCTGTTCGACGGTTTCGCTGGGGGCGACGTAGGCAACGTGGTGGGGCAGCCAGATGTTGACATTGACGGCGCCGTCGAGACGGGTGCCGTTGTTATTGCGGGCGGTGCCGTTCACGTTGGTGGTGAGGGCGCGGCCCGGGGTGTCGGTCGAAGAGTTCTGGAAACCGGCCGGCGTGGTGCCCGGGACGAGGTTCAGCAGCTGCTGATAGTTCCGGTACTGGTTCAACGCCAGATTCTGCACGGCTTTCTGCGAGATCTCCGAGCTGGTGTCGGCCTTCTCGGTCTGCAGCGCGGCGGCGCTGGCTTCGACGGTGATGGCGTCGGAAACGGCGCCGACGTCGAGCTTGGCATCGGTGCGGGTGACCTCATTGACGGCTACCTGGACGTTTTGGATGGTGACCGTCTTGAAGCCGGTGGCGGTTACTTTGAGTGTGTAGACGCCGCCGGGAATACTGACGGCGGAATAACGGCCGGTGGCGTCGGCAATCAACTCGCGCGTGAGGCCAGTCTGCGAGTTGGAGATGGTGATTTTCGCGTTCGGCACGGTGGCGCCGGACTGATCCTCGACCGTGCCGGTTAACGTGCCATAAAGAACCTGAGCGGAGGCTGGAACAGCCGAGACCGCAGTCAGGAGAAGGGACAACAGCGCAAGCCGTTGGCTCCAAAGCTTAAAGCTTTTCAATTTTTCCTCCCTGAAGTAAACGGGTAGAAATACCCGTCTATCGTTATTGCATCAACGGGAATGGGATGTCAATGCAATGACGGGAAGGTCACTTTTGGGGGGCTGGCATGGACCTGTAGGCCTCCGGGGGCAGCTTGCGCATCACCTTGATGCCCCAGGAGGCGAAGATGGCCACCAGGAAGGCGAAGAAGACGACGAAGTAGACGACGTAGCGGCCGGGGACGCGTTTGGGTTCTTCGGCGAGGATGGGTTCGGCCATAGGGGTATAGATTCTTGCTTAGTGGCGGAAGTGGCGAAATCCGCTGAAGACCATGGCGAGGCCGAGGCGGTTGGCGGCGGCGATGACTTCGGCGTCTTTGACGGAACCGCCGGGTTGGATGGCGGCGGTGATGCCGTGCTGGGCGGCGGCTTCGAGGCCATCGGGGAAGGGGAAGAAGGCGTCGGAGGCGACGATGGAGCCGGCGAGGGGCAGAACGGATTTCTTGGCGCCGATTTCGACGGAGAAGACGCGGCTCATTTGTCCGGCGCCGGCGCTGAGGAGTTGGCCGTCGTTGGCGTAGACGATGGCGTTTGATTTGACGTGCTTGACGACTTTCCAGCCGAAGGCGAGGGCGGCCCATTCGGCTTCGGTGGGCTGGCGGTCGGTGACGACGCGGGCGGTGGCGCGGTCGAGTCCGGCGAGGTCCGGGGTTTGGACGAGGAAGCCGCCGCTGATGGACTTGACGACGTATTGGTCGGTGACGGGTTGGACCTGGACGAGGCGGAGGTTTTTCTTGGCGGTAAGAAGTTCGAGGGCTTCCGGGGTGAAGCCGGGGGCGGCGATGGCCTCGATGAAGGTTTTGCTGATTTCAGCGGCGGTGTCGGCGTCGACGGGGCGGTTGAAGGCGAGGACGCCGCCGAAGGCGCTGACGGGGTCGGCTTCAAAGGCGCGGCGGTAGCTTTCAACGAGGGTGGCTTGTTCGGCGCAGCCGCAGGGGTTGGTGTGTTTGACGATGACGGAGGCGGGGCGGGCGAATTCGCAGACGAGCTGCCAGGCGGCGTCGAGGTCGACGAGGTTGTTGTAGCTGAGCTCTTTACCGTGGAGCTGTTCGCCGCCGGCGACGCCGGATTTGCCGGCGGCATAGAGGGCGGCGGCCTGATGGGGATTTTCGCCGTAGCGCATGTCGAGGACTTTGGGCACGCGAAGGTCGAGGGTGGCCGGGAGCGGCGAAGGGGGGGCGCCGATGAGGGCGAGACGGTTGGAGACGGCGCGGTCGTAGGCGGCGGTATGGTGGAAGGCTTTGACGGCGAGGCGCCAGTGGGTATCGGGGAGGATGTGGCCCTGGTTCGCGTTGAGCTCGGCGAGGATAGCGGGGTAGTCGGCGGGTTCGACGACGATGGCGACGTCCTGGTAGTTTTTGGCGGCGGCGCGGATCATGGTGGGGCCGCCGATGTCGATGTTTTCGATGAGCTCTTCGGTGGTGGCGTGGGGGTTGGCGGCGATTTTTTCGAAGGCGTAGAGGTTGACGCAGACGAGGTCGATGGTGGGGATGGCGTGCTGCTCGAGGGCTTCGAGGTGCTCGGGTTTGGAGCGCATGGCGAGGATGCCGCCGTGGATGGCCGGGTGGAGCGTTTTGACGCGGCCGTCGAGCATTTCGGGGAAGTGGGTGACGGCGGAGACGTCGAAGACGGGGATACCGGCGTCCTGGAGGAGTTTGGCGGTGCCGCCGGTGGAGATGAGGTCGATGTCGAGGGCGCGGAGGCCGCGGGCGAACTCGACGGCGCCGGTTTTGTCGGTCAGGCTCAGCAGGGCCCGTTCAATCTTTGCCATGAAACCCTATTGTCCCATAGGGTGGTTCGGCTACACTGGGAGAAGCCCCGATGAGAAGGGGACTTATCGATCCTGAACTCAAGGTCGATTCTGACCGGCGCACCGAGGGGGTAGACTGATTACGGTCTCCCCCTCTTGCCTTTTATGACACGCCGCGAGTTTGTTGCTGCCCTGCCCCCCGCATTTGCCAGCCTGGCGCCGCGGCGCCGGCCGAACCTGATTGTCTTTATGACCGACGACCACGCGCCGTGGGCGACGGGGACGTACGGGTGCAGTGAGTTGGTGACGCCCCACATTGACGCGCTGGCTAAGGCGGGCGTGAAGTTTACGCGGGCGTTTGCCTGCACGCCGGTGTGTTCGCCGAGCCGGATGACGTACCTGACGGGGCGGATTCCGTCGACGCACGGGGTGCAGGACTGGCTGCGGCCGGAGGACGCGACCGGGGCGAAGGCGACGCGGTGGCTGGACGGGCATCTGACGTTTCCGGAGCTGCTGGCGCAGGCCGGCTACCGGTGCGGGATGACGGGGAAGTGGCACATGGGGGAGGACGAGAAGGCGCAGCGGGGCTTTACGTATTGGGCGACGGTGCCGGGCGGCGGGGGGCCTTTCCGGGACGCGGAGTTTGTGCACAACGGGGAGCGGAAGCGGATGGCGGGGTTCAAGGAAGACGCCATTGGGGACTTTGCACTGGAGTTTCTGAACCAGCAGCGGGAGGAGACGCCGTTCTACCTGCACGTGCCGTTCTATGCGCCGCACACGCCCTACGACTACCAGCCGGAGCAGGACCGGGCGCCTTACGCGGGATCGAAGTTCTCCTGTTTTCCGGAGGAGCCGGAGCATCCGGCGCGGAACTACGGGACGCGCAACCTGCACCACAACGAGGCGGCCAAGCGGGGTTTTTCGGCGCTGATTACGGGCCTGGACCGGAACATGGGACGGATTCTCGGGTGGCTGGACGCGAAGGGCTGGCGGGAGAACACGGTGGTTGTGTTTACGTCGGACCAGGGGTGGAACGCGGGGCACCACGGGGTGTGGGGCAAGGGCAACGGGACTTGGCCGTTCAATCTGTACGAGGAGTCGATCCGGGTGCCGCTCATCTGGTCGCATCCGGCGCGATTGCGGGCGGGGCAGGTGCAGACGGGGATGGTATCGAGCTACGACTTCTTTCCGACGGTGCTCGAGTATCTGGGCGTGGGGGCGCCGGCGGACCGGAAGCGGCCGGGGCGGAGCTATGTGCCGCTGCTCGAGGGCAAGCGGGTGAAGTGGCGCGACCGGCTGTTCTTTGAGTACAGCTATGTGCGGGGAGTGCGGACGGAGCGGTACAAGCTGCTGGTACGGACGAAGGAGTGGCCGAGCGAGCTGTATGACCTCGAACGGGATCCGGGCGAGAAGCAGAACCGGATCGGGGACCCGGCGCTGGCGGCTGTCGAGCGGGAGCTGCGGGGGGAGATCGACCGGTTTTTTGTTGAGCAGGGGGCGCCGCCGCTCGAGCAGTGGCGAGGGACCACGAAGCAGAATCTGACGAAGTACAGCGCGACGGGGCCGGTAAAAGAGTAGGGGGAGGGGTAAACGTTTTGGCTGGTGGCAGCGTCTAGAGGGTAAACTGGAGATATGATGCACCGATTGCAAAGGCTGAGCGGGATGGCGTTATTGGTTACGGGTTTGTGGGCGCAGGAGACGCCGAATCTGTTCCAAGCGGCGCCGCCGGAGGTGGACGCGGCGCTGCGGAAGCGGGTGACGGAGTTTTACAAGCTGGTGGAGGAGGGGCGCTTCCGGCAGACGGATGCTTATTTGGCCGAGGACGCCAAGGACGTCTACTACGAGCAGGAGAAGAAGCGGATCCGCGGGCACGAGATTATCCGGGTGAACTGGGCGGACGACTTCAAGAAGGCCGTGGTGGTGACGGTGATCCAGACGGAGGTGGTGATGCGGGGGGTGGTGACGCCGGTGGGGGCGCCGGTGTCGTCGCGTTGGCGGCTCGAAGAGGGCAAGTGGGTGCAGTACTTCGACACGCTGGCCGGGAAGCCGACGCCGTTCGGGCCGATGAAGGCGGGTCCGAACCAGACCAAGGGGTTGAGTCCGGAGGAGATGCTGAAGAACCCGGAGGTGATCTTCAACCAGATCAAGGTGGAGAAGGACCAGGTGCTGCTGAAGTCGTACGCCAAGTCGGAGGAGTCGATTCGGGTGTTGAACGGGATGCCGGGGGGGATTACGGTGCTGTATATTCCGGACCAGGTGATTCCGGGTTTTACGTACAAGGTGGAGCCGCCGGAGATTGGGGCAGGGGAGGAGGCGAAGGTCTGGTTCCGTTTTGATCCGGGCAGCAGCACCTCGCCGCGGCCGACGATTTCGGGGAAGATCCGGGTGGAGCCGTTCGGGAGGAGTTACGCGGTGACGATCCGGTTTGACATTCCTGAGGAGACGAAGAAACAGTTGCCGAAGAATCCGTAGTTTGGCAGTCGGATTGCAGGGTGTATTGCCGAGGTGATTATGCAGATCCAGAGGCAAAGCATCCAGAGGCAAGGTGGCGATTTTTCGGGTTTAGCGCGGCGGATGGACCGGACGATGGCGGATCCGGGCGGGGTGTTTGGTGCGATTCTGGCGCGACAGGAGTCGAGCCGGCGGCAGGATATTGGCGGGAGCGTGACAGGGCGGCAAAATGTTGGCGCGCCGGCCCCGGCGCCGACGGCGAGCCGGGGAGACGCGGGGGGGACGGGACGGCTGGCGACGTCGATGCCGTCGCTGTTTAGCCCTTTTCCGGCGCCGACAACGCCGCCGACGATGCCGCCGGCGAGTTTGACGCCGCCAGTCTCGACGGCCGCGCCCGCACCGGCACCGGCGCCGGCGCCGGCCCCGATGCCGCGGACGGCGCCTCCGGCGGCGTCGACGCGGCCGCCGGCGGCGAATACGACGGCGCAGCATCCGGCGATTGATGCGTTGCGCGGTGCGATGATGGCGATGCAGATGCCGTTTGCCGGGATTGACATGGAGTACAACGAGCAGGTGGTGGGCTTCCCGGGCGGCAGCTACGTGAACCGGTTGATTACGGTGCGGAATCCGCAGGGCCAAACCGAGAACTTTGACGCGCAGCTGACGATGAAGGACCCGCAGATTGCGGCGCTGGACATGGCGCGATTCATGAACTGGAAGGTCTAAGGGCCGGGTCTGTTCCGAAACGGGATAGCAGGTGGTCTTTGTGATGGGCGAAGGCCTGCCAGATGGCGAGGGCGAGGGCGAAGACGAGGTCGTCGTGTTCGGGCTGGGTGCCGTCGCTGCGGAAGTGGGTGAGTTCGTTGACCAGGTCCGGCAGGCCGGGGGCGTTGGCGGGTAGCGTCAGTTTGCGGGTGGCGAGGGCCGTGCGCAGACGGGTCAACAGGTCGGGCCGGGGGATCCCTTTGTACCCTCCCGAGAGCTGGTTGGTCTGGTAGCCGCTCGTGATGGCCACGGGCTGGAAGGTGTCTACCTTGAGGTGACGGTCCTGGCGGAGGAGCTCGATGAGGGTGCTTTCGCCGGTGGCGTCGAGGATGAGATGGGTCCGGCGGTAGGGGCCGGGCTGGGCGGCGAGCAGGGCGCGGAGCCGGGCGGGCAGGCT
>JADCJL010000279.1 GCA_020247055.1 Acidobacteriaceae bacterium | reverse complement strand
AGCGTTCGTTCGCGAGAACGAGCTATTCGCGGAGCTTCAGCCGGGCACCGAGACCGTCGCCGATCTGGTTGCTGACTCCACGGACCTGCGTTCGGCGATCCGGGCCGCCAACGATCCCCAAGCCAAGCAGGGGCTCGCCCGGCGGCTCGCCAGTCGCAGACTGGCCGCCGGCGTCCAGTCGGAACTCGACCGCGTCTTCGCTTCGCTCCAACGACCGTCGACATGAACGGTCCGACAACACACCGGGAAGCCTTGCTCGCCGAGCTCCTCGACGACATCGGTCGCGTCCACGAGCGGATCGACACCGTGCCGGACGCACTAGGCGCGAAGCTCGAGCCCCTCGAGCAGCGAATCGAGCGGCTCACGCGGGCAATGGCAACCGCGGCGCAGAACCTCCTCGAGGCCGGCAACGTGCATCAGGCGCGAATCGCGGAATACATCGAGAAGGTCGCCGCAGACCAGATCACCGCAAGCGCGGAACGCGCCGCAGCTCAGGCCGTCAACGCAGTCCGCGAGGAGCAGGGCAGGGCGATCGCGGCGGTCCGGGAAGCGACGCAGGAACACCATCCAGACTCGACTGCGCCGCAGGCCCCTGCAGGTCGCATGATCACGCTCGCCGCATCGATCGGCCTGATGGTCGGGATCGCGATCGGCTATCTCGCCGCGACGACCTGAGGCAGCGCGGATCACTGCCGATCGGGGCGACCGATCGGCTCGCGGCTGCGCCGCGACCGCTGCATCCGCTCGACGACCCGCCGCGGTCACCGACAGGGCTGGGGTCTGCCAGGGGTAAACTCAGGCTTGCGACGGCTTCGCGAGCGCCTGAGCGGCGAATGCGAGCAGCGATTCCTCGTCGGGCTCGCCCCACACCTCAACAGCGAGCCACCGATGGAACGACGTCACCGCAAGCCGGGACGTCCTCTTTCCCAGGCGCAGCATTCCGGTCGTCTGCTTCGCGTTGTACCGCTCGACGTACCCATCGCGGTCAGCAGGCTCCAGCTCGGCGAAGTAGCGCTCGGCCTCGACCGTCCAGTGCGCCAGGTACGCCTCGCGAAGGTCGACCGCGGCCTGCTGGGCCGGTTTCACGGTCGGCACAGGCTTCGCAGCCGGCTGGCCCTCTGCGTAGCGGCCGACGAGCGCTTGGCGAAAGTAGGCTGCCGGGTTGGCCAAGGGCGCGGACTTCGAATCCTTCATCCGACGGCGTGTGTACTCGAGCGCTGCTCGCACGGCCTCGGCAGGATGCTGCTTGACCAGGCGCTGGGCCTCACTCGCCGGGACACGGAACGTCGCCAGCTCGGCGACGAGTTCGATGTGGTCCGGGGTCGTGGGCTCCTGTGGACCCTGAACCATGCCCTTGCGCTGGATCTCGAAGCGCAGCGACGTGACCCGCTTGCCGTCCTTGCGCTCGACGAGCGCGATCGTGTGATTCGACTCGGAGTTGATCTCGGCGATGGCGGGCTTGAGGACCTTCGCTTTGAAGTACTTGTACTCCTGGTAGGTCTTCGCCTCGGCCGACTCCCCGAGCGCCATGTCGCGCAACTTCTCCCAGCCGATCTCGGCAGTACGTCCGATCTTCTCGAACCGGACGCACAGCTCCCAGATCGCGAGCGACGGCGCGCGGCGAAAGCGCCGGACCACCGTCATGTCGATCACGGCATAGACGTCGGGATCGATCAGCCGATCGCGCATCTGCGAGCTGATCTGGTACCGGATCACGTCCTGCCGGATCTCGATCTCCGGGAACAGAACCGATGCCTTCCACTGGACCCGATTGCCAGCGGGCGCGAGCACGTCCCACTCGTGGATCACGCGCATCAGCGCTTCGGCCGACTCCTTGAGGTACTCGCGGTTGTTCGAGTCGAAGCCGATGGTGCGCGACAGCTGCCGGATGCCGATCTCCCACCAGCCGGACGGATCAGGCGGATTCTCGACAGCGTTCTTCAGCCAGGCATTCCCGAGCTTGCGCTGCAGCAGCGAAAGCGGGGCCTTCGGCTGGCTGTGCACCACCTGGACGGCCTTCTTGAAGGCATCCGGCGCCTCACGTAGCGCGAAGAGCGCGATCTGGCCCATGTCAGGCTCGGGATCGGCTTTGCGGGGCGGCATGAAGGTGACCTTTCATGCGACGCATAGTAACCTGACCCGCTGTCGCGTTGCCGACGGCGGGGCCTACCGGGATCCATGGACCTTGTCACCAATGGTCCGACGCACATGTTCCCAGACTGTTGGCGGCGTTCTGGATCTGTCGGCCAAAGACCGTAGCTGCCTGCCTTGGGTTTGCGGGTGCGATGCATCCGAAAGCACACGGCGCCGGCAGGCGCCCGGTGTTGTGTTCTTTCAATGCACTTTGAACCCTTTAAGACATTTAGCCCCTCGAAACTCCATAGGGATCAATGCCTTGCAGAACGATAGGTGACACTTCATGGGCCGGAAGGTGACCGATCCTGGGTCGATAGGTGTGTGGATGTGGGACGAACGGTGACCGTTCATGGGGCTGAAGGTGTGTGGATATGGGAGCCAGGTGACGATTCATGGGACGGGCCAGGGCGCTTCGTTGCGCCATCGGTGACCGATCCTGGGACGCTCGCAAAGCACCCGAAGGTGACCATTCGTGGGACGGATTTAGGTGACCATTCATGGGATCTGTTTCAAGCATCGCGTCGAACGCGCCGGAGAACTCCATGAATCGCTCTCGGGGTGGTTCACTGGTTCCGACTGGACCGTGTCAGGAGTCGGACGGGATTTGTACTGATTGGTCACTTAGCGACTTGTCTGTGCAAACCCTCCTCCACGGCAAAATGTATGACGTCAAGATTGTCTTTCCGGCGCGATTCGTTGAGCGTGGCGATCGCCTTCTTGACCGTTGGAACAGCCTTCGCGCAAACATCCAACTCAGACCGCCAAGGTGTGCAAATCGAGTTGGAACTCGACCGATTGCGCTTCGAGAGAAACGAGATTCAGCGGCCCAATGACGGCGCCGGGGATCGCTTTTCGGGTTTGCCCTTTACGGGTGAGTCGATGCGGGCAGCGCGGCTATCGATCGAATTCCCCGTCAGAAACTGGGGGGAAAACCATCGGCTTCGCATTGCCTACGTGCCGCTATCGCGAGAAGGCGTTGCGAAGTCCGACACTCCGATTCGTTTCCAGGGCAGCAAGTTCGACGCTGGCTCACCTATAGACTTGAAGTACAAGTTCGACACTTGGCGATTCACTTACAGCGTGCCGGTGTTCGATACAAGTTCGTCAGCCGATGAGTGGACGTTCCGTGCGGGTGGCACGCTGGCGATTCGCGACGCACAAATCCGCCTCCAGCAAGGAGAGAAAACCGAGGACTTTCCGAACCGCGGGCCGGTTCCACTACTCTACTTCTCTGCTCGTCGTGAACTCGGACGGGGTTGGGCCGTCGAAGGCGAGTTCGACGGATTCCCTGCGCCAGGCGGCGGCGGCTTGTTCGACGGTACCGCTAGGTTGACCTATGCGGTATCGAGGTCGGTGACGATTGTCGGGGGGGCGCGCTACATCGTTGGCGCCGCTGTCGATCCCAGTATCTACAACTCGTTGAGTACTGTCTCCGCGACGATTGCAACGAGGTTCTCGTT
>JADCJL010000278.1 GCA_020247055.1 Acidobacteriaceae bacterium | reverse complement strand
CTCCCCGCCACCGTCGTCCACAGCATCGAAGAGCAGCTCTCCGGCGCCTGCACCACCGAAATCGCCGCCTTCGACGAGTTCACCGCGCTGCTCACCAACACCGCCGTCACCACCGCCTACGACCACATCGTCTTCGATACCGCCCCCACCGGCCACACCATCCGCCTGCTGCAGCTCCCGGGCGCCTGGAGCGGCTTCCTCGCCGAAGGTCGCGGCGACGCCTCCTGCCTCGGCCCCCTCGCCGGACTCGAAAAGCAGCGCGCCCAATACCAGGAAGCCGTCGCCTCCCTCGCCGACCCCCAACGGACCCGCCTCATCCTCGTCGCCCGCGCCCAGGACTCCGCCCTCCGCGAAGTCGCCCGCACCCACGCCGAACTCGAAAAAATCGGTCTGTCGCAGCAGTACCTCATCATCAACGGCGTTCTCCCTCCCGGCGAAGCGGCCCTCGATCCCCTGGCTGCCGCGATCTGCGCGCGCGAAAAGGCCGCCCTCTCCGCCCTGCCCACCGTGCTGGGTGCCTTGCCCATAGACACATTACCACTCAAACCGTTCAATCTCGTCGGACTCGACGCCCTGCGCCACCTGTTCACCGGCGGCGAGCCCGCCGCGCGAAACAGCGCCCCCCCGCCCGTCGAGATCGCCGCCCCCAGCCTCGCCGCGCTCATCGATGAGATCGCCGCCGACCGCCACGGCCTCGTCCTGGTCATGGGCAAGGGCGGCGTCGGCAAGACGACGCTCGCCGCGGCCATAGCCGTCGGGCTCGCCCATCGGGGTCTACCCGTCCATCTCACCACCTCCGACCCCGCCGCCCATCTCGCCGAAACCCTGCACGGCTCGCTCGACCA
Source organism: Acidobacteriaceae bacterium (assembly GCA_020247055.1). Classification (GTDB taxonomy): domain Bacteria; phylum Acidobacteriota; class Terriglobia; order Bryobacterales; family Bryobacteraceae. Next base: position 6,135 of record JADCJL010000278.1, on the reverse strand, counting down.
CCTCACGGTCAGCCGCATCGATCCGCACGCAGAGATTGAAAACTACAAGCAGCATGTCCTGAGCACGAAGGGGGCGTCTCTCGACGACGCGGGCCGCGCCTTGCTCGAAGAGGATCTCCGCTCCCCCTGCACGGAGGAGATCGCCGTCTTCCAGGCCTTTTCGCGGATCATTCGCGAGTCGGGCCGCCAGTTCGTCGTGATGGACACGGCCCCCACGGGCCACACGCTCTTGCTCCTCGATGCCACCGGCGCCTATCACCGGGAGATGGAGCGCCAGTTCGCCGGCAAGAATCTCCCCATCACCACGCCCATGATGCGGCTACAGGACCCGCGGCAGACCAAGATCCTGCTGGTGACCTTAGCCGAAACCACCCCCGTGCTGGAGGCGGCCGGCCTGCAGGCCGACCTGCGGCGAGCCGGCATCGAACCCTGGGCCTGGATCATTAACAACAGCGTCGCCGCGGCCCAGCCCCACTCCCCGCTCCTCCGCGCGCGAGCCCGCAACGAGGTAACCGAGATTGCCGCCGTCGCTCGCGAACACGCTCACCGCTACGCCGTCGTTCCCCTGCTCCGGGAGGAACCGGTCGGCGTCGCCCCCCTCCTCGCCCTCTCCCGCCAAACCGGCGCTGCGTTGACACCCCTCCCCCCCGCCCTCGAACATAAAGAAGGTCGATGAACGCCGCCACGTCCTCTCTCCTCCTGCTCGTCCTGCTCGCCGGGCTCTGTGGGGGATGCCGGACCACGCCCGCCAAACCCATGAATCCGGTCGTCTATTTCGAAATCCCCGTCCGGGACATGCCCCGCGCCATGCGCTTCTACACCGCCGTGTTCGGCTACCCGCTCGAGCGCGAGGTCATCGACGGCTACGAAATGGCCCGCTTCCCGCGGCACGACGACGCCCCCGGAGCCAGCGGAGCGCTGGCCAAAGGGGATGTCTACCAGCCGTCGACCTCGGGTCCCATCGTCTATTTCGGCGTGGCGGACATCGACGAGATCTTCCGCCGCGCCGAAGCAAACGGCGGGCGGAAACTCTACCCGAAAACCGCCGTCGGTGGCCAGTTCGTCGCCGAAATCAGCGACAGCGAAGGCAATCGCATCGGCCTCAGCGCCGACCGGTAGGCGGCTCCCGCTCCTTCCCGGCGGCCGTCACCCCCCGCCCTACTCCCGCAGCGCCCGCTACCGGAGAACCGTGGCGTACCAGAAGCTCCGATACTCCACCCACGCAAGCAGCCCGAAATACACCCCTTCGCCCGCCAGGTGAGCCGCACCCCAGCCCGACGCCCCGCCCGTAGCGCCCCGGCGGCCAGCAACGCGCAAAGTCCAGCCCACACCGCATTGGCCACCACCAGCGCCCGCAGCGCCCCGGCGGCGGGCACTCCCCGCAGCAAACTCCCCGAGTACAGACCATAACCAACGTTTGCCGCCCCGGTGAACAGCAGCAGGGCCTCGGGAAGCGCTTCGATCGCACTCAGTTCGCGGTGGAAAAGCAGCACGAGCACCCCTGTGGCCAGACCGCCCCCGCTATCCACCCGCAGCAAACTCCGCGCCGCTATCGCCATCTCCCCCCAGCATACCGCCCCGCCGGCCGCTCAACGTCACGCCGCCACCGCCCGCGTCCGCATCAATACCGGCGGCCCCCGCCCCAAGTTCAAAGGGCAGGAACAGCGGCACTCCGCCGAAGTCGTCCGGTAGAGGAAGGGGCCCCCCGGTGGGCATCCACAACCCCGTCCAACGCAACGCCAGGCCAGGCCAATGGGACGACCAACCGCACGGCGGCGCACCGCACGTCTACAAACGAGCCAATTCAAAAGATCTGATCGAGAAGCAGGCCGACGGCGGCATCTGCGAGCGCAAGCGGATCACTGAATACGCCGACCGCCACGGCATCCTCATCGCGTCGCACGGCAGCTTCGCCTGCCTCATCGCCTTGGCCGCGCAGGTCCACCTCGCGGCCGCCAAGCCCCGGAATTTCACTGCCTTTGTGTATTCCTCCGGCCAACCCGACTGGCGCTACGGCATCGTCGAAGGCCCGCCAGATCCTATCGTGACAAACGGGTTCCTCGACGGTTGCGCCCCCCGGCCGCAACCCGCCTCCGCGGCTAGAATGTGACCTTCGCCCCGAGTTGAACGAACCGTGGAAGATTCGTTCCCCGCGTCGCTCCAAAGTTAGGGCTGGAGAAATTCGGCTCAAAGTTCACGAACCGATGGCGGTTGAAGGCATTAAACATCTGCGCCTGTATCTCGAACCGGAACCGCTCCTTCAGCGCAAAACGCTTGGTGACCGTAAAGTCTTCCTGCAGCACCGGAAACTGCCGCAGGTCGCCGCGCGTCGGCCCCAGCGAGCCGAGGCGGAACACCCCACCCACCACCGGTGAAGCGAAGGCCTGCGGGTTGGTGATCCGGTGGTTCCGGCCGGGGTCGAACTCGCCATTCGACAGACCGGACGCCGGATTGGTGCCGGCCACCAGGTCCGGTCGCAGCACGCGGTTAAAGATCGGCAGCAAGTTGTTCATCGAAAGCTGCAAGGGGAAGCCGCTCTGATAGCGGTGAATACCGGAGATCGTCCAGTCCCCCAGAAGCCTCTTGCGCCAACCGTTCGTCTTGCCGAACGGAAGCGTATAGATGTAGTTGGTCACGAAGGCGTGCGGGACATCATAGGAAAGCAGCGCCCGTTCGCTGCCGAGATTGAAGTGATCCTGCAGCATGTTGTCAACGCCGCCGAAGCCCTGGTAACTCGGTGTATTCAGCCCGATCGCCTTCGACCAGACATAGTTGCTTTCCAGCGCAAAGCCGGCCGCAAAACGCTTCCGGAGCTTGAATTCGCCGCCGTGATAGGACGAGGCGCCAATCTTTGCCTGCTGGGACGTCAGGGTCAGATACTGCGGAAACGCGCGTAGCGCTTGCGCCACCGAGCCCGTAAAGCCGGGATACGGGATGGCGATATTGGCGGCGCGCGCCTCGGCCGAATTGATGCTGCGCGTCAGCAGTTGCCCCAGCGGAAGATATTGGGGGTTCACCTGGTTGATGTTCGACAGCTCGGGAGCCACCTGGCGCGTGGCGCGATTGCCAATGTAGTTCACCTCGACAATCAAATCGCGCCCCAAATCGTGCTGAAAACCGAAGCTCCAGGCCTGGGTCCGGGGCATAGCCGTAGAAGCCTGTTCGAGGAACGACGCCGCTTGATTGTTCAGCAGCGTCGGGTCGATCCGTGGCTCCTTCGGAAAACTCTGCGGAAATCCGTCGCGGAGACGGAAGGCCGGGGTGATGCCGTTATCGAGCGTTTGGAAGGTTCCTTCAATGTTGAAACCCGAACTCGTAATCGAGAGGTAATTGTCGGCGTAATAGATGCCGTAACCGCCCCGCAGCACCGTCTTCGGCGTCACCGCGTAGGCGAAGCCGGCTCGCGGACCCCACGCCGAGTTGTCGCGATCAAGCAACCGACGGACGCCGGTCCGGCCCTCGCCTCGCCCGGCGAAAATCAGGGCGCCGGGGCGGTTGCCGGCGCCGGGGTTGGGCCGCTGCAAATCCACAACGCTGTAGCGATTCTGCTGTTCAAACGGCGCTCCCATGAACTCCCAGCGCAGGCCGAGGTTCAGCGTCAGCTTCCGCGTGGCCTTGAAATCGTTCTGCACGAAGAAGCCGCCGTACGTCCGCCGGACACCCAGGTTCTGCGGGTATCGAACATTGCCCGAAGCAACCTCCCCAAGTAGAAAACTCGCAAACGAGTTGCCGGACCCGGCGGGAGAACCCGGCAAAGCCGTCGCCAGATTCGAAAACGTGAGCGATCCCTGCGTGTTGGTCAACGCGCGGTTGTGCAGATGATTCCAACGATACTCGCCGCCAAACTTCCAACTGCTGCGGCCTTGCGTCCACGACATCGTATTCTTTGCCATGTACACATCGTCCTTGTTATCGGTAATCCCGCCGCTCGCCGCCCCCACGTAGCCGTCGCCGAAGCTCAGCACGGGGAAACGGTCGCCCGTCACGCCGTTCAGGCCGAGACGGGTCGGCCACCCCCGCTCGAGCGTGACCGGATCTACAGGGTTCCGGAATCGGTTGACGCCAAGAATCAGGCTGTTCAGCAGCGTGGGCCGCAAAATGGAGTCGTAGCCCAGTCGATGGAACTTACTCGAAATGTTTTGAATGATGCCGGAGGTCAACGGATCCGGTAGCGGCGTGTCCACCCGGAAGCGGGGAACCTTGGTCGAATTGAACGAGTAAAAAATCTTGTGGTTCTGGTGGAAAGCGTGGTCCACGCGGCTCGAGAACAGATCGGGATCCAGCTGCTTCTCCCCGATGAAGGCGCCCAGATTCAACGTCCCCGTGGCATTCGGCGCCGGATAAAGCGCTGCAATCCGGCCTGAAACCGGATCAATGCGGTTGGCGGGAATCCGGTTGCCGGGGAATATGTCCCGCAGGAATCCACCAGCGGGATTCGCTCGGGTGCTCGCAGGATCGTAGATCGGGATCTGGTTGCCGGCCGCGTTGCGCCACTGGCTAAAGTCCCCCTGCACATTCTGTAAGCTCGGCACTTGCACGCGGCTGAAGTTGTCAAGGCCGCGGCGGCGGGAAGACGTCCAGGAAAAAAAGAAGAACGTCCGGTCCTTGCCGTTGTAAACCTTGGGAAGCAGCACCGGTCCGCCAATCGTGGCGCCAAACTCGTTCTGCCGGGTGATCGCGCGTTCGGCGGCGAACCAACTCCGCGCATCGAGTTTGTCGTTGCGGAAGTATTCAAACGCCGAGCCATGATACTGGTTGGTTCCGCTCTTGAGCGCAAAAGTCGTCACCGCCTGCGCCGTGTGGCCGAACTCGGCGGCGAGCTGCGAAGTCTGCAGCTTGAACTCGCGCATTGCCTCGACGGGGGGCGCGCTCTCATTGAAATTCCCAATTTGGCCCATCTGCCCGGCGGGAAGACCATCCACCCAGAACTCATGCTGAAAGGTGCGGCTGCCATGAACCCGTATCTGATTCGAGGCGGCCAGATTGTCCGCCCCGTTGATGTTCACGTTCCCTTGCACCCCCGCCGTCAGATAGACAAATGCCGCGGCAACCCGCACGCGGCCCAGTTGTACGAGCGGCAGGTTCTGCACCTGATCCTGAGTGATCGTCGTCGAGATCTCGGGAGACTCCACCTGCAGCGCGCCAACGCTTTCCGTCACCGTAACGGATTCGGCGACGCCACCGATCTCGAGCCTGAGGTCCACCCGGCTGCGGGTATCCACCGTCAGCACCACGCCCTTCCGCTCCAGCAGTTTAAAACCGCCCTTGCGGACCGCGATCGTGTAGGGTCCGGGCGGAAGCCCCGGCACTGTATACAACCCCTCAGTATTCGACACCACCTCGCGGCGATTCTGCGTGGCGTCGTTGCTCACCAGAACGGTGGCCTCCGGCACGGGCTGGCCGGAGGGGTCAGTTACCCGGCCATCAACTTGCGCGCTTTGGGCTAGTACCGCGCTGGAAATAAAGAAAAACAGGGCAGCAATTCTCACCCCAAAAGGGTACCGGCTCGATACGAATAAACGATCAAATAATGAAGAATATTTCATTACAGCGATCGACGTCCATTCCCCTGTCATCTCAGGGTTTCCCGGGCCACCCAACCTCTGGTTCTACCGCCGCTCCCGCCGGGCCAACCGCCCATCACCCGTCTCGGCCAGCAGACATGGGGCTGCCGGGTTGAGCAGGAGGATCCGGGGGCAATCCAAGCGAAAAATCACCATCGACGTGCCCAGCGACTTGTGGGCCAAAGCGCCACGGGCCAGCGGCCAAGGCATCACGCGAACCATTCGCGAGGCTCTTGCCTTGGTTGCCGCCTCGCGGGCTTATGCCCAAGTGCAGAGACTGCGCGGCAAAGTCCGGTTCTCTCGGGAATGGACTGAGTTGAAGGACCATCGGGGATTGCGGCCAGCACGAGCATATGGATTGCTTACTCACAGGGCGACTCCGGGACAGATGGGAACCTGTTGGATCAAGCACCCCCTGTTGGATCAAGCACCCCCCGCAGGCATCACCCTACTCAAAACCCTAATCAAAATCCCGGTGGGCATCCACAACCCCGTCCAACGCAACGCCAGGCCAGGCCAATGGGACGACCAACCGCACGGCGGCGCACCGCACGTCTACAAACGAGCCAAT
>JADCJL010000277.1 GCA_020247055.1 Acidobacteriaceae bacterium | reverse complement strand
GCGTAGTAAGTCTGGTCGAGCCAGTGGCGGGCCCACCGTTCGCCGAAGGCCTTGGAGGCGAGGAGGCGGTCGACAACGGCTTCGGGCGAGGGGTGGCGGGCGAAGTCGTCCTGTTCGGCGAGGGTGGGGGGCAGGCCGGTGAGGTCGAGCAAGACGCGGCGGAGCCAGGCGGCGGGGGCGGCGTCGGGGCTGGGGTCGAGTTGTTTGGCTTCGAGGGCGGCAAGGAGGAAGCGGTCGATGTCGTTGCGGGGCCAATCGGCGCGGCGGACGGGGGGGACGGGGGGATTGGTGACGGGTTGCCAGGCCCAGTGGGATTGGGCGGGGCGGGCCTGGGTGACAGTGACAGGCGGAGGGGCGGGCGCGTCGTCGGGCCAGGGCGCGCCGGCGGCGATCCATTGGCGGAAGTCGGCCAGGACGGCATCGGGGAGTTTGCCGGTGGGGGGCATTTTGGAGGGACCGGCGTAGAGGAGGGCTTGATAGAGGCGGCTGGCGGCGGGGTCGCCGGGGACGAGGACGGGGCCGGCGTCGGAGCCTTTGGCGAGGTTGGCTTTCGAGTCCAGTTTCAAGCCGGCGAAGGAGAGTTTGGCGGTGTTCGAGTGGCAGTTCCAGCAGCGTTCGGCGAGGACGGGCCGGATCTTCTTTTCAAAGAAGGCAAGGTCGGCGGCGGGTGCCGCGCCGGCGAGGAGCAGGAGGAGGGCGAGTCTTGCCATTACAGAATAGTATCTCGCCGGGCGGCGAATGCAAGGGTCGGCGGCGGCGAGGCAATGCGCGGCGTCATGTTCGGCGAGGTCAGGGGAGGCGCGGATGAGCGTGCGCGGATCGGTGCGTCCGTGAGCGGCGAATGGGAGGGCGAGGTCGTGGAAGCCGGCGTCTTTGGCGGCGGGATCGCGGCGGGGGTACTTTTTAGCGATGGCGGTGAGGGCGTAGCGGCAGTGGGCTTCGTCCTCGCGGCCGCAAGGTTGATTCAAGTCCCGGGTGGCTTCGGCATAGGCCAAGGCATCGTCGCACCGGCGCTCCTTGGCGAAGGCTTCGACGCCCAACTTGCGGTAGAGCCAGAAGCGGAAGTACTCCGTGGCGAGGCGGCCCGAGAGGTCCTGGTGACGGCCGGCGGCGAGCTGGCTGGATCGGAAGAGAGCGGTACCGGTGACCGAGCCGCCGGGTCGGGGGTCGGTTCAGGCGAGGCGAATCGGGGAGACGAACCGGTCGGCCCAACGTTCCTGGACGACCTGCCAGCGGCAGTCGAGCCAGCGGTCGCGGGTCGGGCGATCGGCCGGGGCGGCGATGAGGAGGGGGGAGGAGCTGTTCCTGGGTGCAGTTGACGGCGTTGCCGAGGGCTCCGGAGGAGCGGTCGATAGCCTGGAGCGCGGGCCAGAGGAGGTCCCACAGGGAACCCGCGCCGTTGGCGGCGACGACGGGATTGGAAGCGCCTGCTGATGAGGGCGGTGCCGTTCAAGGCGCGGGCTTCGGAGCCCAGAGACAGTTTGAGCGACCCTTGCTGGTCGCCCTGATTCTTACCGTTTTCCTGTTTTTGGTGCGGATGAGAGGACTTGAACCTCCACACCCTTGCGAGTACTAGAACCTGAATCTAGCGCGTCTGCCAATTCCGCCACATCCGCACGCCAACTAACTGAAAATAATGGTAGCAACCGGCTCCGGGGGCTGTCAACCTAAACGCCACGCAATTTTAAACGGGCTGGCCGCGCCAATGGACGGGCGGCGGGGCGGTTCCGGAGTTCCATCAGCAGTTTCATCACACGGCCTTCCAGGTGATCCCGCACCTGCCGGTAGATCCCATCACTGCGACCATACGGATCAGCGACCACCCACTCCTCTACCTTACCGAGAATTCCCGATGGCATCGCCATGCCGCTCATGTTGATGATGCGGTCAAAACTCCGGTGCCGGAACAGTTCGATCCCCTTGGGATACTGATCGTCGATCGGAATATTTTTTTCGAGCATTACCCGGCGGGTCAGCGCCGGTACGGATAACAAGGGCATCATACCCGCGCTCGAGCAGGCCACCACATCCCCACCGTAATGGCGGGCAAATCCCTCGGCCATCTGACTGCGACAGGCGTTTCCGATGCAGACAAACAAGATCTCCTGACGCTTCATCTCCATTAGTGTAGCTAGTCGAGAGGGCCGAGTTTCGCCGCCAGGTGACCAGTCAGTTGAGAGATCAGAAGGTTCCCCACGTTGTCGGGGCTGTAATCGGTGCGCGGCATGCCATCGACGGTGATGGCGACGACGAGTTTCGCCTTCTTGCCGTAGATGATTCCCACATCGCTGCGGAGAGCGTCGAGGGCCCCGCTTTTGCTTGCCACCGGGCGCTCTTCGTGGCGGCCGATGCCGTCGGTGAACTGCTGCCGGCGAAGGATTTCGAGCATACTCCGCGAAGCCTCAGGGCTGACCAGGCGGCCTTGATCCAGAGCTTCGAGAATGCGGCCCATCTCGGCCGGGGTGGTGACGCCGATGCCGTACTTTTTGTTGTCCCCCTGTTGGCTGAACTTACTCCAGCCACCGGGGTTCGGCTTCAAGCTCTTGCCGTCGCCCATGATCTTGCGGTTCGACCGGGTTTGGGTGAAACCGTAGCGGTCCATGACCTCGTTGACGTAGTCGGCCGTGAAGCGTTCGAGCAGCAGGTTGGTGCAGGTGTTGTCGCTAACGACGATCATCAGATTGGCCAGATCGCGCAGGGGGAACTTCTGGCCGGGGGTGAACTCGCGCAGCACGCCGGAGCCGGAGACGGCTTCTTCCTTGTCGAACCGAATCGGCTCGTCCCAGCTGGCCTTGCCGTCGTGAACGGCCTGAGCGGCGGCGATGAGGATGGGCAGCTTGATGGTGCTGGCGGTGCGGACGCGCTCGTTCTCGCGGAGGCCGAAGGTGGCGCCGGTGGCGAGGTTCTTGGCATAGATCGAGACGGTTCCCGCGAACGCCGTGATCAGCCGCTTGATTTCGGCATCGGGGTCCACGGTGCGGGCGCAACGGAAGCCGATGTTGGGCTGCCGCATGGTGGGGCGGACCCAGTTGCGGAAGAAGACGGTAACGCGGCGGGGCTGATCGGACCAGGCGCCGCCACGGATGACCTTGTAAAGGCCCGTGGCGGCCGGACCGCCTTTGCTGTAGGCTTCGCGGTCGAACCAGTCGGCGGTCCATTCGGCCATGTTGCCGGCCATATCGTAGAGTCCGAAGGCGTTGGGCGAGAACTTGCCGGGCTCGCCGGGGCCGCGGTCGGTGCCGCTGCGGAGGAGTTTGGCGTCGAATTTGTCGCCCCACGGGTAGTCCTGGCCTTCGAGCCCGCCGCGGGCGGCGCGCTCCCATTCGGCTTCGGTGGGCAGGCGGCCGCCGCGGAACTCGCAGTAGGCCTTGGCATCATCCCAGGAGACGTTGTAGATGGCGACGGGGGAGCGGGCCAGTTCCGGCTTCCAGTGGTACGGGACGGGGCGCTTCGAGACGGCGAGGAACTCGGCGTACTGCGCGTGGGTGACCTCGTGAGTGTCGAGGTAGAAGGCGGGCAGGGAGACCGAGCGGGTGGGCCGGTCGTCGAGCAGGACCTGCGGCCGCATGCGGGTGGCGTCGTCGGGGGTCGTGCGGGTGCGGCCCATGGTGAACGAGCCGGCGGGAATCAGTACCTGTTGGGCAGCGAGCAGAGCCGGGAAGAGGAATGCTATATAGCGCATTTAAGCAAACAGATCAGCGATCTCGTCGTCGATGACCATCTCGGTGGCGCCCAGCACATCGACATAGCGGTAGGCGCGGCGGGACGGGGTGTTGGTGATCTCCTTGGTCCAGTCGATGCCGAGAGCGGAGTAGATGGTGGCGTAGACGTTTTCGGTTTTGATCGAAGCCTTCTTGTAGCGCCAACCGGTGTCGATGACGTGTTCGCCGGCGGCGTCGGTCTTGCCGATGATCCGCCCGGGCTTGGTGCCGCCGCCGGCGTAGAGCGAGAGGTAGGCGAGATTGTAGTGGTGCCGTCCGGCGATGCCGTTCAGTGCGCCTGGCGTGCGGCCGAACTCGGTGGCGACGACGACCAGGGTATCGTCGAGGAGCGTCTTGCCCGGGGTGCGCGGCGAGGGTGCGGCGCTGAGGTCGGTGAGCAGTTGCGCGAGCGCGCGGTCGAATTCGTTGCAGCGGATGTAGTGGTTGGACTTTTTGACGTGATTGTAGATATCGCGGTGATGGTCCCAATCGGGGTGGACGATGTGAATGTAGCGGGTGCCGGCGTCGGCCTGGATGACGTTGCGGGCGAGCAGGCAGCCGAGGCCCACTTCGTTGGCGCCGTAGCGGGTAATCTCCTCCTTCGACATGGCGAAGGCGGCGGGCCAGCGAGGGTCGCCGAGGATCTGGTAGGCCGATTTCTGGAAGTCGCGGAAGCCGCCGAAGTTGCGGTCGCGGCCGATGCGGCCGGGCGCCATAACGGCGTCGAGCTCACTCAACAGGCGGTAGCGTTCGGCGAGCACGGCCATGGCTTCGGCCGAACTGGGCGCCGCGCCGGCGCCGGACTTGAGATTGAGGTCGAGTACGGAGTGGCGGGGGGCGAGAAAGCCGGTGGAGAGAGCCCCACACCCGGAGGTGTCGAGGTTGCAGCCGAGGTAGGTGGGGAAGGTATCGGTGGGACGGCGCTGGTTTTCCAGCTCCATCGCGATGACGGAACCGACGCTCGGAATCTCGCTCGCCTGGGCCGGATTCAAGGGCCGGCCGGCTTGCGTGTAATACTGGCCCCGGAAATGGACCACCTCGTGGCTCTTCATCGAGCGCACGATGGATAGTTTGTCCATGTGGCTCGAGAGCTGGGGGAAGAGGCGGTAGGGGAGATAGAGATCGTTGCGGACGGGACGGACGTCGAAGTCCTTCTGCGTACCGGCGTTTTCTTTAAAGTCGAACGAATCGATGTGGGAGAGCGCACCGGCCAGCTCGATCAGGACGCAGAAGCGGGCTGAGCCCCGCGGTTTACCGCGGCCGGCCGCACGCAGCTGGACGGGGGCGAAGGTTTGCCCGGCGAAGGATCCGAGCAATCCATAGCCGCCGAGCCGCAACAGGTCGCGGCGGGCGGGGAGTAAGTCGGCAACACGTTTCTGCATGTTAGTAATTGAAGAGAAACTCGGGGCTGTTGAGCAGAGCCCATTGCAGGTTGGCCGCGCCTTTGGCCCGATCGGGGCGCAGCGCCTTGAGGCTGACCGCGGTTTCGGCGGCCGTGGGCCGGCGCGAAAGGGTGTGGACGAAGATCCGGCGGACGAGTTCGGCGTCATCCGGCGTGGCAGGGAGTAGGCCTTTGAGCAAGCCGGCTTTGTTGGCGTCGAGGCGATCGGTGACCACTTTGGACTGCATCAGGAGCATCGCCTGGAGCGAGGACGGGGGCACTTTTTTCGGCATGTCGTCGCGGTTGGACTGGCCGAAGGTCTTCATGAAGCCCTGCACGCCGGCGTCCGCCTTCTTGGGTTCGGGCATTTGCATGACGAGCCCGACCTGCTCGCTGCCGGTAGTGAACTTGGCGGGCTGGCCGGTGGCGAGCGCGATGGCATCGTGTAACTCGGGGGCGCTGAGCATGCGAACGTACTTCCGGGCGTAGTAAGTGGCGTACTCCGGCTTCCATTCGCCGTCAAACCGGCTGCTGAGCTGGTAGGCGCTCGACTTCATGACTGTCTGAACAAAGTGGCGAAAGCTGTGGTTGTGCGCCTGGAAGTCGTCGGCGAGGGCGTTGAGCAGCGCGGGGTTGGTGGGCTGATCGGGCTTAAGCAGATCGAAGTCGTCGACCGGTTCGACGATACCGAAACCCATCAGTTCGGCCCAGATGCGGTTGGCGAAGGCGCGGCGAAACTGAGGGTGGCTCGTCAGGATCCGGGCGAGAGCATCGCGGGAGTTTTCGCCTTCGCGGGGGCGTTCGCCGCCCAGAATAAAGCGCGGAGACGCATCGCCGCCGCGGCGCGGGACGCGGACGATCGACTCGGCCTTGGGATCATACGCCGGACCGGTATCATCGACCGTGTACTCCGTGTTGGCCTGGTACCCGTTCTCCCAGTTCATGATCTGCCGGGTTTTGCCGAAGAACGCCGCCTGGCCGAAGAACTCGTCGCGCTTTTTGGTGGTGAGGAAGCGGTTCACCTTCTCAAGGTGCCCGGCGCCATCGTGGCAGGAGATACAGGCCAGATTCAGGCCGAGAAACACCTTGGAGTAGGTGACAGTGAATTCGTCGACGGTGTCGGGTTGGTTGACGAGGTCGTGCGCGTCGGGGGCTTCCGGATCGTCTTTGGCCTTGACGAAATCCCGGGCGTAGTACATGCCGCCCGGCACAGAGAAGCTTGACTTCCCTGCCCCGGTCAGCAGGTCGGTAACCATGTCGGTGTAGGGACGGTCTAGCGTGAGCCATTCGCGGAGCCAGTAGTGAAACAGGTTCAGCCCGCTGCCCATGCGGCCGCCGGCGCGGAACAGATCCTCGAAATAGTAAGTAAACTTATCGATAAAGGCGTCGGAGTTCGTGAGCTGATCGATCAACTTGGCGCGCTTTTGCGGATCGCGGCTCGACAGAAACTTTTCGAGATCCGCGGGCGGCGGAATGCGGCCGGTCGCGTCGAGCCATGCCCGGCGGGCGAACTCTTCATCGCCGGCGAGGCTTGCGTGGGGAATGCCGTCCTTCTGCATCCGGCCGAAGACGTGTTGGTCGATGAAGTTGACGCGGGCGATGGGCGTCCGCGGCCCGGGGCGGGGACGCGCGACCTGCTGGGTGAGCGCCGCGGCGGCCTTAGCCTTTTCCTCCGGAGGCTGATAAAGAGGCGCGTGGGCGTGTTCGAGTTCGGGCGTCTGGGCCGCCATCAGGATGGGAAGGAAAAGAAGTAGCCGTTTCATTTCGCCTTCTTAAAAATCTGGACGCGTTTGCCGTTCACTTCGGCGACGTAGAGGTTGCCTCGGCGGTCGACCGACATTAGGTGCGGGAGCTTCAAAAGATCCGGGTCGCCCCATTCCTTTACGATTTTGCCATCGCCCAGCGCAAAGTGAAATATCTTGTTGATGTCGCCTTCCGAGACCAGCAGTTCGTCTTTCACCACCAGCAGACCGAAAGGGTTCCCAAAGCCTTTCCATTCGGTGACAAACTCGCCGGTGGGCGCGAAGACCTGGACGCGCCGGTTGCCGCGGTCGGCCACATACACGCGATTGCTCTTGTCGATGGCCAGCCCGTGGGCCGTGGCGAACTCGCCGGGTCCTTTGCCTTTCTTGCCGAACTGGCCGAGGAACTTGCCTTCGCGGTCGAGATGAACAATACGGCCGTTGCCGGAATCGGCCACGTAGAGATCGCCGTTTGAGGCAAACACGACGTCATCGGGGGCGCGGAAGTGCGTCTGGTCCGGCCCGGGGACGCCGACTTCGCCGAGCGTGCGGAGCAGTTGCCCGTCGGGCGAGAACTGGCGTAGGACGTGGTTGCCGTTGTCGGTGGTCCAGACGTTGCCGGCGCGGTCGACGCGGAGGCCGTGCGCCACCTTGAACATCCCTTCGCCCCAGCCCTTCTGATACTGGCCCTTGGCGTTGAACTTAATCAGCCCGGGTTCGCCGCGATGCAGGACATAGATATTGCCTTTGGCATCGACTTCAACGGCCGACATGGGGCCGAGTTTCACCTCCGGCGGGATGGTGAGAAAGCCGGTGGATAGATAGGGGGTTCCGGCGGCGGCAAACAGAAGAGTGAGGATGGGCAGCATGGGAGTCTTCGCCGTCGTGATCGTACCAGATCGATCGCCCGGCCGGGGAGGGGCGGCGCGGGCGTTCGATGCACGTCGTTCAACAGCATCGCTATTATTTCACATTTCAGATTCGGGCAGATC
>JADCJL010000276.1 GCA_020247055.1 Acidobacteriaceae bacterium | reverse complement strand
GATCGTACGGATAGATGGCTAGACGTTCGAGCGCTTTGGAACGATTTCGATCCGATCGGAGTTCGAAGCCGTTCGCATGGCCTTGAGGATGAGTACGACTCGTACATTGACCCGACTATTCGCCTGCTGAGTCGAGGAAGCCGGTCAACGTAGGCGTTAGCTGGTGCTGCGAGGCTCACTCTTGACGTATGCATATTGTATGCATACACTGGCTTGATGGAAGTCGAGTTCGACCCGGACAAGGCGCGTTCGAACCTGAAGAAGCACAGAGTGAGCTTTGCTCACGCCGAACAGGTGCTTCGAGATCCGATGGCGCTGACGATCGGGGATCCTGACGCAGAGGGCGAACCTCGGTTCGTCACGCTGGGTATGGATGCACTCGGGCGTGTTCTGGTCGTCGTACAGACCCCGCGCGGAGAACGGATTCGCATCATTTCCGCGCGCAAAGCCAGCGCAGGCGAAGCGGAGCAATACCATGCGTAAGGACTACGATTTCTCGAAGGGCAAGCGAGGCGCGGTGGTGCCTTCTACGGGCAAAACGCGGATCACCATCATGCTCGACGACGAGCTCATCGCGCATTTTAGAGAAGTCGCGGAAGCAGAAGGCACGGGTTATCAGACGCTGATCAATGCAACGCTTCGTGCCGCGGTTGCCGCGTCGAAAGAGCGCGGCGCCGACGACCGTCCGTTGACCGTTGCGACCTTGCGGAAGGTTTTGCGCGAAGAATTGAGGGCTGCATAGGCGTGGCCACAGCTAACTTAATGCTGCATCGGACGCTTGACCCCGTCGTCCGTCCGCTTCCGCGGCCGGCCGCCGGCGTCAAGCGCCACTGAGCGCCGCCGTTAGGCACATGACGACGCCTCGTGAACTCGCTGAACAACTTAACGCGGCGCTGAATGACGCCAGCGCCCGATGCGATGAGTCATTAAGCGTCGTAAGGCGGCACGATGGTTTGGGAGAGTTGAACGTCTATTCGCGAATGGTCGGCGAGTTTCTTGGTCACAGTTATACGAACATCCTGGCCCCTCTGTGGGCCGCTCACCCGGACCTCGCGCCAAAGGAAATGAACGAGCCGTATGTGGAACGACAAGCGACGCTTTCGCCCGAGTCACGTGAAGCAATCGTAGACTTCTTAAATAGCGTGAAACCTGCGCTCGAACTGGCACAGAAGTACGCCGCATCGGTGCCAAGTCTGCCGTTTGGAGGTCTTCCCGAGGTTGTCCGCTCCGTCGAAGAGATTGAGGATTTCTTGAAGACGCCTCGGTTCCTGCACGATCCGGAACAGGATGCCTAACCAAATGTTGGACGAGGACACCTTGCACAAGCCGGCGCTCCAGCGCCGCGAATGGTCGCCTCCGCGCCGGCTTGCGCAAGGCGCCCTTCAACGTCGTCGTTAGCTGTCAGATGCCAGCGCTCTACGATCTCATAGGCAGCAGTTACGCGAGATCTCGTCGCGCTGATGCAGCAATCGCTCAGGCACTCGCTGACCAGTTGAGCCTTACGCCGTTCGGCGCGTATCTCGATCTAGGGTGCGGAACCGGCAACTACACAGTTGCCCTCAGTGCTATCGGCGGGGTCTGGCGTGGCGTAGATGTTTCCGAGGTGATGCTCGCGCAAGCTCGCCAGAAGTCCAGAACCATAGACTGGATACAGTCGAATGCTGATGCCCTACCTTTTCCCGATGCTGTGTTTCAAGGCGCGGTCTGCACACTCGCGATCCATCATTTCCCTGACCTTGAATCGCCGTTCCGTGAGGTTCGTAGGACGATGCAAGGCGGGGCGTTCGTCATGTTTACGGGCCTCGCAGAGCAAATGCGCTGCTACTGGCTTTGCCATTACTTCCCGGAGATGATGAACCGCTCCATCGAACGGATGCCATCCGAGTCGACGCTTCGAGCAGCCCTGTCCCGGGCGGGGTTTGGGTCGGTAACGGTCACTCCGTTCTTCGTCACGGACGAGCTTGAGGACTTGTTTCTGTACTCCGGGAAGCATCGTCCCAATCTGTATCTGGATCCGGGGGTTCGCGCCAACATAAGCTCGTTTGCCAATCTGACCTCATCCGCTGAACTACATGATGGACTCGCTCGTCTATCTGCGGATCTGAAGAGCGGCGTGTTCGCCTCGGTTAAGGCGCACTACGCGAAAGGGGATGGTGATTATGTGTATGTCACCGCACACGCGAACAGCTAACCAAATGCTGCATCGGACGCTTGACCCCGCCGCCCGCCTGCGGCCGCAGGCGGTCACCGGCCTCAAGCGCCGCTGAGCGCCACCGTTAGGCCCCACCGCCATGACCCGCAGCACGCTCCCAGCATGAACACCATCGCCGTTCGCCAGGCAGTGCTCGCTGACCTTGCGGTCATTGCCGACCTCTTCAATCAGTACCGCCAGTTTCAAGGCAAGGCATCTGACCTCTCAGCCTGCCATGCCTTCTTGCACGACAGGTTCAACCATGCCGAGTCCACCGTGTTCATCGCAACCGTAGACGAGTGCCCTGTCGGTTTTGCCCAGCTGTACCCCAGCTTTTCCTCCACCGCCCTTGCCCGGGTGTTCATCCTCAACGACTTGTTCGTTTCCGACTCCGGGCGCCGCCGTGGAGTCGGCTCCGCATTGCTCAAGGCGGTTGAGGACTACGCATGGTCGCTCGGCGCTTGTCGCGTGAGCCTGAACGTTGCACAGGGCAACGTGCAGGCCCAGGAGCTCTACGAGGCTGCTCAATGGGTGCGCGACGGGGACTTCTTCATGTATCACCGCTACCCGCCGTCGCCATGAACCTATCGCCACAGGCGAGGCCTAACCCTACGCTCAACCGGACGTGCAACAGCGTTCGTCGCCCGGGCCTCATTACATTCTGGCCCGGTCGCCGCCCGCTGCCGCACGCCGGTTAGCTTCACGTTATGCGGCATGAGCCAGTCTCTGCTTGAACGAGCTTCCGCATATGCGGCCGCGCGACTGCACGAAGTGGGAGGCGACGTAAGCCGGTTACCTGAGCCCATTCAGACGGTGGCAGTAGTTGAGACTGCTCAGGGGCTCATCGACAACGGGGGCTTGGAGTACTTCTTCGAGAGCGACTTCCCAGGCTGCCCTCCATATAGTTTCTTTGTAGAGACCTTTCGCCGCATAGGAGCCGAATCGGTTGCCTCATGCATCGATGAGAGTTTACGCATGTTTCCCTTCGCCGACCCGCACTTTCACGAAGCCGAGCGACGCAAATGGCTCGATTCGGTCAAGCGAGATGAAGCGCATCCATTTTTTCAGCTCAGTCGAAGGGCGTGTGGCGACGAAGCGGTGTTCCGCAAGCTCGCCGAGTACGTCGAAAGTCATGGAGATGCATACGGTGCCCCATAACTTGATGTTGGAGCGGACGGCTTGCACGGGCCGTCGCTCCGCGGCCTGTGAATGGTCCACTCCGCGCCGGCCCGTACGAGCCGCCGTTCAACGTCAGCGTTAGGTTGCGTTCCCGCACGACATGCGCGTCCACAACGTCCATCACCGAGAGCTTCCCGTGCCGCCCGCCGTCCTCGGCGCGCTTCTGGACTCATTGTCCCGACCAGACGATCGCCTCTGGCCTATCGCAGCCTGGCCGGCCATGCGCTTTGACCGGCCGCTTCAGGTCGGCGCTATTGGCGGGCATGGTCCGATTCGCTACACCGTGGAGTCGTACGTTCCGGGGCAGGCCGTCTCGTTTCGGTTCAGCGCGCCAACCGGCTGTCAGCGGCATCTCAATAATCCCCACCTGTGGCATCTGAAATTTCCCCACCCATCCCTTCGCAACAGGAGCGAGAGATGGAAGTGCAAGCAGTGCAAGAGCAGGTGATCGGCGCCGCGGCAGCGGCGCCGCAGGTGGG
>JADCJL010000275.1 GCA_020247055.1 Acidobacteriaceae bacterium | reverse complement strand
GGTGGTCCAGTGGAGGGGCGAGGCGTTGGCGGCGTAGGGCATGGAGACGCGGAGGACCTTGCCGATGGAGGAGCAGGCGCAGGGGGTGTACTCGGTTTTGACTTTGCTGACGGGGGTTTCGGTGCCGTTGACCTGGTAGCCCGTGGTGACTTCGAGGGGGCGGCCGAAGCCGTCGAAGACGGTTCTGGTCCAGCGGAGGTTGGGGGCGATGCCGGTGGTAACTTTGTGCCAACTGGCGCCGGGGGCGGAGCCGAGGCCGTAGGTATGGGTGACGATTTGGCCGGTGGGGAGGGTTTGGGATTTCTGGCGGCGCATGCCGTCCCAGGTGAAGGTGGCGGTGGCGTTGTTGGCGCCGGTGGTTTGGGTGAGGTTGAGGACGGCGTCAAAGGTGGCGTTGGTGGTGATGCCGTTCGCCGTGACCGCAGCGGGCACGGCGTAGTTTCTTCCCGCGTTGGGGTTGACGTTAGTCCAGCGGCCTGCGTGATCGAATGAGCTAACGACCATGCCTCCGAAGTTGTGGTAGAAGCGCCGGAAGGACCCAAGCGACGTTGTCGAGGTGAGGTTGCCGCGAGGCCATGACACTTCGGCGAGAGTGGCGAATCTCGGGTCATGCATAGTGGCTCCCGGCATTTCCTGGAGATATCCGACTTCGTCATACCTGTTGCTCAAGACCAGGACGTCCGCTTCGCCGGGGCGTTTGAGGGTGACGGTCTTGACCAGGTTGCGAATGAACTTGTTGGTGTAGGCGGGCGCGGTCTCGTAGGTGTAGACGTGCTCGCGGGCGATGGCCGTCGTCGAGCCGTGGGCGTACTCGCGCTTCCAGAGGAGATTGCCGTAGTCGTTGATGGCCTGTTCGGTACGGCGGATCTTCGCGTCGGGATGGCCGGGGTCGACGATCTCGGTTACGGCGGCGATGTAGGGGTTGCCGTTGGGGGTGAGGCTCCAGGCGAGGCCCCGGTAGGCCACGGTCTCGAAGGAGGGCATCTTGCGGTCGGCCTGATCGCGGTTGAGGCCCAGGGTGGGGCTACCGCTGTCTGTTTGGCGCTCAACGGCCGGGCTCTGTGGACAGATTCATGGGACCAGGGTCCGTTTTGATGAAGAAGATGTTTGGGGGGAGAAAGCTAATACGGGACGTGCGACCGGTGTCTGGGCCGCTGGACGTTTGAAACCGAAAGCGTAGGTCGATTGGGGGGCCAGCGCAATTTGGACGAAACCGTGATGCCGCCATGGCGAGGGACACTGGGCCACGAAGGATGACATCCGCCGAGGAGATCTTGATGTCGGGCTTGGTTCGGCTGACTTCAAACCGTATTTCTACTCGTACTTCTCCCTGGGAACCCGCATTTTTTGCCAGGGGTGTGAACTGAGGAATGACGAGCTCTTCGATGCATGGATGCTCAGCGAGCTGACTGCCTAGCAGGCCACAAGGGAAGAGGAAAAATAGCGTGACCGTTTTCAACAGCAAGGTTAACCCGCTCCTTGTTTTTGGCACTGCCTTTTTGGCACTGCGCAGCCTTTTCGGCACTGCGCAGCGGTTGAGTGATGGAGGTCGTCTGCCCTTTGGCAGTGTATGTGACTCGGGCGGGTAGACGCGGAGGATGCGGCCCAGGGCGCCGCGCGAGGCTCCGACTAGCGCTAGTTCCCTCGCTAGCGTGCGCCTCGCGGGAACTACTCCATCACTTCCATGGGGCCGATGGAGATTACGACTCCTTCCTTGTCGATCCGATATATTTCCCAGTCTTGTTTCGTGTCCGAGGTGAGGACGAATCGTAGCCGGAACTTTGCTTGAGATAAGGGGCAGTCCGTTGCGACTTTGGCCTCTTGTTCGACCGACTGTGCCAGCCTCGAAACCATCGGAAGGCTGTGTTTCGCAGTGGAATTGGCCGTGCATCTGAACTTCGGCTCCGCCTCATCTTTGATGATATGCGCCGCGCAGTTGATTTCAGCGGAAATACGAGCTCCGCGCATTAACGGTGGGTACCTCGGCAGCACTAATTGCTCTAAGCAGCCCAAGCCGTGGCCCGCTGCCGGCATTATCAGTATGGCAAGTAACCCTATCCCGACTTGCATGCGCGGTGGCTGTTTTCTGGACATCTTTGACCCTTCCTTTGCCGGCGTTGCCCAACGTCCATTCGTTGTAGTTGCCGTCTGAACGCTTGGATCGTTGTGCTGCGATTCTCCCAGATCCTGTCTTTGGTGGCAAGGCTGCCGGGAAGGCGAGCGTGATTGGGAGCGGGCGCGGATTTCGCCCGTTGGTCTTCGACCGCAGCGGGCGAAATTAGTCCGATCTCCGACTCGCCGCGCTAATCAAACCAGCCAACACGGCCGAACCTACGACGGCTAGTATCAGCCCGGTGGATGCCTGCCGCGCACTCACGCCGAAATAGTAGTACTTCAGAAAAGCCCAGACGAGGTCCGCGGCGATGAAGATGCCCAACAAGGTTGCAAAGGAGGGTCGTTTCCGCATGATCCAGATACTCGTGCGACGGCCGCGAGTTTCCCTTATCGGATCATGCTTCCCCCGTTTCCGGCGCGGGCAACCGCCGATTCTTCCCGTCATCCGTGCGTCCGGAAAAAGCCGGCGTCGCCGTTCGGTCTTCGCTGGACGCTCGCAGCCCTTCGTCGGGCAGCCAGAGCCGGCCGGGAGGCGGGTGGTCGCTTGGCTGGGGTCCCGGGTCTTTCCTGGCGGCGGGAGAGCAGGCCGGGCCCTCGCCCGAGGTGGCGTCCGCCGCGATAGGATGAAGGCCTTGATGCTCCGCTTCTTCGCCTCCTTCTTTTTTCTCGTGGCCCTCGCGCCGGGCCAGCCGGTCTCCGAACTGGACTTCACGGGGGCCATTGGCGAACTCCGGGATCTTCCGCAGGCCACTACCCAGGCCCTGATCGCCGAAGGCAACCGCTACCTGGCCAAGCGGCCCACGTTTGCCTCGCCCGCCGAGCTGCGGGAGCGCGGGGCACGGGTGCGCGCACAGATCCTCGCCGCCATCGGCGGCCTGCCCGCCAAGACGCCGCTGAACGCGCGCACCGTCGCTACCCTCGACCGGGGCCGGTACCGCATCGAGAAGGTCGTCTTCGAAAGCCAGCCCGGCTTCTACGTCACCGCGAACCTTTATATTCCTAATCGCTCGGGGCCTAATAGCGCCGGGGGGCCCTACCCCGCTATTCTCTTTCCCCTGGGCCACGAGAGCGGCGCCAAGGCCCACGAGGCGTGGCAATATGTGCTGGGCTCCTTCGCTACCAAGGGGTTTGTCGCGCTGGCGTGGGACCCGGTGGGGCAGGGCGAACGGTACCAGTTCTGGGACAGCGATACCCGCGCCTCGAAGCTCGTGCAGTCCACCACGGAGCACACGATGCTGGGCATCCAGGCGCTGCTGGTGGGCGATCACATGGCGCGGTATATGATCCACGATGGTATTCGCGCGCTCGACTATCTGGTGAGCCGGCCGGAGGTGGATGCGAGCCGCGTGGGGGTGACGGGCAACTCGGGCGGCGGCATGATGACCGCGTATCTGGCCGCGATCGACGACCGTCTGCAGGTGGCGGCGCCGAGTTGCTACATCACGTCGTGGAGATCGCTCCTGACCCAACTGGGGCCGCAGGACGCCGAGCAGAACCTGCCCCCGTGGCTTTCGGCGGGTCTTGACTTCCCGGACCTGATCTACGCTTTCGGCCTGAAACCCTATCTGGTGCTCTCGGCGATCCGGGACTTCTTTCCGATTGGCGGCGCCCGGTCGACGGTGGCGGAGGCCAAGCGGGTTTATGACCAGTTTGGCGAGGGGCAGAAGATCCGCATGGTGGATGCCGACGATGGGCACGGCTATACGAAGCCCCGGCGCCTGGCGGCCTACGCCTGGTTTTCCCGGTGGCTGGCCAACCGGGAGGACGACGGCACGGAGCCCGCGATTGCGCTGCTGAGCGAGGAGGAGCTTTGGTGCACGCGCACCGGGCAGGTGCTTACTTCGCTGGGCGGCGAGAGCGTGCACAGTCTGAACCTGGCGCGGGCGCGGGCGCTGCGCCGGCCCGGTCTTTCCGCGGCCGGGGTGATCGCCAAGGTGCGGGAGCTGACGCGGTACACGCCGAACCCGCGGCCGCCGGCCGTGGCGGCCTACGGGGTGCTGCCGCGCTCCGGCTACCGCGTGGAGAAGCTCACGTACGAGTCCGAACCGGGGATTCAGATCCCCGCGGTGTTGGCCATTCCGGAGAAGCCGAAGGCGGGAGCCCCGGCGGTGCTGTTGGCCAACTGCGCGGGGAAGTCGGCGTCGGGGGAGCGGGTGGACGCTTTGGCCCGGGCGGGCAGCGTGGTGCTGGCGATCGACATACGCGGCTGCGGGGAGCTGACGATCCGGGGGCCGCGGGGCCCCAATCCCTGGTACGACGACTATCGGAACACGACGGCGGCGTTGCTGCTGGGCCGTACGATGGTGGGGCTGCGGGTGCTGGATATTACGGCGGGCATTGACCTGCTGAACGCCCGGACGGGTTTGGGCGTGAGCCAGGTGAAGGCGATGGGGATAGGGACGGCGGCGGCGCCGATGTTATTCGCGGCGGCGTTGGACCAGCGGATTGCGGAGGTGGAACTGGATGGTCTGCTGCAGTCGTATCAATCGGTGGTGGAGTCGCGGCTGCACCGTGGGGTTTATGAGCACGTACTGCCCGGGGTGCTGCAGCACTTGGAGATTGCTGATGTGGTGCGGGCGATCGCGCCCCGGCCGGTCGTGGTGCGGCGCTATGTGGATGCGCTGGGGCAGCCGGTGAAGCCGTAGGCGGGTGGCGGAAAAAGAGAGAGCCTCCCGTCCGGTGGGGCGGGAGGCTGGGGGTTGGGGGCGGGTTAGTTGCCGATTTGATCGAGGAGGATGCGGGTGAAGGCGTTGACGAAGGGGGTGCCGCGGTTCATGAGGTTTTCGCGGGTCATATAGTCGAGTTCGATGTCGGGGCGGACGCCGATGTTTTCGACGTAGGGCGCGGTGGGGAGGTCGGTGGTGACGATGGGTTCGCGGCGGGTCATGAGGGATTGGGTGACGCGGGCAGCGACCTCCGAGTAGACGGTGCCATCGTAAGGAACTACGTTGCCGCCGAGGCCCATGGTGCGGTAGCCGACGATTTTGCCGCGGGCGTTGTCCTGCATCACGGCGGGAAAGAGGTCTCCCCCGGAGGCGGAGAAATCATCGACGAGTACGATGAGCGGCTTGCGATACGTGACCGGGGCCGGCAGGAGGATGAGGGACCCGGTGCTGTTGAGCGAGAGGGAGCCGGTGTTGCCGCCCTCGCGGTTCGCCTGCAGGAGATCGTTATAGTTGTTTTCGAGATGCTGGACGATCCAGGGCTCGGCGCCGAACTGGCGGGCCTGGGACAGAGCACTGCCAAAGTTCTGGACCCAGGAGTTGGTGGCGCGGATCTCGAACCCGATGGTGCGGAAGGGGTTGGGAATGACCCGCTGGAGCAGGCCCTCCGCGAAACCCACGGACCCTCCGGGGTTCCGCATGACATCGATGACGAGGCCGCTCGTGTTTTCCTGGAGGAACGCCATTTCGCGTTCAAAGAGTTGGAGGGCCAGCCCGGTGCTGGGGGGCAGGAAACTCGGGATGCGGATCCAGCCGAGGGTCTTGCCTTCGGCGACGTAGGTGCCGCTGGCGAAGAAGTCCGGGCCGCCGGCGAGGCGGAGGCGGAAGCCGGTGGGGAAGGCGTAGATGGGGGCGACGCTGCCGAAGCCGAGGACGCTTTCCGGGTCGCGCGGGAGACGGGCGTTCAGGAGCGGGGCGAGGGGCCGCATGTAGGGGGGGAGGGTGTCGTCTTCGAGCTCCAACTGGCGCACGACGGGCTTGGCGGTGGAGCGGGCGGTGGGGACGCGGCCGAGATCGGTGAAGGGGATGCCGGTTTTGGTCCAGGGGAGGGTGTATTTTTCGAGTTCGTCGGTGGCGGCGCGGCGCACCTCGACTTCGACCGTGTCGCCGAGCGCGGCGGCGGTAGGAATCAACGATTGCGGACGGATGGTGAGCAGGTTGGCGGCCTGGCGGCGGGTGGCGCGGGGGTTGCCCACCGTCTGGTACTTGGAGAAGCGGTCGAGTAACTGGCTTACCGGAACGCCGTCCATCGAGACCAACTCATCGCCAAGGACGGCGGGGAAACGGCTGAGCGGCTGCTGCGTCCGGCTGATGCTGTCGATCAGGACCTTACCGTCGTAGAGGTCGGTGGTGAAGCCGAGCGAGGCACGGAAGGACCCGGCAAACGAGAGGGAGGAGTGGCCGTCCTGGAGGCTGGCCACGTAGTCAATCAGAACATCGAGGAATTCGAGGTCGTCCTTGGTGGCCTCGACTTTGGCGAGCCATGGTTTTAAATCCATGGCGTCAAATTTAAGGGCCCTCACTTTCCAGTGATAGGGCCCGTAATTGGCGGCGAAGGTTTGCGCCAGAACCGTAAAGTCAAAGATCTTTTGCTCTTTGGTGAGGGCCGCAAACGTGGGGCAGAGGAGAAGAAAAAAGACGGCGAAAAATCGCTTCATCGATAGACTGTAGCAGTCTATTTCCTACCCCGCACGCCGGAGGAGACTACTCCATCCCAGGTCCAATCGGCCTGGGGGCCGTAATCTTTGGGCAGCTTATCCCAGCTTTCGCGGGCTAAGCCGTTGAGATCCCAATACATACGGCCATCGCGGAAGGTCATTTCGGCGGTAATCATCTGCGTGCCGGTCATCTTAGCGCCGTAGACATCGACGAAGCCAAATTTACCTTGTTGAACAGAAAAAACGGCGACGTCGGCCGGAGAACCGACGGAGAGGTTGCCTAACTCGGGGCGTTTGATTTGCCGGGCGGGATGCCAGGTGGAGGCGCGAATTACCTGTTCGAGCGACATGCCGATGTTCAGGAATTTAGACATGACGTTGGTCATGTCTTTCATGCCGCCGATCATGGAGGAGGCGTGGAGGTCGGTGGAGATGGAGTCGGGGATGAAGCCCTGTTTGATGGCGGGGACGGCGTGGCGGAAGACGAAGCTGCCGCCGCCGTGGCCGGCGTCGAACAGGACGCCGCGTTTGCGGCCTTCGAGGAGATAGGGGCGGACTTTGCCGTCTTTGTCGAGCATGGGGACGGCGGCGAGGTAGGCGTGGGTGTACATGTCGCCGGGGCGGAGGCGTTTGGTGATCAGCTCTTCGTGGGGCCGGTCGAGGCGGAAGGCGCCGAAGTCGACCATGACGGGGATGTTGGCGCCGGCGCCGGCTTTGACGGCGTTATCGACGGCGGTCCATTCGGGGCCGGCGTAGTGGGCGGTTTTGACGCCGACGATGAGATCCGGGTACTTTTTGGCGAGGGCGATGAGGAGCGCCGGATCCATATCGTTCTGGTTCTGTTCGACGGCTCCGCCCATGCCGGCGCCGACGATGTTGACGAAGGAGAGGACGCGGGTTTTGGAGCGGTCGATGATGCGTTTTTTGAAGACTTCGAAGTTCTTGGCGCCGGCGGTGCCGGCGTCGACCATGGTGGTGACGCCGCTGCGGAAGGAGTGGGCGTCGGGCAGGACGCTGAGGACGCCGTCGCGGTAGCTGGGGCCGTCGCCGTAGAAGACGTGGACGTGGAGGTCGATGAAGCCGGGGGAGACGTAGAGGCCGGCGACGTCGATGACTTTTTTGGCGCGGGCGGGATCGATGGAGGTTTCGACGGCGGCGATTTTTCCGCCGGCGATGGCGACGTCGCGCCGGGCGTTGATGTTGTTTTTGGGATCGATGACCGTGCCGTTTTTGAGCAGGAGGTCGTAGGCGGGCTGGGCGGCGAGCGAGGCGGCCAGACAGAGTGGGAGCAGGAATCGCATCCCGCTATTTTACGCCCAGCGGCGCTGTTGGCTGGGCCAGGCGGAGGCGACGATTTGGTGGAGGGTGCTGTGGTCGGGGTTCCAGCCGAGACGGGCGCGGAGTTTGGAGGAGTCGGCGACGAGTTCGGCGGGGTCGCCGTCGCGGCGGGGGCCGAAGACGTGGGGGACGGGGCGGCCGGTGACCTGTTCGACGGCGGCGAGGACTTCGCGGACGGAGAAGCCGCGGCCGGTGCCGACGTTGAAGACTTCGCTGGGGCCGCCGGAGAGGAGGTGATCGATGGCGGCGATGTGGGCTTTGGCGAGGTCGTCGACGTGGATGTAGTCGCGGATGCAGGTGCCGTCGGGGGTGGGGTAGTCGGTGCCGAAGATGGTGACGGGCTGGCCGGTGACGACGGCTTTCATGAGCAGGGGGATGAGATGGGTTTCGGGGACGTGGCGTTCGCTGAGGCCGGCGGCTTCGTTGGCGCCGCAGGCGTTGAAGTAGCGGAGGCGGACGCTGCGGAGGCCGCGGCAGCGGTCGAGCCATTCGAGGGTGCGTTCGACGGTGGCTTTGGTTTCGCCGTAGGGGTTGACGGGGGCGATGGGGGCGGTTTCGGGGATGGGGGTGGAGAGGGGGTTGCCGTAGACGGCGGCGGTGGAGGAGAAGACGAGTTTTTTGACGCCGGCGGCGGCCATGGCGCTGAACAGGGAGAGGCTGCCGGCGACGTTGTTGGTGAAGTAGCGTTCGGGCTCCTGGGTGGATTCGCCGACGGCGATGAAGGCGGCGAAGTGGACGATGGCGTCGATTTGGAGGCGCTGGAGGAGGTGGGTTACCTGCTCGGTGTCGAATAGGGAGCAGATGTGGAGTTGGGGTTCGGGAACGGCGTCGCGAAAGCCGGTGGAGAGATCGTCGAGGACGGTGACTTGGTGGCCGCGCTGGGTGAGTTGATGGACGGTATGGGAGCCGATGTAGCCCGCACCACCAGTGACGAGGATGTTGGACATGCGAGAGTATCTTTAGTATGGCAGAGAACGCTAATGGCGCCGCGGCCTTCCTCGGCACGCTGAAGAGGCTCGGGATTGACCGGATGTTTACCCTGGTGGGGGACCATTTGAACGAGGTGCTGTCGCAGTCGGAGGGTGCGGGGATCGAGGTGATCCATATGCGCCACGAGGCGGCGGTGGTGCATGCGGCGGATGCGTGGGCGCGCTGTACGCGGCGGCCGGCGCTGTCGCTGGTGACGGGGGGGCCGGGGCATACGAACTCGCTGACGGGGTTGATTACGGCCAACTCGAACGGCACGCCGCTGATTACGGTGAGCGGGGCGCCGGCGCAGCTGATGCGGCACCGGGTGGTGTTTCAGGACCTGGACCAGGCGGCGATGGCGGCGCCGGCGGCGAAGTGGACGCATACGGTGACGTCGGCGGCGCAGATTCCGTTTGCGCTGGGGAAGGCTTATAGCGAGGCTTCGACGGGGCGGATGGGGGTGGCGCATCTGACGATTCCGGTGGACTGTTTTCGCGGGGCGGCGAACGGAGCGCCGCGGGTGCCGCAGGCGACGCCCGTGGGCGGGACGCCGGATGTGGCGCCGCTGCTGCAGCTGCTGAAGGGGGCCAAGCGACCGGTGGTGATTGGCGGGAGCGGCTTGTGGTGGGCCGATGCCGGGCTGGCGCTGCGGGAGTTTCTGGAGCGGTCGCGGCTGCCGTACTACGACGTGACGATGGCGCGGGGTTTGGCGCCGAGTCTGGGGTACGCGGACCCGTCGTTGAACCGGGCGTGCGTGGAGGTGTTCCGGCAGGCGGATGTGGTGGTGGTGCTGGGCAAGCGGATTGACTACCGGCTGGCGATGGGCGGGCCGCGGCTGTTTTCGGCGGAGGCGAAGTTTGCGCAGGTGGATATACACGGGCCGGAGCTGGGGCTGAACCGGGAGTTGGCGGTGGGGCTGTGTGCCGATGTGCGGGCGGTGTTGACGGCGCTGAACGGGAAGCTGGGCAAGTGGACGGCGCCGGGTTGGGTGCCGGCGTCGACGTGGGCGGCGGATATGGATGCCTTGGCGGCGGCGCACGCCGGGGATAAGGTGATGCATCCGGCGTCGTTTTACGCCGAGCTGCGGCGGACGCTGCCGGTGGATCCGCTGCTGTCGTGGGACGGGGGGGATTTTGTGCACTGGGGGCGGGCGATGCTGCCGGCGAACCATCCGGGCGGGTGGCTGCGGCTGGGGCCGATGGCGACGATTGGGGCGGCGCTGCCGAACGCGATTGCGCTGCAGATGCACCGGCCGAAGCAGCCGGTGATGATGGTGACGGGGGATGGTTCGTTTGGGTTTTATCTGGCGGAGCTGGACACGGCGGTGCGGTACAAGCTGCCGCTGGTGATTGTTGTGGGCAACGACGGGGGGTGGGGCCTCGAGCGGGAGTTGCAGGGTGAGCTGTTGGGGTCGACGGTGGCGTGCGAGTTGCGGCGGACGCGGTATGACCAGATTGCGAAGGGGTTTGGGTGCGGGGGGGAGAATATTACGAAGCTGAGCCAGGTGGGTCCGGCGCTGGAGCGGGCGTTCCGGTCGCAGGCGCCTTATGTGCTGAATGTGAATGTGCAGGGGGCGCGGAGCCCGTTTACTCAGTGGCAGTTGGACGGACGCGGTAAATGATGGAGCCGGAGGTGCGGGCGATCTCTTCGTAGTGGCGGGCGAGCCAGGGGGCGAGGTCGGGGTATTGGGTGAGGGCGAGGCGGGGGTTATAGAGGCCGAGGCCGTCGATGAGGTAGTGGGGCCGGGAGAGGATGAACCGGCTCCGGTCGCCGGGGGTAGTGGCTAGGGCGGAGGTGAGATGGCGGTCGGCGAGGACGCCGTTGAGGGGTTGGGAGTCGAGGTAGGGGGCGCCGGGGGGGCAGCCGCTGATGGCGTAGATATCGGGCCGGTAGCCCCAGACGAAGAGGCTTTGGCAGCCGGGTAGGCGGGCGGCGGCGGCGCGGCTGTCGCGTTCGATGGCGAGGTCGGTCCAGCCGGCGTGCCCGTAGTAGCGGGGGCCGAAGCGGAGGAGAGGGATGAGGAGCAGGAGGCTGACGGCCCAGGCGCAGCGGCGGGGGAGGAGGAGGAAGCCGCGGCTGGCGAGCAGTACGACGATGGGCAGGAGATGGAAGTAGTAGCGGGGGAAGAAGCGCAGGCCGGCGGCGACGGCGAGGAGGGAGACGGCCAGCCAGAGGAGCCAGCGGCGGCGGCCGGGGCCCTGGCGGAGGAACCAGGCGGCGGGGACGACGGCGGCGGATTGGAAGCCGAGCCAGTTGGCGGTGCGCAGGAGGGCTTCGCGCCAGGGATGGGCGAGGAAGGTATCGCGGGAGTAGGCCGCGCCCCAGACCCAAACCTGTTGCCAGTAGTCGCGGGCGACGGGCAGGAGGAGGAGTTGGGGGGCGAGGACGGCGGTGGCGAAGGCGGGGAGGGAGCGGTGGAGCCAGAAGGCGCAGAGGGCGGCGACGAGGGCGGCTTTGGTATTGACGAGCAGGCCGGCGCCGCACCAGAGGCCGCTGAGCCAGGGGCGGCCGCGCCAGGCGTAGTGGACGGCCAGGAGATGGGGGACGATGAGGAGCATGTCGGGGCCGAGGACGAGGGCGGCGCCGTGGGGGGCGAAGGTGAGGAAGAAGGCGAGCAGGGCGGCGGCGAGGGCGCCTTCGCGGCGGCCCCATTCGGAGCGGGCGAAGCGGTAGGCGGTGTAGCTGGCGAGGGTGATGTAGAGGGCGCCGGCGAGGCGGAGCGGCCAGCCGGTTTGGGCGCCCCAGAGCAGGTAGAGGTAGGCCGAGCCGGGCGGCTTATCGAACCAGAGATCGCGGTAGAGCCAGGCGCCGTGCTGGAGAGCGAGGGCGGCGGCGGCGGGATAGCCCTCTTCGACCCAGACAATGCCCGCGTGCCCGAGGCGCACGGCCAGCACCACTGCGAACAGCAGCGGGAACAGGACGCGCGCGCGGGTCATTTGCGGTTGAGTAACCTTTCGAGGGTGACGCGGAATTCGGCGCCGTAGAGGGGGTCGGCGAGGGCGAACTCGACGAAGGTTTCAAAGTAGCTGGGGAAGTTGCCGATGTCGTAGCGTTTGTCCTGCGGGGGGAGTTTGAGGGCGATGACGCGTTTGCCCTCTTCGCAGAGGTGCTGGATGGCGCTGGTGAGTTGGATTTCGCCGCGTTTGTCGGGTTTGACGCGGCGGATCATGTCGAAGATGATGGGCGAGAAGGCGTAGCGGCCGGCGACAGCCCAGCGGCTGGGGGCGGCGTCGCGGGAGGGTTTTTCGACGATGTTGCGGATGCGCGTCCAATCGCCTTCCCCTTCGCCGGGGTCGATGATGCCGTAGTGGTGGACCTCTTCGGCGGGGACCTCTTCGACGGCGATGACGCAGGTGGCGCGGAGTTCGGCGAACAGTTCGCTCATGCGGGAGACGCTGCGGGACTGGGCGTTGAGGCCGAGGATGGAGTCGCCGAGGGCGACGAGGAAGGCTGACTCGCCGGCGAAGTTTTCGCCGCAGAGGATGGCGTCGCCGAGGCCGCGCTGGACGCGCTGGCGGGTGTAGTAGAACTTGGCGGCAAGCTCTTCGAACTTGAGTTCGTCGAGCAGATCCTGTTTGTTGCCTTCGGTGAGGACGCGGGTGAGTTCGGGGTCGGAGTCGAAGTGGTTTTCGATGGAGGTTTTGCTGCGTCCGGTGACGAAGCAGATGTTTTCGATGCCGTTGGCGACGAGCTCTTCGGCAACGTACTGCACGATGGGCTTGCGGGCGACCGGAAGCATCTCTTTGGGCTGGGACTTGGTGGCCGGCAGGAGCCGGGTGCCGTGGCCGGCTACGGGAACTATCGCGCTGCGGATCACTTACACAGGATACTGGACAGGTGGAGTTTCATGTTGATGACAGCGGGCGGGGACAGCGCCTTGATCACTTTCTGCAGGGGAAGCTGCCGGAGTTCAGCCGGTCGCGTTTGCAGGAGTGGGTGAAGGCGGGGCGGGTGCGGGTGGACGGCGGGGCGGCGAAGGCGTCGCTGGTGCTGAAGGGGGGGGAGCGGATTGGGGTGGAGCCGATGGAGCGGCCGCCGCTGCGGGCCGAGGCGGAGGAGCTGCCGCTGGCGGTGCTGTACGAGGATGAGGACGTGGTGGTGGTGAACAAGGCCGCGGGGGTGGTGGTGCACGCCGGCGCGGGGCAGCATTCGGGGACGCTGGTGAATGCGCTCCTTTATCATTTCGGGCAGCTTTCGACGGCCGGGGGGGACGAGCGGCCGGGCATTGTGCACCGGCTGGATAAGGAGACGAGCGGGGTGCTGGTGGTGGCGCGGACGGACGCGGCGCACCGGGCGCTGAGCGAGCAGTTTGCCTCGCGCGAGGTGGAGAAGATTTATCTTGCGGTGGTGCAGGGGCTGCCGGCGGCGGCGAGCGGGCGGGTGGAGAAGCCGATTACGCGGGATCCGGTGCACCGGACGAAGATGACGTGCCGCCTTGAGACGGGGCGGCACGCGCTGACGGACTGGAAGGTGCTGGAGCGCTTCCGGCGGCACGCGCTGCTGGAGGTGAAGATCGGGACGGGGCGGACGCACCAGATCCGGGTGCACCTGTCGTCGCTGGGGCATCCGATTCTCGGGGACCGACTTTACGGGGCGCGGGCGACGGAGCTGCTGCCGGAGCGCTTTTTTCTGCACGCGGCGCGGCTGGGTTTCCGGCGGCCGAGTACGGGGGAGCGGGTGACGGTGGAAGCTCCTTTGCCGCCGGAGCTCAAAGCTATAATCGATTCAGGCAGTTTATGAACCGACGCACGTTTCTGAGTTCCCTGGCGGCTCTTCCGGCCGCGGCACAGCAGGCCGCGGATGAGCAGAGCCGTATTGTGCTGGATGTCGCCCGGGTGAACATGCTGTTCACCGTGACGGATAAGAAGGGGCGGTTCGTCACCAACCTGGCCAAGGAGGATTTCGAGATCCGCGAGGAGAAGAAGCCGCAGCAGATTCTCGAATTTGTGGCCGAATCGGACCTGCCGCTGCGTTTGGGCATTCTGGTGGACTCGTCGAACAGCGTGCGGGACCGTTTCAAGTTTCAACAAGAGGCGGCGGTGGAGTTTGTGAACTCCGTGGTGCGTCCGGAAGATAAGGCCGTGATTGTGAGCTATGATTCCGGCGCGGAGCTGGTGGCGGACCTGACGGGCAACACGGAGCAGCTGGCTAAGGCGATACGGGGCCTGCGGCCGGGGGGCGGGACGGCGCTGTACGAGGCGATTTATTTTGCGTGCCGGGATAAGCTGATGCAGGACCAGCCGCGGCATAAGTTCCGGCGGGCGATGGTGGTGCTGGGCGACGGCGACGACAACGCGAGCCGCTACACGCGCGACCAGGCGCTGGAGATGGCGCAGAAGGCGGACGTGGTGGTGTACACGATTTCGACCAACAATAGCAAGCAGGAGAAAGACGGCGATAAGGTACTGCGGTACTTTTCGAGCGAGACGGGCGGGATGGCGTTTTTCCCGTTTCAGGCGCGGGAGTTGGCGCAGTCGTTTGAGAATATTTCGAACGAACTGCGGCACCAGTACAACGTGCTGTACCGGCCGGAGCCGCTGAAGGCGGATGGCTTGTTTCATCAAGTGGATGTGCGGGTGAAGACGCGGAAGGATCTGATTGTGCGGGCCCGGAAGGGTTATTACGCGCCGCGGGGGTGAACCATGGTACGTCCACTCGATTTGGCCATCGCCCCCAAAAAACCGGAGAACGGGACCGTCCACCCATTCACTCCTGGGGCCGACATGGTGTAGGAGCCGTCAGCCGGTATCTTGAAGTCTTTACGCTCAACGACCTGATTGACCGTCTGCAGAAACGATATTGATAACCGCCAAGTAGCAGCGGCCGTCACCGGATTTCCGTCCCCGCAGATCACCAGCATCGTCAAATTCGGCATCCTCGGCGCCGAATCAATATAGACATGAGCACCTGGGGAAATTACCTGGTTGTCGGACTTGACGAGAATTCGCGCATCGGTTGTCGCTGCCCATACCTGCACCGGTCGACCGAAGGCCTTACGTGTCGAAGATAACGAGATGAACCGGGACATGTTGTCCTGGCGGCTGATTCGGAAAGGTTACAAAGTGCTCATGGCGGTCGGTGGCGAGCTGGCCGTTTCCTTGGCGGTGGCTGTGATCCCCGATCTGATCCTCATGGACATGAGCCTGCCGAAACTGCGTGGCTCGGAAGCGACTCGAATTCTGAGAAACGACGAACGAACTCGAGGTCTTCCGATCCTTGCGCTTACGGCTCAC
Source organism: Acidobacteriaceae bacterium (assembly GCA_020247055.1). Classification (GTDB taxonomy): domain Bacteria; phylum Acidobacteriota; class Terriglobia; order Bryobacterales; family Bryobacteraceae. The sequence continues at coordinate 1,596 of JADCJL010000275.1, read as the reverse complement.
GCCTTGGACAGCGATCGCGACGCGGCACTGGCGTGCGGTTGCGATGACTTCGACACGAAACCGATTGACTTGCCTCGCCTATTGGAAAAGATAGAGGCTCAACTTGCGCGCCGACGGGGCAGCCAATCCTGAACGGGCGCTCGCCTGAACGGGCGCTCAAGATTCCGGCGCGGATGGCTGCCGATGGTGATGCCCTGCGACCCACAAGAACCGAGGCTACCGAAGCCGCTCGAACGTTTCCAGATCGATTCCCCGTTGTCCCAGGATGCGAAAGAACAACGGCGGGCCAATCGTGCGGCCGCCATGGATCGGAATCGTGGTAGCCCTGCCGTCCTGGTGGCGCCACCGCTCGTGACTGCCGGTCTGGCGTGCTCTCTCGAACCCAAGTGTTGCGGCAACGCGCTGGAACTCGGCGCGCGGGCACTAGGCAGGTACGATTTCGGTGGAGTCGCGCGGCAGCGTTCTTCCGGTCGTACGATGTTCCTCTTCGATCAACTCAAACACCTTGGCGAGTTCTCTGATGGCTTCTTCGGCCGTAGGCATCAGCGCGTGGCAACCGGCAATGGCAGGAATCTCAGCCACCCAACCATCAGGCCGGTTCCGATAGATCACCAGCTTGTAGTCGTCAAAGCTCATGAACCCATGGTAGTTCGGCCCGTCGCAAGAGCCAAACTCGCGGGAAACGGCGTAGTTTTGACCGATTCCGTCCGGATCGCCGGCGATTCGGACATTGACCGGAACTGGCATTCTGGATATTCACACTAGTGGTTTCTCTACCTGCCTCATCGAGGAAAGCTCAGATGGGGGTTGTCCCCTGCTGGGAGACACGAGTCTAGACACAGTTGTCTAGCCGGCGCCCGTAGCGCCCCGTAGATCGTCTTCCCGCCTCGCCAGTTGGCGTTGAACTGGACCTTGAGAGACAGATACACGGTCCGGCCAGCCATCGTCGCCCGCGTGCCGTCCCCGGGCGTCCCTCGCCAAACCGTGCATTGGCTGTTCGAGACAGAGTCCGAGGGATTCGGGCCGAGCATTAGCCAATCGTCAATGCGATCAGTACCAAGAACGACCGCGCCGTCTGCCGTGTAGCCTAGCCAGCACGCATTGTTTCCGTCCAAACCACCGTTGATCAGGCGGTGGACCCACCGTAACCGTCCCCGAGGGCTGCCAGCCCGAATTGAGTCCGCCCAGGTCCAACGCCGCCAGGTAAATGATCTTGTTCGCCCTGGATATTCCGCCAGAGGCGCCCCCGCAGCGTCATTCCACGCGACACCACCCCTACGGCTTCCGCCAAGGCAGAACACCACCAGGGCCTCTTCGCTGCCGGGCCTCAAGCGCATTCGGCTCTCCGCGCCCGCGAAAGGAGGCGGGTCCCGGTGTCAGGCAACACCGCCCGCGCGGCGAGATCATCGCCGTTAGTGAGAGCGCAACAGCCGGGTCATCGTCTCTCTGGCTGCTTCTCTCCGGGCCGCCGAAAGATTCTCGTTCCGGGCGGCCTGCTCGAGAACCCGCCCAGCAATTTCGCGAAATCGGGCATCGCGACTCAGCCCTCCGAGCTGTGCCTGGAATACCTTGATAGCCGCCATGCCCACTGCATCG
>JADCJL010000274.1 GCA_020247055.1 Acidobacteriaceae bacterium | reverse complement strand
GCTTTTTTACCTGCCGGATGGTCCAGAAACGGGCGCGGGTTCCCGCATCGTCCTGCGCCAGGCGGCCCGCCAGCGAGGCGGACGATGAGGACAGGAACGCAAATCGTCCGTAAAGCCGCAGCGGGCCCGTGGTGTCCACGCGTGTCACCGGTTCGGAGTGAAACAGGTGCCCGAATCCGGCGTCGGCCGCCGAAACCGCTACTTGGCGGGAATAGTAGCCGCCCGGTACCGAAGCCGTATCCACTGCAGCGCCGAGAAGATCGGCAAGAGCCTTCCGGCTTTCGGCCCACTCTTCGCTCATGTGTGCGGCCGGCAACTCCGCCATCCGCGTGGGATGGTGGACCGAATGAGACCCGACAATATGACCGCGCCCGGCAAGCTCCCGAACCTGGGCCGCCGTCAAAAAACCCGGCGAGCCGACCCGGCCCGTCGTGATGAAAAAGTGACCGCGCCAGCCACGCGCCTCGAGCATACCGGCGATCGGGTCCAGGAAGCTCACCCCACCGTCGTCGAAGGTGAACAGCACCGCGGGGCGGGAAGCGGCGGTGAGCGCGCGGACATCGTTGCAAACGGAGGCGCCGGAGGCAGCCACGGCGTCAAGGTGTGCGGAAAATAGCTCTGTATGCAACTTATAGATACGGGAATGCCCGCCGGGAAAACCGCTTTCCTCCTCGGCCCCCGGGGAAACTACGTCGTGATACATGAGACTAACGGCGCGCATATTTCCTATAGCCGCGTCGGGCCGGGCCCGTCGGCGCGTGTGATGTGAAAGTCCGGCAGGCTGGTCTCCATGGGGGCGAGGCGTTCGCCCAACGGCACGGAAACGGCAAAGACGTAGTTAGAACTGGTGCGCCAGAAGCCGTTGGCGGTGAGTGCGTTCTGCCAGGCGCGGTGGGAGAAGTTGGCGACGATGAGATCGACGCCGCGCGCTGCCAGGACGCGCCAAGCGGCGCCGGCCACGGCGACGGCGTCATCGGGATGAGCGAAGATGTCGATGAGGGAACCGACGCGCAGATTGCCGAAATACTTGTTGCCGCGCATGGGCGTATCCAGGCATGCCGCCCAGCCCAGATAGCGGTCGCCGCGGCGGACGGCCAGGCGCAGGGAACGCCGGAAAGTGGTTGAGCCGTAGCGCAGATTGAGCGTTTCGGTATCGCGGCGGGCGAGGAAGCGGTAGGCGGGCGCCGCCGTTCGCCAGAGCGCCTCGTCGGCATCTCCAAATGATTGAATCCATTCTGTTTGTATTGTTTCCGCCGCCGGTGGGTGCTGCGTCCGGAACCACTGCGCGCCGTGGATACCGGCCCAGCCGGTACCGGTCCAGGCGCCCGCCGCGGCCGCTGCGCGGCGCAAAGGGGATTGCTGCAAAGACGGCATTTCGCGCAAAAAGCGTCCCGGATGCACCACCCGGAAGAAAAACGGAATCGCGGCCATGTGCCAGCCCTGTTTTTTCAGGCTCTTGGTGACCGGCCGGTCAAATCCTCCCATTCCCAGGCAATAGAGAAATGGCTGGCGGGCGAGGGCCGCTTTCATGAGCTCTCCGGCGACCGGCTTATAGTCCGCGTTTGCGATGCCTTCTGAGACCGGCAGACGGTAGTGGGAGGTGGAAATCTGCTCTCCGTCCAGTATCCAGGGCTCAAACGTGAGCCAAAAGCAGCCGCGCACGGCGGGCGGCTCAGATTCGGTGGCCAGATAGTATTCTTGAAAGAAGTCGCGGCCCGGCTGGGCCGGAAACTCCGGCACTGGCGACTCGGGAAACTGCAGATCGGCATCCAGGCCAACCGCCTGCAGACGGGCATTGAACTCCCTGACGGGGGCGATCCAAGGCTCCGTAAAAGGCTGCACATGGACTTTCATGGTGCGGAATTCCCCCTCATCTGGTGCCAAAAACTGTACACAAAAACGTCTTAAATCCACCCTTTCGCAGTATAGTAAATGACTTTTGTGGTCTCTAAACAGAGATCGAAAAAAGCTTGGCCGCGGTTTCTCCAGGAGATGAGCGACCGTTTGCGGATATCGGGAACCGGAAATGGTTCGCATTCGATGCCGGCTTTCCGGTAGGCGCCGAGGGCGCGGAACATGTGATAGTCGCTGGTGAGCAGGAGTTTGCGGCCCGGGAAGCGTGCGGCGAGGGGAGCCGAAAACAGAGCGTTTTCGCGGGTGGACTGGCTGGCCGTTTCCACCTGGATGGCCGAGGTGGGCACACCGCTGGCGGTAAGAAAGTCTCGAACGATATTGGCTTCAGCGATGGCTGGGGCGCCGGGACCGCCGCCGCTCAACAAAATCTGGTCGGCGCGGCCGACGCGGAAGGCGTTCAAGGCATAGACGGTGCGCCAGTAGGCGCCCAGTCCGATGGTCCCATCGGGGTGGACGGCGCCGGTGGGGACGAGCAGTACGGCGGCCGAGCCACCGGCATCGGGGACCGACAGCCATCCGGCCCACCAATAGGTGAGCGGCGTGGCGTGAACGGCAATGGTGAGCAAGCCCACGGCGGCGAGCGCGTTGCGGAGGTGATTACCCAATGCGAATGCCATGACGAGTTTTCCGGGGGAGGAGCGCGGGGGCGCCAGCCAGCCAGGCCTCGAACTCGACGGCTTGCAACTGACTAAAGTCGACAAGGCGGGGCAGGAGTAAGGGGTCTTCGGCGGCGCGGGCAAGGCCGACATCGCAGGTGGTGGCGGTTTGGACGCCTGATTCGCGGAGCCAGGGGTAGAACTCGGACTCATGTACACCGCTGGGGTAGCAGAAGTGTACGGGTGCGGCGGCGGCGCCGGAGGCCTGTAAGGCGCGGCGGTTATCGTCTATTTCCCGGCGGAAGAGCGCGTGATCGAGCGGTGTGCGGTGGCGGTGCGTGTGGAGTTGGAAATCGACCCCCTGGGCGGCGAGGGCGGCCGATTCGGCGGGCGTGAGCAGGTGCAGCATGCGGCGGCGGCGGAGTTCCTGGTCCGCACCGGCGGCGCCGGCGGCGGCGGCCAGGCGCTGGAGCAGCGCGTCCTTTTCCCCGCCACCCCAGCCGCGGGCTTCGGCGAAGGCTTCCAGATGCGCGCGGATGGCGTTGCGTTCCGCGGGTGTGGCGCAGGGTAGGGAAGCTGCCTCCCCGGTAATCTCCCGCAGGGAGACGGCAGGGCGGCAGGACTTCCAGAGCAGGTAGGAAGACGCGATGCCGAAGACGGGCAGGTTGAGCTGGCTGTAATAAGTCGTTAGATAGACGGTGGCGGGGAAGCCGAAGCGGCGGAGGATGGGCCAGGCCTGTTGCTGGAAGTCGAAGAAGCCGTCGTCGAAGGTGAGGGTGACGGCGCGCGGGGGGAGCGTTCCCTGCTGGAGCCGCTCGACAGCTTCGCCAAGCGGGAGCACGGTGGCGCGATGGGAGGCCAGCATTTCGAGCCGTCCGGTGAACTGTTCCGGACTCATAAAGAGGCTGGAATCCCAGGCATGCTCATCGTGCAAAGACACGCCGTGATAGCATACGATCAGCAGCCGGTTACGGCGCCACCTGCTGTTGAGCAGGATTTCTAGGGCCCCGAATCGTCTGGCGAACCGGAAAAGGGTTAGCTTTGCGTTGCGGTACAGAGGGTGACTCCTCCTGAAAGCCGGAACGGCGAGTGCTTTAAGACAGAAACAGTGATCGCCAGTCTTCGTAAACAATTAAAACGCAATAAATGGGCTCTCATTGCCTATACCATACTGCACAGCGCCCGGGTTCGCTGGCGTTTTCAACAAGGGAAGTTTGATTCGATTACCGGGTCGACCCACATGAAATTCAGCGACGAGCAAAGCGTCGCTTACTGTCTTCGGCAATATAACGAATATTTTGAGTACGGTCACCTGACGCCGGAGATGCTGGCGGGGCGGACGATGCTCGAATACGGCCCCGGGGACAACGTTGGTGTCGGCCTGTTGTTTATTGCCGCCGGCATCCGCTATTACGCGGCCACCGACAAGTTCGACGCCATCCGGGACGTGGAAAAAGAGCGCCGTATCTATCAAAAGCTGCGTGAGGGACTGACCGATGACGCTGCGCGCAAGCGGTTTGACGCCGCCGTAGACCTGTCCCAGGGCATTGTCTTCAACCCGGAGCGGGTGAAGTGCGTCTACGGCGTGGGCGCCGAGGATGCCGATACGCAGTTTAAGGAGCCGTTTGATTTTCTGATTTCGCGGGGAGTGCTGCAGGAGATCTACGAAGGCGAAAAGCTGTTTACCAGCATGGACAAACTGCTGAAGCCCGGCGGGTGGATGCTGCACAAGGTGGACCACCGCGACTACGGGTTGTTCAATGCCAACGGCTTTCCGGCGCTGGAGTTTTTGACGGTATCGGAAGGCATCTACCAGCTGATGGCCAAAAAGAGCGACCGGCCGGCGCGGCGGCTGATGAACTACTACCGGGACCAGATGCGGACGCGCGGCTACCGCGGTATCCTCTACAAGGCCTATCTGATTGCCGACTACCATCACGCCAACCCGAACGAGATCATTCCGCACAAGGCCGAACTGGTGAAGGATGTCGATTACACCAGCGAGCACGAAAAGATGATTCGTGACATCCGGCCGCGGCTTGTGGAACCCTTCCGCAGCCTTCCAGAGGGCGATCTGTTGGTGGCCGGGACGTTCCAGGTGGCGCAGAAGCCGCCGTTTTCCGCCGATGGCCCGCCGGCGGCGGCGAAGTTCTAACAAGGCTGTAGGAAAACGCGCACAACGGATACGCTCCGGCGCGGCGGGATGGGCGAGTTGCTTGCGCGTTGGTGCCGGGCCTGCGCGGCCTGTGCACTGTTAGCACATCCATGGCGGCCGGCCGTAGGGGTGATAGTTGCGCCGAATGCCGTCACGCAGGCCCTGCCAGACGGCGGTGGCGTGGTTCCATTTCCGTTGCCCGGGTGTGGTGAGGATATGGTGCGTGCACCATATCAGGTTACGGACGTTGGAGATCCAGAACGATGTGTTATTGATGTAGAGGCCAATGGCGCGCAGATGTTCCTGTGTGAGGAAGTTATTACGGAACGTAAAATAGTAACTCATCCGATCCATGCCTTTGGACCAGCCGAAATCCTTGCGAAATCCGGTTCGATTGATATAGATGGGATTGGTGTGAAAGGAAGCCTGCAGTCCGTAGATGACATCGTCGCCATACATGAAATAGCGCGCATCGGGCAGGCCAATCTTATCGATGACGCGGCGGTGGATGAGCGGGCCTTCAAAATTGCTATAGTTGACCACCATCCACTCCTTGCCGTTGGCAAACGATACCTCGGTGGGTAACATGCGCACGGTGAGGACGTGGAAGTCCCAGAGGCCCTCGAAATGCCAGTTGCCATCGGCGAGGTCCTTGCGCATATGGAGGTAGTCGGAGATATCGCGGTAGTCCAGTAGCGAGGCGAGGGCGGTCGGATAGGCCTCCACATCGTCATCCATAATCCAAAGCCAGTCAAAGCCGCGGGCGTGGGCCTCCTTCATGCCGGCCGCGAAGCCGCCGGAGCCGCCCGTGTTTTCGGCCATATGCATGACCTCTAACTGCGGGAACTCACTGGCCAGCATCTGGGCAGTGTTGTCGGTGGACTTGTTGTTGACGATGAGGATGTGATCAAGCGGCCGCGTTTGCACCAGCAGCGCATGGAGGCATTTGCGTAACAGGTTGACGCGGTTAAACGTGACAACGACGGCGCAGATGCGCCCTTCAGGAGAGACGGATGTCACCGGTCGGCGGCCTCGTCTTCAAAGAGTTTGAGGGCGCGGGCGACGGCTTGATCCATGTTGTAGTACTTATAATCAGCTAGCCGGCCAGCGAAAAGGACCTTGCCGCCGAGGGAGGAGGCTTCGCGAAGATACTTCTCGTAGTGCTCCCGGTTATCGGGGCGGGGAACCGGGTAATAGGGTTCGTTCTCGCCCAGTTTGTAGGCCTGCGGGTATTCGACGACGATGGTGGACTTGGGCAATGTCTGGCCGGTGAGGTACTTCTGTTCGGTGATGCGGGTGAAGTCGTGCTCGTTGGGGTAGTTGACCGTTCCGACGTTCTGATGCCATTCGTTGTCGATTGTGCGGAAGTCAAAGCGGAGGCTGCGGTAGGGCAGGGCGCCGTGGGCGTACTGGAAGTAGGTATCGATGGGACCGGTGTAGATCATGCGGTCATAGCGGATTTCACCGTCGATCTCGCGCCAATCGGTATTGAGCAGCACGCGGATGTTCTTGTGGTTGAGCATGCGCTGGAAGAGCGCGGTATAGCCTTCGCTGGGCATCGACTGCCAGGTGTCCTGGAAGTACCGGTCGTCCCGGCTGATATAGACCGGAACGCGGCCGGTGACGCCTGGGTCGAGCTGATCGGGGTCAAGCTCCCACTGCTTGCGGGTATAGTGGAGAAAAATATTTTCGTAGATGTAGCCGGCCAGCCAGCGCAGATCGGAGTTCTCGCTCTCCCGCATCTTCAAAATCGGCACCTTGACGCCGTAGCCATAGGCGGCCAGCAACTGCTCCTCGAGTTTGCCGGCGTAGCGGGCGGGGAAGAGGGCGTAAAGCGAGTTCAGATTAAACGGAACGGGGATCTGTTTCCCATCGACGACCCCTAGAACATGGTGATAATAGGGCCGCCACTCGGTGAACTGGCTTAGATACTCCCATACCTTCCGTGAGTTCGTATGGAAGATGTGGGGACCGTAGCGATGCACGAGAACGCCATGTTCGTTGTAATGGTCATAGGCGTTTCCGCCAACGTGGCTGCGGCGGTCCAACAACAGGACCTTTTGATTCCATTGCGTCGCGATCCGCTCGGCTAGCGTACAGCCGGTAAATCCGGCCCCGACGATTACCCAATTTACATGCATTCCAGAATGTCTTTCCTGAGCATACCAATACTCTGTCCGTTATCTTTCCTATCGGTTATTTCGCCCCATTTCCGCAGTCCGCATTCCCGGAATCTTGCCATGGCGGGCGGCGGGCGGTGAGAAGCGCGCGGGAGATCGGCTACCGAGCGTGGCAGGAGGCGGCTAACCTGTTGCTATTGCTGCATCCGCCGACGCTGGCGCCGGCTGCCGGAGGCGGGCGGCTACCGGTATTGCCGGATCCGGAGACGGTGGCGCGGGGGCTAGCCGGGAGCCAGTACGCGGCGCAAGTACTGGCACTGGCCGAACGGATTACGGCCGGAGAGTATCCGCTGTTCAGCGATACGGTGGCGCTGGGGGCCGAGCCCGACTGGCGGCGGGATTGGGAAACGGGCCGGGCGAGCGGGCTGGCCTACTTCAAACGAGTTCCCTATCTGGCCAGCGAAACGGTGGGCGACCATAAGCGTATCTGGGAGCCGGCGCGGCAGCAACACCTGGTATTACTGGCGCAGGCGGCGCTGTTGGGGGGCGGTAGGGGCTATGTGACGGCGATTGAGCGCCAGATCGCTCATTTTCTGGCCCACAATCCGTTTCAGCGGGGGATACACTGGGCGAGCGCGTTGGAGGTGGCCTTCCGGGCGTTGAGCTGGATCTGGGTGGACCATCTGGCGGGGCCGGAGATGCGTGCGGAGGCGCGGCAGCAGCTGCGAACAGGGCTCTACCGGCATGGCCGCCATCTGGAAGAGAACCTGTCCATTTACTTTTCCCGCAATACGCACCTGTTGGGCGAGGCCGTGGCGCTGCATGCGCTGGGGACGTTGTATCCGGACTGGCCGCGGGCGGTGCGGTGGCGGCAGATGGGTGGGGAGATACTGGCCCGGGAGATCGACTATCAGGTGCTGGCGGACGGGGCCGATTTTGAGCAATCGAGCTACTACCATATCTACGCGCTGGATATGTTCCTGTTCCACTGGCTGCTGGCGGGGCGACCGCCGGCGATGCGGGGGCGGCTGGAGGCGATGGCCGAATTTCTCGACACGCTGGGCGGGCCGGGGGCCCCGATGCCATTGACCGGCGACGACGACGGGGGCCGGTTGTTTCATCCCTACGGCGAACGCGGGGCGTTCTTTGAAACCACTTTGGCAACAGCGGCTATTGCCCTGAATAAAAAAGACCTGCGATTCCCGAAAAAGCGCATTGCGGAACAGGCGGCCTGGTGGCTTGGCGCCGCGCCGCTGGCGTACGAAGGCGGGGGAGGGAGGCCGCCGGTTTCGCGGCTGTTTCCCGATGCCGGGCTGGTCTCGATGGTCAGCGGGGATGTGCAGGTGCTGGTGGACGCTGGGGGGTTCGGTTCGCGCCGGGGTGGGCACAGCCACTCCGATTCCCTGCAGATTTTGATTCGCAAGGGAGGCCGGGAGCTGCTGATCGACCCGGGCACCTACACCTATGTTTCCGATAGAGAGCGGCGGAACTGGTTCCGGTCGACGGCGGCGCACAATACGGTGCGGGTGGATGGGCGGGACCAGGGTGAGATGGACTACCCGTTCGGCTGGCGCAGCCGGCCGGAGGTGCGTGTGGAGGCCTGGGAGACGGGGGTGGACGAAGACAAGCTGACGGCCGTTTGCCTGTATGGGGGGTGCACACATCGCCGGACGGTGGTGTTTTACAAGCAAGCCGGGCAGGTAGATGTGCTGGACACGATCGACGCCGGACCGGGGGTGCATACAGCCGAGCAGTTCTGGCACTTTGGAGCGGAGGCGGACGATTGTCTGGAACTGCCGGAGGGCGGGGAAGTGGAGCGGGGACGCGGGGGGACGCACGGCTGGCGGTCGCGCTGCTTCGGGCAGTTGGAGGAAGCCGACTATGCGGTGGCGCGGGTCTCCGGGACGGGGCGGCTACAACTGACGGCGCGGATCCGTATCCGGTGAGACGGGGGGGAGATAGAGCGCCCGGCGAGGCTGCGGCATGGCCGGGGGGAAGTTGCGACTGTCGTCGATGACGTAGAGGGGCCGGTCCTTGCTCTCCTCGTAAAGATGGGCGATATAGTCGCCGACCAGGCCGAGCAGGAACATGGTGGCTCCGGAGAAGAGGCACTGCAGGGCGACCAGGGAGGTCCAGCCGACGACGGTCGTATTGGTGAACAACATGCGGTAGACGGCGTAGAAGGAGTAGAGGAACCCGAAGCTCATTAGGGTGAGGCCGAGGGCGAAGCTGAGCCGGAGCGGGACGGCGGAAAACGACGAGATGGCCGTCCAGGCGAACAGGAGCATTTTGTGGGCCGGGTACTTGGTTTCGCCAGCGGCTCGGGGCTGGCGTTCAAAGGGCACAATAGCTTCGCGGAGGCCGAGCCAGGCGACCAGGCCGCGCATAAACCGGTGCTGTTCGCGGAAGTTGCACAGGCCGCGGACGGCGCGGTGGCTGAAGAGGCGGAAGTCGCCGACCTCGGGGACCAGGCGGGGGTCCACCATGCGCCGCATGATGGTGTAAAACCAGGATGCCGTTTTGCGCTTCATCCAACTGTCTCCATGGCGGATGGTGCGCTGGGCGCTGACGACGTCATAGCCCTCCCGGTAGCGTTCCACCATGGTGATGAGCAGTTCCGGGGGGTCCTGGAGATCGGCATCCATGACGACGACGGCGTCACCGGTAGCAAAGTCGAGGCCGGCGCTGATGGCGGGCTGGTGGCCGAAGTTGCGACTGAAGTGGATCAGCTTCAGCCGAGGATCGTTGGCGGCCGCCTCACAGAGCATGGTCCAGGATTTATCGCGGCTGCCATCGTTGACGAAGATGATTTCATAGTCGCAATCGGGGATTTTGGCGAGCACCGGCGCCAGGGAGGGGAGGAGAAAAGGCAGCGCTTCTTCCTCGTTATAGACAGGGATGACCAGGGAAAGAAGCATTTTTCCCGAACGGTCACGGGATGCGGGGGGAGCGGAGCTGCCAGATTTTGTATCCATTTTCGTCGTAGACCAAGCGGTATTGTTCGGCGTAGAGGCGCTGCATGTGGGCGAACACCGGGGGGCGTTCGGTTCGGAAGATCTCCATCAAGCCTTGCCAGTTGGATTCCAGGACGATGAACTCGGGCCTGTAGCCGCTTTTGAAGCCGATGAGAATATCATCGACAAAATTGCGGTCAAACCCTATACCGAATCCCAATTCCGCGCTGCCCATGACCATTTGATCGGGCCGGGCGTGCGCTTTGATGTACTCGGCGGCGGGGACAAACTGATTTTTATAGACATTGATGCGCATGCGGAGGAGGGAGCCGCCGGCCTGGAGGGCGATGAGGCCGGCGAGGGCGACCACCAGGCCCGCGCGCAGGGCGGGGCGGCGATCCCAGCACCATTCCAGTGCAATGGCGAGCAGGGCGGCGAAGGGGACCGTCATATAGACGAGGTACCAGGTTTGTTTGTGGCCATCGAGGAGGGTCATGGTCCAGAACTCGATGAAGGCCAGCACGAGCAGCAGGCGGACGACGGGGCGGCGGCGGAGGGACGGGATGAGGATGGCGGCGACAACGCCGGCGATCCAGGCCAGGAGGATGAGGCTTTTCATCCAGATGGGGCCGGAGTGAGTGGCCGAGTGGGTGCCGAGGCCGTAGCCGATGAGATACCGTTCGGAAAATTCGCGGGCCAAGGCGGTGAGCGGATCGGCGACACCGGAGACACGGCCGGCCGAGGTGGCGGTGGCGAGGAACTGGGCGCGGAAGTCCTCCGGGCTCTGCCGGATGTAGTTGTACCAAAGGGCGGCGCCGGACAGATAGGGCAGGGCGCACAGGGCCAGGACGGAGACGCGGAGCCGGGAACGGTCCTGCCAGAGGACGACGATCCAGAACCAGAGAAACGTCATGATGCCCAGGAAGTGCGTGAGGCCGCCGGCGCAGAGAAAGCATTGGGCGAGGAACAGGCCAAGCGGGAGATTGGTGGCGCGAAAGTGGAAGTAAACCCAGACGCCGAGTGCTCCGAGGGTGAGGCAGAGCATATCATAGCGGCCGAAAGAACCGGCCTGCACGAAATAGTAGTCGCTGGCCATCAGTAAGAGAGCGACGAGGGCGGAGCGGGGGCCGGCGAGCCGGGTCAGCACGGAGTACCAGCAGTACAGCGCCACGAGGCCCAGAAAGAGCGAGAGGGCGCGCATGGTGAAGAGGTGAAAGCCCCACACCTTATACCAGGCGGCCTGGGCGAGGAAATAAAAGGGAAGGACCCAGTATGTCCGCTTCTGAATGCCGGTGAGGCCGGTGCAGCTTTCGTCCATCACGGGGGTCCCCATGTAGCCTTTTTCGGCCAGGGTGAAGCCGGCGGAGGCAAACCAGCCCTCATCGCTCCAGGGGCGCTTGGTGGCGAGGCTGCCGGCGGCGAGGAGGGCAAACAGGAGAATCGCCACAAGGATGGCCAAACGTGTTTTTCCGCGGGAGAGAGGGGAGCCCTCGGGCAAAGGAGATTCTGGGGAATTCATAAGAAGCGGGCAACAGAGGCCAAAGACTTCACCATATCATTGCGCTGGCGGATCGCCGGCGATGGGAGGCCATCCGAAGGGAACGAGCTGGCGGTAGACGGCGAGGATGGCGCGGAGATTTTCGGTGCCGGCGCCGGCCGGGGGAGGGGCGCCGCGGCCGGACTCCAGGCAGGCGATGACAGCCTTGGCGAGCGCGGCGCTATCGCCGATGGGGACGAGCGAGACGCCGGGTGGGCGCATGCCGTTATCGGTGGCGATGACGGGGGTGCCGAGGGCGAGCGCTTCGCGGATGGAGATGGCGTCGCCATCGTAGAGGGTGGTGCGGAGACAGACATCGGCGTCGCGCATGGCGGCCAGGACGGAGGCGTGGGGAACATCGCCACAAAGGAGAATACGATCCTTCCAGGGGAGTTGGGCAGCGGCGGCACGGAGTTCAGCTTCCCGGCGTCCATAGCCGGCGATGGCGAGGGCGGCGTGGGGAAAACGGGCGAGAACGGCCTCCATGGCGCGGAGTTGGGAAGGAATATCGTATTCGGGTTCAAAGCCGGAGGCGGAGAAAATACGATGGCTGGCGGAGGCGAAGAAAGACCCGAGGGGTTCGGGGAGAGGGCCCGGGGCGGGCTGGGTGGTGAGGGCGAAGGGAACGATGGTGTGGACGCGGGCGGGTTGGGCGCCGAGGCCGCAGAAGTAAGTGCTGAGGGCTTCGTTAACACCAATCAGGGCATCCAGGCGGCGGAGAATCCAGGCGGCGGGGGAGTGAGGGCGCAGGGCGAGACCGGGCGCCGAGGTGGGAAAGCCGCCGGAGTGGAACGTGAGTACGACGCGGCGGCCGGGGAGGAGGGAGGCGAACAGGCAGAGGCCGAGGAGACGGGGCGAGAGGGTGCCGCCGAAGTGCAGATGCACGATGGAGGCGGGACGGCTGAGCAGCAGCCGCATGACGCCGAGGGCGCTTGAGGGCACGTAGACGCCGGGTTCCCGCTGCTGGCGGTAGCGAGTGAGGTTGATGACCTCGCAGGCAATGCCGGCAGAGCGAAGGTAGCGCCAGAGGGCGACCATGTGAGTTTGTACGCCTCCGTGCGGCGGAGGAAAGGGCCCGAGAAGAAGAACCAAAAGTTACCTGCCGAGACAGGGAATCACCGGAACAAAGACCCATGATGCCATACTGGCCATTGTGAGACGTTCTTACCGTGTGGCGATCGTGGGACTTGGGTATGTGGGGTGTGTTTCGGCGGCTTGCATGGCCAACCATGGGCACTCCGTAACCGGAGTGGACCGCGATCAATATAAAGTAGACTCCGTAAACGGCGGGGAATCCCCGTTCTACGAACCGGAATTGGAAGAGTTGATCCGGGAGGGCCGGCGGACTGGCCGACTGCAGGCAACGACATCGCTGGCCGAGGCGCTGGCGGTGAGCGAAGTGGCGCTGTTATGCGTGGGGACGCCGTCGGAAAAAAACGGCAACCTGGGACTGGAACAGTTGCGCCGCGTAGCGGCCGAGATTGCCGGGCATCTGCCGTCGCGCAGCGGGGCGCCGCTGGTGGTGGCGGTACGGAGCACGGTGTTTCCGGGCACCTGCGATGAGATTCTGGGGAGCCTGCTGGGTGGCCAGCCGGGCATTTCGATTGTGAGCAACCCGGAGTTCCTGCGCGAGGGAACGGCAGTAAAAGACTTCCTGGTGCCGGCGATGGTGGTAGTGGGGGGCGAGGACCGGGCGGCGGTGGAACTGGTTGCCGATCTGTATGCCGGACTGCCGGGCGAAGTGTGCCTGGTGTCGCTGCGGACGGCGGAGATGATCAAGTACGCCTGCAATGCCTTCCACGCGTTGAAGATCTCCTTTGCCAACGAGATTGGCACGCTGAGCGCGGCGCTGGGCGTTTCGCCCGCCGAAGTAATGGACACGCTGTGCCGGGATCATCACCTGAACATCTCCAAGGCGTATCTGCGCCCCGGGTTCGCCTTCGGCGGCTCCTGCCTGCCCAAGGATCTGCGAGCTCTGACGTTCCGGGCCTCCCGCATGGATATCTCGCTGCCGGTGATGGAAGCGGTGCTGCCGAGCAATCAGAAGCACCTGTCGCGCGCGTTGGAGGCGGTACTGGCGCTGCCGGAGACCAGGATCGGCATCTTCGGGCTGGCGTTTAAAGAGAACACCGATGATCTGCGAGAAAGCCCGGTGGTGATACTGCTAGAGCAGTTGATTGGCAAAGGCCGGGACCTGCGCATCCACGATCCGCATATCCAACTGGACAAGATCTATGGGAGCAATCAGCGCTATCTGCTGGAGACGATTCCGCATATTGGGCGGCTGATGGAGCCATCGCTGGACGAACTGCTGGGATGGGCGAGCCACATTGTGCTGGCGCAGCAGCCGTCGGCAGAAACGCGGGCCAAGATTGCGGCCAGCCAGTTGCCGGTGCTGGATCTGTTCGACCTGCGTTCGGTGGCAAGGCCGGTTTAGCCTTCCGCGGCCGGCTCCTTGACCAGGTAGAGCGAAGCGATCAGCAGCAGCAGTGAGACGAAGTTGAGGGCGGCGGCGACGCCGATGTAGGAATATGCCCAGGAACCGGTAAACAGCAGAACGCTGCCGATGGTGCCGGCAGCTAACTGCAGACCGGAGTACACCTTGTAGCGTTTGGAGACGAGGAGGAACTGAAGCCGGAAGGCGTTGCAGTTAATGATCCAGACGCCGGCAAGGAGGAGTTGCAGGGAGAGAACGGTTTCCGGATACTCCTGTCTGGCTACCAGGCGGACGACCCAGCCGGCCAGGGGCATGACAATGAGAATGCCGGCGGTATAGGCGAGAGTGGTCCAGAGCTGGAAGCGGCGCATGGAACGGAAACTCTCCGTGGGGTCTTGTTCGTAGAGTCTGCTGAGGCGGGGGTAGAGCGCCTGCAGCAGGCTGGCCAGGGGGAACATCTGGGCCACCTCGGAGAGGCGGGCGGCGAGAACGAAACGGCCCGTGATGTCTTCGTTGTTGAAAAGACCCAGGGAGAACGTCCGGGCGGCGGTATAGGAGTTCTGAAAAAGCCAACTGACGAAGGGGTGCCAGCCTTCTCGCAGGCCGCGCCAGATTTCAGCCGCCGGGGGACGGTAGAGAGCCAGGTGGAAGCGGCTGGTGGCGAGCCAGAGGCCGGCCAGGTTGAGCAGGAACTCGGTGACGCCATTGATGACGGGCATCAGGTAGTAGTCGTTTTCCGAGCGGATAAAGAGAAAGATTGAGGCGGTGATGATGAGCCGGCTGGCGGTGAAAAGGTAGGTGATGTATTCCATCCGCTCAATTCCCTGGAAGAAGCAGATGGTGGACAGGGAGGAAGCGGCGGCGCTGAGGAAAGTGAGCAGGTGAATGGACCAGTACGAGCGTAGTTTGGAACTAGCCGCAACGGCGCCGAGCAGGAGCGTGAAGCAAACAATGGCTAGGCCAAGGCGGATCCAGAGGACGGCGGAAAAGGCACGGGAACGGGCGGCGGGATCGTCCTGGGCGAGCGAAATGGCGCGGGTGGCGCTGAGGTCGAAGCCGTAGTCAATGATGAGCTTGGCGTATTGACTGAGCGACTGGGCGAAGGCGAGCAGGCCGTAGTTGGCGATGCCGAGGGTACGGACCAGGTATGGCATGGTGAGGATGGGCAGGCCGTAGTTGGCGATCTGGATGAAGCCCAAGGCGAGGAAGTTCCGGAGAACAGCCGGATCGCGGCGAAGAGAATGTATGGCCGAACGCCATAATCCGGCCAGCACTTACTGCACGCCCAAGGTGCGGAAATCGCCTTGCGCGGTTGCCGAGGAGCAGAGCAGACGGTAAAAGTAAGCGGTATCCGGCTTTAGGCCGGCCACACGGATCATGTGACGATCCTCTTCCTCGGCGGATTCATCGCGAACGCGGATGGGGTTGGTGAAAGAGTTTGAATCACTGACTTCCACCAGGCAGCGAAAACTATCGGGCGGGTAGAAGATGAGGGTGGCGGCGTCGGGGAACACATCGCCGATCCACTGGGCGCGGATCTCGCCGCTTCGTTTGACGATCTCGTCGATATTGGCGCCAGGATCGTTGCGATCGGAGCTGGTACTTTTGAACGGGCTTGCAACGTTCACCCGGAGGTTGCCGGACTGCATGTCCTCGAAGCCGACCGGGTCACTGTCGGCAGCGGCCTGTTCGGAGAAAAAATTAGAGGCGGCGTTGGGATAGTTCTTGCGGAGGTCGGAAACCTTGACGCCGGGGCCGGCGATGATCACGTTGTTGGAAAACTGATAAGAAACGTTGGGGATGCGCAGTGCCATGGCGTTCAGGATGGCCTGTTCGCTAGCCCGGTTGATGGCCAGACCGTTGGGCAGGAAGGCGGGTTCGCTCCAGCGGATGCCAATGCCGCCGCCGGCCTGGGTAGGATTCACCCAGAGGATGTTATCGCGGTAATCCAGACCGCCCACGGCGGCATAGGATCCGTGGAGGAAGGCCGGACCAGTACCTCGGTTATTGACCACGGTATTATGGCGGAACGTGACATCCTCAGCCCCGTTGGCGATGGCAAGAATCTGACCGCGAGTGGGGCCGTAATCTTTAGCAGCCTGGGTGAATCCATTGATACCGGTGACAAGATTGTCGGTGATGGTGACACGCTGGGTGATCTTGGTATTGCGATAGCCGACATCGTCCTGGCCCACAATCTGGACGAAACCGCTGCCGTTACGGACGATGTTGTAGCGAATGGTGAGATCGGAGATCTGGTATTCGTTGCGGTCCGGACCATTGGAACCGGAGGCGCGGGGGGTGATGATGAAGGCTTGGCCGCCGGAGAGGGTGCTCCAGAAGTTTTCGATGATATTGCCTTCAAACAGAACGCGACGGCCGCGTTTGAGTTCGATGGGACCGCGGACGTCGCGGCAAATGCCGTCGCTGGTGGGCGAACCGCAGCGGTGATCGTCGTTATAGGAAAAGTTATTACGGCGGACTTCGATATCGTCGCGCGGTACACGGGAGTCATTATCGTTGACAAACAGAAGGATGCCCGCGCCGCGGATGTAGTTGTTGACGATTTTGAACGGCCCGGTGCCGCCGGTGATGTTGATGATCTGGGAGCCGGCAGACGGGTTATAAGGATGGGAGCCGACGGCGACGCGCATATCGAACCAAGAGTTGATGACGCCAACACGGGAGCCGTTCAGATCAAGGGCCCGGATGACACTGGCCGTGGCCGGAACGCGGAAGATACAACGATCGACCACTACGTTTTCGTGGGCGTTGCTGTAGTTGCCGATGTTTAAGAGCGTGCCGTAGCTAAGGCCGGTAGCCTCGGCGGGTTCAAAGATGATGCCGACGAAGCGATAGCCCCGTACGCCCTGTTCATAAGGGTTGGACAGGGCCGCGCCACCGTCGCCGCGGGGATTGAGGGGAATCCAGGCATTACCGCCGATGACACAACGATAAAGGCTGTATTGGGCGCCAGCCTCGGATGCCTGCAGGAAGAACAGTTGGCCTTCGTCGCAACCGGACGGTATCGAGGTCCCGGTACGATAGGAGGGGAGGGACTCGACCGGCTTCCATGTGTTTTTATCCACACACACGTGGAACTTGTTCTCGTTCGGGCTGGAGCGCAGCCAGAAGAACTCCTCCGGTGAGCACTGGCCCGGTAGAGAGCTATCGAAATTGCTGAATATCGCATTATTGGCGATGCGGGCCATCGACTTTTCCCAAGCCGGGCTAATGCGCATGCCTTCCGGCGGCAGAGCGCTATCGGGCGCGGCGGTGCGGACAATGATCACACCTTCGCCGCGCGGGTTAGGACCTCGTTTGGCCTGGAATTCAAAGTTGCCATAACAGACGGCCTGGGGCGGGAGGAGTACCTGATGGTTCAGGGCGCCATCGGCCTGGGCAGCCAGCTGCAACTGCTGCTGCAGGTCCGTGCATTTGTCGTTGACAGTGAACGTCAGCCCGTTAACGGTGGGCATGGGCGCATCGAACGTTTTGGGCAGGACGGCCAGTTCGACACCGGGGGTATCTGCCTTGGCAGTGTGGACCACCTGGTCGGCGGTGCAGAGCATCTGATCAGAGTTATCAGGTAAGTAACAGACGCGGTAATGGATATCTCGGTCAGCGGGCAGTCCGGTGAGTATCATCACGGCCGCGTTGGTGACCGAGGCGCTGGAGCTTATATAGCCGTAACGTTGATCAACACCGTACAAAAGGCGGTAGATACCGGCCTTTGTCGTACGGAAACCAATACGGGCAGATGTTTTTGTTACGGAATCAGCCTGGATATTAGAAATCTGGATGTCGTTCTGACCCCACGCCCGGTAAATACCGAGAGTCGCTACAACCAGCACAAAAACGGACAGCGACACGAATCGTTTACGCCTCATAATTTCTTTCCAGGTCGCAGATGTTGGCTTCATTATCGGATTTTGCCCGGTACCGATTTATCATAGAGCCCGTCCAGAAATATTTCAAGTCCTTTCCCGTTTAAGGCGAAGCTGCATTAAATTCGTGTCATAACACGCAAAAAAGAAGAACAGTAACCAAAAACGCTATTTATAATATTGTGTGAGCGTCGTCCTCCTCCTTCCAGCCTCTTCTCTCCTCCCCTTCCAAGACGAACTGCGACCCGTTTTGGCTCAGCTTGAAAATGAGGATTGAAAATTGGTGGAAGAGGGAAGATTCCGCCCTACGGGCGGGGATTTTCAAGGCATAGGGGTCTATCGATCCGATAGGGGGAGTTGCGGTGGCACGTTCGCAACGCCACCCCGTTTGTTCATCGTCTCAATGAGCCCATCGGGCTATCCCTCGGCTGAGTTGCGTCCCCGCAGAGCTCCCTTCCGTTTCGCCCAACAATCAGTTATCGACTAAGAATCCGCGTCCTTTGAGGACGAATTATACTTACTCCCTCCGGGTAACTCCGCCCTCGCCTCTGACTCCCGCTGTCGCCGCGCCGTCTCTAATTTCCGGTCCCGCGCGGCGTGAATCTCCGCCTGCCGGCCCGCCAGCCAAGCCTTCGGCGAGATGTACCCAATCCCGCTGTGCAGCCGCTGTTCGTTGTACACCATCGCATACTGCTCGATCAGGTGTTTCGCGTCGGCTAACGACAGGGGCACGCCCGGCCGGATACACTCGCTCTTGATCGACTTGTTCCAACGCTTAAGCTTCCCGTTCGACTGCGGATAGTACGGAGAGGTGCGCACGTGGGTCATGCCGGAGTGCCGGATGTCTACGACCTGGTCGCGCTTGTCCGACTCGACCCAGGCACCCTTCAGAGGTCCCCAAACTCTTTTTTTAGGGCAATGTGCTCCGTAAGAAGTTCGGCGATGACCTCGTCTTTCTGGCGGAGTCTACTTTCCAGTTTCTGGATGCGTTCCTGCTCTTTGTTGCGCTCGGAAACGCGTTTGGACGCCAGCGCCGCGCTGCCGTTGGCGAATAACTGCTCCTGCCAGGCATAGAACTGCGTTGGCGACAGGCTGGCCTCCTCGCAGATCTTGGTTTCTTCAAGGTCTCGCTCCAAAGACCTCTTCGACCACATTTATATCGCCTTTACTCGACTCCTCCGGTTGCAGCCGAGGCCGAACACGTTGGCTCCATCGACGGGCGCAGACGGAGGCGCGGATTGGGATCTTCAAGAACGAGTTTTTAGGTGGGCCACTGTTGAGTAAAGAAGTTGCGGGGCATGATCGGCGGGTCGGTTCGGCGGTGCTGACCCATAAGCTGTTTCTGTTTGTGGACTTACGAAGGTAAAGCGAGCCTACGCTGAAGGCCAACGGAAGGGGAGTAGACCAGAAAGAGCAGGTGGAAAAGTAGGGGGCTGAGCCGAGGTTTGCCCCAAAAGACTCAGGAATGAGGAAAAAAAGAATTCGGCCTGAAATCAAAACACACCACCTATCAGTGGGTTTCTTTAGCGGGTCGATTTTTCGAAAAATCGCTTATTGGGGACGGGCTCTATCATACTTTTCGTAAAAACAGCGTATAGGCTTCCAAGTTGCGGTCCACGAGAGTAGAAAGTGCGTGGTGACGGCCGGCACGGAGACGGGCGGAAGCGCCTAGGCGGAGGCGGAGAGCTGGATCGGTAAGCAGGCGTGTCATTCCCTCGGCGATCGAGGCTGGCTGGTGAGGATCGCACAATAAGCCGTCGCGGCCGTCGTCGATGACCTCGGCGCCGGGGCCGGTGCGGGAAGCCAGTACCGCCTTCCCCATGGCCAGGCCTTCGATCCAGGCAATGGGCATGGCCTCCATGTGGGAAGGATAAACGCAGACACTGGCCGCGGCCATCTTAGCGGGCAGGTCGGCACGCGCAACGGCGCCATGGAAACGGACGCGCGGGCGTAGCGACTCAGGAATCAAATTCTCTAGGCGGGCCCGGAAAGAGCCACCGGTTTCGGGATCGGCCGTATCATTGCCGCAGATTTCCAGGTGCGCCTCCGGCACCTTCTCGCAGATGGCCGGCAGCGCCTGAAGCAGTTGCCGGATTCCTTTTTTTTCAATCAATGTGCCGATGTAGATCATTCGGCCGGGTGTTTCCGGAATCTCCGGGAGGGGAGAGAATAGTTCCAGATTCACCGGGTTATAGATCACCTTGACCGGCCGTTCGCCGAGCGAGAGATACTGGCGTGTCCGTTCCCCAACGTAACGGCTGACGGCGATCAGATGCGTGGCCGTGGCAAACGACCGGCGTTCCTGCCAGCCCAGCCAACGCTCCACGCGGCCGCCGAGTTCGGCGGAAAAAAAGTGGGGCCCGCCGTGCATGCGGAGAACTTTGGGGGCGGGAAAAGAGCGGTCGATAATGGCGTAGCTGAGTTCGGCGCCCTCCAGGATATCCACGGGTTGCCGAGCATGGAGCGCCCGAAGCGCCGCCCGCAGCCGGGCGCCGTTTTGCAGATAACGCGTGCCGGGCCAGCCCTGTTTGGGAACACGGATGACGCGCACGCCTAGGTCGTCGCTTTCCCCCGCTTCGGAGGGATCGTAGAGGCCCAGCACACTTACCTGATGGCCACGCTCGACCAGCGCGCGGCCCAGGGTTTGAATGAAGCTACCGATACCGCCATGGCGTGACGGCGGGTACTCCGGACATAAATAAACAATGTGCATCGGCTGTCTATGCGCTATATCGGCATTTTCCTGGCATTTCAATGTACCGCGCTGAAAACGCTACAATAACGCTTCCATGCGCAAATGGCTGCTGATCCTCCGTTATATTGTCTCCGACTGGCGATTGGCTCGGCTCTATAAAAAGGGAGAGGTGAATTCAGCGGGCGGGTCGACGCACCGGCGGTTTACTCTGGCGCAGAGCGTTGACTACATTATCCAGGTCTTCCGGGAGTACTTTCTTTTCGGTTCCTTGTCGAAGGAGGCCGTGCGCGGCGCCCATATTTTAGAGATCGGGCCGGGGGATAACTTCGGCGTGGCGCTGCAATTCCTGATCGCCGGGGCAGCCACGGTGACCTGTATCGATAAATTCTACGCCGAGCGCGACGAGGCGCACCAGGCGACCATCTACCGCGCCTTGCGCGAACGGCTTTCCCCGGCAGAGCAGGCCGAGTTCGACCGGATTGTCCGCTGGGAAAACGGCCTAGCCCGGTTCGATGAGGACCGGCTACGCTACCTCTACGGTTTGCCACTGGAACGGGCCGACGAGACGCTCCCATCCGCCTCCTTCGACATCGCCATTTCGCGGGCGGTGCTAACAGAGATCCCCGAGGCCGAGCGCTCCTTTCAGGTGATGGACAAGCTGCTGCGGCCCGGCGGGCGGATGCTGCACAAGATCGGGCTAGGCGATTACGACATGTTCAGCGGTATCGGCTACGGACCGCTGGAGTTTTTAACTATCCCCGAGACGGTTTGGAGCCGCATGGCCAGCCACGCCGGCCGGCCGAACCGGCGGCGGGTGAATTTCTACGCCGGCATTATGAAAAAGCTGCGGTATGAGACGCAGATACACATCGTCGAACTCGCTGGCCGCCGCGAACCCGCCGGACCCGGTCGCTTCTGCCTGGACTCGATTCCGGCCGCGCTGCAGGAGGAACTCGCCCGCTACCGCCCGCGCCTGGCCGCCCCGTTCCGGGCGCTGAGCGATGAGGAACTGCTGGTAGAAGATATCTTTTTGACAGCTACCAAAGCGAAGTAGCCGGCTCATAGAGCCACAGGCGCAGCCAGCGCAACTCCCACAACAGTTTTTTTTGGGGGGGGAGGCGATCGGTGTTGTCCCCCTCAATACGCATCACCAGGCCAATGTTCGACATGATGACGTGTTCGGAGAAGTTTCCTTTCTCTTCGACGGGCAGCTTATCTTCGATCGCAAACAGGCGGCCCGATCCGAGCTTTCTCAGGGAGAGAACCTCCGGCGGGATGCCGGCTTTCCGGAAGTAGTTTTGGACAGACATGTTGGAAACGAGCGTGACCCAAATAGGATCGCCAGGTTGGATGCGCGAACGAAGGAAGGCGGTGACAATGGTCTGCAACGCCAGCAATAGCGGCGCGCGCTTCTCCTGAATGCGGACCAGATACCAGACTCCAGTAACGGCGAGCGCCAGCGTCATGTTGAGCAGCGTACACAGGCCGGTCGCAGCGCAAAGGGCCCCCACGAGGGGAAACGGCTTTGCGGATGCGGCGGCCAATTATGAACCACATAGAGCCACAGCAGGAACAGGTGACCGGCCAGCGAATACCCGCGCGCTAGCACCGAGTATTGCACCTGTGCCGCTTGCGACGCCACCAGCATCGCAGTCAGCAGTCCGGCCGCGCCGCACGCCGACTGCCGCGCACAGAAACAAGCCGCGTCCACAGTGAGCCATCAGGCGGCCAGCGCAGGTAGCCGCACCACCCACTCCGCATCGCCAAACAAGCGGATGACGAAACCCACCGGCAGCATGTGGTTATTCGGCGTGCAGAGGTCGGTAAACGTCAAGAAAAACGGTTTCTTGGCATAGCTTGCCACGGTGTACGCCTCGTAATGCCGGAGTGGATCGCTCAGAAAAAGCGGCCACACGGCGAGCGCGGCCAGTAGCACCGCCAAAAAGCAGGCACGTTCCGACAAGGGCGTTGTTTGCCAATACACAACGGTCCGGTTTCGCAGTGCGACCAGCACCAGCCCGCCCCCACCGCGCCCGAGCCGTAACCGGGCGGTAGATCTCTTCTGTGAAGCCCTCAGCGTTGCCGTCGGAAGCCATGCGGTCCACGCGGGCTTTCACCACGTGATAGGGAATAAGGCTCCCGATGAGAGCTTCAACCCCGGCCAGCAGGAAAGCACCAGCGAGCGGCAGCGCCGGGAGGCGGGTGGCGAGGGACGGCCCGCCCACATTCGAACTCTCCCTCATACAGCTCTCTCTTTCCCGGCCGGCGGCCGCCACAACTGCTGCGCCGGCGTCCAATAAACCCGTACTCCGGCCGCCGCCGCCAGCAGCAGCACTGTAATTGTCCGGGCCGGGCTGGTCAACCGCTTGCAGGGATTCCCTTCCCCCACCCAGCCATCGATCGCCGCCAGGCCATAGAAAACGCCCTGCCCGACCAACAACACCAGCCGCCAGGGGTCATCGAGCCAGGCGGAAGCCACCAGCAGCACCGCCAGCACGAAGGGCAACAACAAACGGCCCAGCTTATGCGAAACAAAGTGCAACCAGATACGGTTTCCCGGTCCTAGCAGCCAAGGTTCGAGCCAGAGCAGCTGCCACAGGCCGCCCTGCGTCCGCATCTTCCGGCCAAATTCAGCGCCAAGGGGAACCGTGTCGTCGTAGGCCAGCGCGCTCTCGGCAAAGACGACACGGTAGCCGCGCCGCAGCGCGCCCATCGGCAGATAGACATCGTCCAGCAGCACATCGGCCGGTAGCGGCCGCGTCAGTTCGCGCCGGATCACATAGATAGCGCCGGTGGCGCCAGGCACGGAATCCAGCAGCGCCTGCCGCCGCCGGATGAACTTTTCGTACTTCCAGTAAAGACCCACGTTGCGCTGCTCCTGGCCGTTGCCATCGCGGAGGATCAGTTCCCCGCTCGCCACGCCCACCTGCGGATCTCCCAGACAGGCGACCAGGTCCCGCAGGCTGTTGGGCGAAAGCTCCTGCCGGATGTCGGTCAGGAAGACCGCTTCGCCGGTTGCCTGGGCAAGGCCCGCCGTCAACGCCGCCGACTTGCCGCCGCTGGACAGTTCCAACAGCTCCACGCCTCGGCCAGCATAAGAACGGGCTATCTCCGCCGTACGGTCCGTGGAGCCGTCGGAAAGCACCAGAATGCGCAGTTTATCCGCCGGATAGTCCAACCGCAGCAGCGTATCGAGCTTGGCCGCCAGCCAACGCTCCCCATTGCGCACCGGCAACAGCGCCGTGACCGCCAGCGGATGGAACTCCCGCCGCCAGGGACGGCCGCGCCAGCGCGCCAATAGCGCCAGGCAAAGGGGATAGCCGGCCAGTACATAGGCCGCAAACAAGCCGCAGAGCAAGCAGATTGTTGCCGCAACCGTCACTCGGCGAATGGGGCTCCCGAAGTCCGGAACAACTTAAGTAGAGGTTGCAACTTACAAAAATTCCCAATACCATATCAGCACATCGCCCGGTATTTGTGAGGAGCCGGCGGCGACAGCGCTATCATGGAGCTGGTGACAGACCCCCGCACACCCGAGCAGTTGCGAGAGCATTACGAGATCGAAAAACAGCTCGCCGACCGGCTTCGCAACGCCCCAGCCACCCAACGAGCGCAGCTCTATCCGGAGGTCTACAACGACCTGTTCAGGCGCGTTACCCACCATCCCCAGCTCGCCATGAAAAAGGATCCGGAGCGTTCCGGCCGCATGGTGCGCGGCAAACTCCGGCTCATCGAGCGCTATCTCCGGCCGGAACATACGTTTCTGGAAATCGGCGCCGGCGACTGTACGCTTTCCATCGCCGTCGCGCCCAAGGCCCGGCAGGTCTATGCCCTCGATGTTTCCGAAGCCATTACCAGCGGCTCGGCCCGGCCGTCGAACTTTCAACTCGTTCTGACCACCGGCTGCGATATTCCCCTGCCAGACAACAGCGTCGACCTGGCCTATAGCGATCAGGTGATGGAACATATCCACCCCGACGACGCCGCCTCCCAGCTCGCCGAGATCCACCGCGTCCTGCGCCCTGGCGGGTCCTATCTCTGCATCACTCCCAACCGCCTTTCCGGCCCGCACGACATCTCACGCCATTTCGATGACATCGCCAGCGGCTTTCACTTGCGCGAATACAGCATCGGCGATCTGGCCGCTCTGTTCCAACAGGCCGGATTCTCGCGAATCTGGGTGGATAAGAACTTAAAGTTCACCTATCTGCGCATGCCCCCGGCGCCTTTCCACATGGTGGAAAGGCTACTGGAGGCGCTGCCGGCCGGTACGCGCCGCTCCATCTCCCGCACGCGGTTGATGGAGCGCATACTCTACCTGACCATGGTGGGCAAAAAGTAGCGTTATCCTTTCTCCGCCGGGCGCTCCGCACTCCCTGGGGCACGGGCCAGTCCCGCACCAGCAGCCACGGCGGCGCAGAGCACAGCCATGGGCGGCAGTAGGTAGCGCACAATCGACAGCGCCGTCACCGTCATAGCCCAGAAGTAGCCGGTAAGCAGTAGGCACAGCAGCCCAAAGGAGCGCTCCCGGTCCCCAGCGCGCCAGAACTGCCATAGCCCGCGCCCGGCCAGCAAAACAAACGGCAGCTGCACCAGCGCAATCGCCAGTTCCATCCATTTCCCGTTGGTGCCGAACCAGCTGCGCAGCGTTTTAACGGCAAACAGCTCCACAACCAGCGCCGGCTCTTCCCGCAACCGCCGGCCAAGGTATGAAAATACCTGCACGTTGGTATCCATGCGGCCGGCAATCTGTTCGTCGAGCATGTCCTGCATCAGCGGCAGCAGCTCCGCCCGCACCAGCGTCGCGCCCATGTCGCCGCCCTTGACGCCAAAGGTCAGACCGTCCATCAGCGAGGCCGTGCCGTGTTCGCTCAATAGAATCCAGCGGCCCGTTTTCTGGTGCACCCATATTTCCCACGGCCCCACGGCAAGCGCACATCCGACCACCAGTGTGACGCCGAAGATAGCCAGCCGTCGCCACGGCCAGCGCGCATCAAGCCAGAGCCACACCAGCAGCACAGCCGGCAGCAGCAGGCCGATCGGCCGGATCAGCATCGCCATGCCCAACAGCAGGCCGCACAGCAGACCGTGCGTTCCCGCCGCCAGCAGGGCCCCGAAAAAAAACGCGAAGAACGGGACTTCCGTATTTGGCTGCTTGGCGATCCAGAGCGTCATCGGGTGCAGGGTCCACAGAACCACGCCCCACAGCGCTACTCGCGGCGAGAGCAGAACCAGGAACAACCGGTAGAGCAACCCAGCCGCAACCCCCATCGTGCCGACGACATACAGCCGCAAAACCAGGTCTTCGGAGAGGCCCGTCACCCCGGCCAGCCAGAAGCAGCCGGCCAGCAGAATCGATTGTCCCGGCGACTTGGCCGAAGCCGGGGTACCGGCGGGCGTGGTGATGCCATGGCCAGCGGCGATCTGCCGCGCTACTGGCTCATTCACTTCAAAGTAATCAGTGCTTTGGTTGCGCTGCATTGACGCCGGCAGGGCCAGCCAGAATAGTGCATGCGCCAGCGCAGCCAGTAGGCCGGCCGTCAGTGCCGGGCGGCGCCGCGCGGCTTCGGCAATCATGCCCGGCCTCTCCCATAGGGATGGGCCAATAGAATGCTCTCAAACAACCCGGTCACCTGCTCCCAGGAAAAATGCTCGGAAACCATGCGCCAGGCGGCGCCGGCCACCGCTTCCCGCTCCGCGGCCGAATCGAGCAGCCGCAGACAGGCCGCAGCGAAGGCTTCCGGCTCATCGGCGATGCGGATATTGTGCGGCGGGTCGATCGCCAGCCCTTCGGCGCCAATGGTGGTGGAAACCACCGGGATCCTCGCCGCCATGGCCTCATAGATCTTCAGCCGCGTGCCGCCGCCGATCCGCAGCGGGACAATCGAAACGGCCGAGTTCCACAGATATGGCCGGATATTGGGGACCGTGCCGGTGACCGTAATCGCCGCATCACGCCGTGCCCAGCCGAGCACCTCTTCGGACGGTTTACGACCCGCGATCACCACCCGGCAGCCCGGCTTCTTTTCCCGGATTCTCGGCAGAATCGATTCCATAAACCATCGCATACCGTCCACATTCGGCAACCAGTCCATGGAACCAACAAAAACTAGTTCGGCCGCCGGTCCTGGCATAGCACCCGCCGGCGGCGGCGCGAAGTATTCGATATCGACGCCGGTGGGAATCGCCGTCACACGCCCGGCGCCGAACATCTCGCGCATCCGCGCGGCATCTTCTTCACTTACGGCGGCCACGTGCGCCGCTTCCCGGCACTTGCGGCCCTCGTACTCCCGCACCAGTCGCGCTTGGCGCCGCAAAAACCAGCCCTCGGCCGCCCCACGGGCATTCTCCGCCCGACGGTCCCAGATCGTAGTTTCCACATTGTGCTGAAACAGCACGGCGCCGGCGAGCGATGGGAAGTTTACGGCCGGCGTCAGAAAATCGCATACGACGCTGTCAAAATGGTGCTGCGCCAACAGCTCCCGTACCCGCCGCGCCATGCCTTCGGAGCGCTTGCGGGCCACCACAACCGGCAGCGAGGAAAACAGCCCCTCGGCCAGTTGCGCGTAAAATTGCGGCGACTGCTTGCCGGCGATGCGGAACGGCACCGGGTAGACCTCCCGGCAGTATTCTTTGCTGCGCGGCACGGCTTCGTCACTTTCGCCGTCGTCGAACGCCACATAGTGGATTTCATGCCGCGCATGCAGCCGCCGCAGCATTTCCAGCGTCCGAATTTGCCCGCCCTTGGTGGTTGGGTGCAGAAAAATGTTGTTGACCCAGAGAATACGCATGATGGCGTGATGGATCAGGGTTTCGCCGCCAGCAGCGGCGTCTCGGCCCGGTCCCGATTCAATAGGCTATCGGCCCAAATCTGCAGGTTCAATAGCCGCCAGATACGGTCCGTGGCGTCCTCGACGCCGTTCCGGTGCCGGTCGCAAAGCGCCCGCAGCGCCTCCGGCCGGGTATATTCGGCCAGCAGGGTATTGGGCCGCAATAGCCGTTCATAGAGCGGGGCGGCGGCCGGATCGCGCAGCCAGGCCCGCAGCGGCGTGGGGAATCCCTTCTTTTTCCGGTAGATGACACTGTCCGGCAACCAGGCCGAGGCGGCCTGTTTCATGATGTACTTCCCCTTGCCGCGCAGCTTCAAATGGCCCGGCACCGAGGCCGCAAATTCCACCAGATGGTGGTCCAGCAGCGGCACCCGGCTTTCGATCGAACAGGCCATGCTCATCTGGTCCTGCTTCATCAGCAATTCCGCCAGATAAGTTTTTTGATCCGCATAAAGCAGCCGCTGCAGCGTGGGCTGCCCTTGGCGGCTGTTCCAGTAGCGCAGGTAGCCTTTGTAGACATCCTCGCCCGGATCGGCGCCGCGGAGCCCGGTCTGCTGACCGCGCGAAAAGGCGCACAGGAAATTTTCCAGATACAGCGATTCGAAGGTGTCGGGACGCCCGACAAAGGTGTGGCCCAACTTGCGCCGCGCCGCGGCCGACAACAGCATCGAGTTCTGCACCCAGCCGTTTAACCCGCCGCGCACCGGCGCTGGCAGCATGCGCCAATACGGCAGCATGCGGGAAAACATCGTGTAGTAGCGGTAGCGCTCGTAGCCGGCAAACAGCTCATCGGCCCCTTCACCGGTCAACACCACCTTCACGCGCTCAGCCGCTAGGCGAGAAACAAAATACAGGGAAACACTTGACGGCCAGCAGATCGGCTCGTCTTCATGACGGATCAGCTTCGGCAGTTCGCCGAAGAAATCAGCCATCGACACGCGGACTTCATGATGCTCGGTTCCCAAAACACGGGAGGTCTCGGCGGCCTCGCTCAGTTCGCTGTATTGGCTCTCCCCGTAACCGACCGAGAAGGTCTGTACCGGCCCCTTCACCAGCGTGCGTGTAATGGCGGTAATCAGCGAAGAGTCCAGGCCGCCGGACAGAAACACACCCAGCGGCACATCGCTCATCAGCCGCATGCGGACGGTCTCTTCTAGCCGCTGGCGCAGTTCGGTAATCCAATCGGCATCGCTACGGGAGATCTCTTCGCCCGCCGGCACATCCCAGTAGGAGATGATCTCCGGTTCTAGCGGCCCGCCGTCGACGCGCAACCGCAGCCAGTGCCCGGCCGGCAGCCGGCGAATGTTTTTGTACAACGTCTCTTCGCCGCAGTTGTAGCCCAGCGCGAGGTATTCGGCAATGGCGCCTTCGTTCAAATCCGCAGCCACATCGGGATGCTCCAGCAACGCCTTGATTTCGCTGCCAAAGACGAACAGTTTCGACGTCTGGTAGTAGTAAAACGGCTTGATGCCCAGCCGGTCCCGCGCGCAAAACAGCGTTTGGGAAGGACCATCCCATAGCGCGAAGGCGAACATGCCGCGGTAGCGCTCCAGGCTCCGGACTCCATACTCTTCCCAGCCATGCAGAATCGTCTCCGTATCGCAGCGCGTGCGGTAGCGGTGCCCGGCCCGTTCCAGCTCCGGCCGTATGCTGTCGTGGTTGAAGATCTCGCCGTTGTAGACAATCCAGCGCGTCTGTTCTTCGTTAGCCATCGGCTGGCCGCCGGTGGCAACATCGATGATGCTGAGCCGCCGGTGACCCAAAAAGACTCCTGACGGATGCGTGTAAAAGCCCTCGCCATCGGGACCACGGTGGGCAATCGCTCCGGTCATCCGGGCCAGAACCGTCTCATTTGCCTCGCGACCGGCCAATCCATTGACCTGGGAAACAACAAAACCAGCAATGCCGCACATACCGGGCTATCCTCTTACGCCCGGCGTCTGGCGTACCGGCAGCATGGCCGGATGGCGATACCCCGGCAGGCGCCGCCTGTCCCGCTGGCTGCCTGGCGCCGCGGCGGCGACCGCAAGGTTTTTGCGGTAGCGCGCCGCCTCCTGGTCATAGATATCCACAAGGGCCAGCGACAGCGCAACCACAACATAGACAATCGTTCCGTAGGCAATACTCAAAAACATCCCGGCGGAGACCACCCCGTAAAACCCCATCAAAAGATACCCGGCCGTTTCCCGCATCGCTTCGGCTGCGGGGAAGGTATCGGACGCCTGCCGGATCCGCCGCAGCGAGAAGACCATCACCACCAGGCCAGCGACATAAAACAGCAGCGCTGGCACCCCGCACTCGCTCGATATCTGCGTGAACATGTTGTGCGTCGGCTGCCAGTGGCCGCGGCGCAGACCGGCCTCCTTAGCCCGGAGGTCGCTATAGAGAGGAAACATTCCCGGCCCGACGCCGAATAGCGGATGGGTCGCCGTCAGCTCCAGACTTTCCAACACCAGTTGCTTCCTGCTCTCGGTTGAAGCCACGCTTCCGCCCAGCCGCGACGCTGTCTGCTCGTCGGTAATCTCCTGCTCATCAATGGTGTTGAAGGTCAGCAGCCGGCTCTTCACATAGTCGGTCATGAAAAACGGCGCCAGCAACATCGCCACACACGCGCACATCACCAGCAACATCCGTGTCATCATCCGGCTGTGCAACACCCAGATGACGAAAACAACCGCCAGCGCCACCAGGCCGCCGCGCGAACCAGTCTTTAGAAACGAAATCAGAATCAGCCCGACAGCCGGTAGAGACAACATCGTGGCGGCCACACGGTTTTTCGCTGTATTCCATAACTGCAGAACGAAACACAGGCCGAGTATCATGTACATGGCGAACTCGTTAGGGTCCGAAAGCGTTCCCACCTGCAGCTTCAGCCGGCCGCTGGAGGAGTCGCCCGTCAAAATACTCAACAGCGCCGCCGTCAGCAATCCAGCCGCCAGCACCCGGATCGCCCAACGCAGTTTACCCCAGTCGCTCAGCAGGATCTGGATGGCGTAGAAGAACACAATGACCTTCAGCGAGTTCCGCCACAGTTCAAAACTCCCGCTCCTCCAGTAACTGAACGGAACTGCCACCGCTATCCAGGCCACATGCATTCCGAAAAACCAGTTCACCCGCGAGGAAAACAGCCGCGTCACGCCGCTGAAGAGGGCCCCGGCCAGTAGCAACCCAAACAGCACCAGCGGAATGCGCAACTGCGGCACCGTGAGATCGAGGACCCGGCTTACCAGGAAAAAAAAGTATGCCAGCAGCGCCAAGAAACCCATCGTGTGAAGGAAGGAATTGCGATGTCCGGCCGGCACCATCCGGAGGGAAGCGGCGGGGAGATGGATTCCAGTCGGGGTCACGAAGTTTGCACTGTTTGGCGCCGACCGACCGTGGATTCTATCCGGCAAACCTGACGCTCCTGTTCCGTCTATCGGCAGCAACCGATATTTCCATTCTATATATGTCGTACGCGCTACGGTCTGTAGCGCCAATAAATATGGAGGACATCGTAAAAGGCCCGGAAAAAATCCCCGATCCGTAGCCGCGATCCGGCAATGTCACGCCACTCCGGCAGCGGGTACTCATAGATCGCCCCTTCCACGGTCGCTATCTCATGTCGCCGTTCTTGAATAAAGCGGGCTATGATCTCAACATCGAATACCCAGCGGGAACAGAAGGGGGCGGCAAACAGCCGCCGTGTCTCCTCGCCTACCCGGAAGAGTTTTGCTCCGCACTGGGTGTCGTAGATCGCCAGCCGCAACAGCGTTGAAACCACCGTGGCAAATACGCGCCCCAGATAGTGGCGGCTCGCCTTGCGCTCCACATGCCGGCCCAGCAGTTTCACCCGCGCTCCAAAAACCATGGCGACTTCCGGCCGTTCCCGCAACACCTCCTCCAATTCCTCAATCGATTCCAGCGGCGTCGCCAGATCAGCATCCCAGAACCCGGCATACAGACAGCCGGACCGCTCCATTGCCGCCAACATTCCGCACCGCACCGCCTCGCCTTTACCGCCGTTGGCCGGCTGGTCCAGAATGTCCACCCGGTCTTCCCTGCCCTCCCGCGCCCGCCGCAACACCGCCAGCGTATGGTCCTTGCTTCCATCGTTGACCAGGAGAAACCGGATGCCGTCATGCGCCGCCGCATAGGCCGCGAACCGCTCGAAGGGAAAACGTTTCTCTTCGTTGTAACAGGGAATCACAATCGTACATGGCTGGTTCATAATGTCATGGAAGGCTGCTGGGAAAGCCCTTCATTGTTTCCCCTGGAACAGCAAAGACTCTTTTGGGCTTACGGTCGTCTCTTTTGGCTTCATCATCGCTGCCATGCGACTATCGAGCGGCTCCTATCAGGCCGAATTCGACGCCCATGCCGATGAATCCTCTCATCTAGTATCGATGCTTCTGGTGCGCAGCGATATGGCCCAGCGGCCCCGGCCCAATGCCATTCCCTGGGCCTTGTAGTATTACACACACTACCCCAAAGTGGCCATTGGCCAGTAGCCTCCCGGCTACTACATCCTACAAGGACTCTGGTAGCTCATCCTTCCTCCCAGCCGGGCATCGGCCATGTGGTTGAACTGGCTTCTCGACGCTGTCTGCCTGTTGCTGTTTCTCTCCCTCGCCCGCCGCGCATTCCGTGCATCCGCAGTCTGGCGCCCGCCATTGCCGCCAGCCTCGCTCTGTTCGCCCTTCCGGTCGTGGAGCAAGCAGTCTCCCGGGTAATGGGTACGAATTCCCTTCTCCTCACTCTTCGTGATAGCCGCCGGTTCCTTTGGGCGGCACTTCCACGTCTATTGCATGGTCGGGGTGCCCGCCGTGGGCGGCACGCTGCTGGCCGCCGCTCTTCTTTTGCAGTACCGTTTCTTTGCCAGTTTGTCCGCCTGGGCCAGCTTCTCCCCCGCGGTGTCCCTGCCCTGGGGCGCCATTTTGCTGCTAGAACTCACCGGAGCCGGTACACTGCTCCTGGCTGCCGCCAATTCTGTCTTCACCTGGGAATCCCCCCATCCGGTGCCCCCCGCCGCTTTTTCTGTGGTCTTAACCAATTCTCTTTGTCTCTTTCTTTCGTCCGCTCCATGCGGGGATCACGCCACTGAATCGCCGTCCGTATCGGCACTTCTTCTGCTCGCCCTCTACGCCTACGACTGGCTCACCCGACGCACCCTCTGGGCGCCTGTCGTCGCCTCCTTCCTTACACTGCTTCCCTTCGCGTACGAGTTCTATACAGAGATGCGGGCCGGCTGGGCTGGACCGATCTTGCCCGCCAGATCCCCCGCCGCGCCCGCATGCCCATATCGTCTCCACTGGGCTGGCGTGAAAGACCATGTATGGCCGTCGCCACCCTTTCCGACCAGCGTCCAACTATTATCATCGTCCGCGCCAACAAACTTCTTGCCCATACGGACTCGAACGGCTATTGCTACCGCCTGCTTGTTCACAGCAACGACGTCGTCGAGCGGAAGATGGACGAAACCACAGTCGGCGTCGTTCTCGACAAGATCCCAATCAAACAGGTTCTGCGGCCGTCTTTCCGCGCCCATCACGCCCTCCTCGCTACCACTGTCGGCGGCCATCCGACCTCGAAACGATGCGCTGCCAATGCCGGCCTGATCGCCGAGGAAGCAATCGGGCCACTGTAATCACAAACGAGAGTTTTCGATAAGCCGCGCAGCGTTCCCTTTTCTGTACGTAGAATCAACAGGATTCCTTTCTCACAAAGGGTTCTTAAAATGATATTCTCGCTTCATTCTAGTTTAATGAGTTTCGATAAGGAGATCCCCACCTGGCCATGCTGATCGGTTACGCGCGTGTTTCTACGCAGGATCAAAACCTGGATCTACAGGTCAAGGCTTTGACTGAAGCCGGTTGCAAGAAAGTCTTCAACGACAAAATTGGCGGAAGTCACGCGGAACGGCCTGGATTAGCCATGGCACTGGCCATGCTGCGCGAAGGCGATACCCTGGTTGTGTGGAAGCTCGACCGGTTGGGCCGGAGCGTCAAGAACCTTGTCGAGCTGGTCGGTAAACTTCATGGGCAGGGTATTCAGTTCCGAAGCCTCACCGATTCTATCGACACGAGTACAGCCTCTGGTCGGTTTTTCTTCCATGTGATGGCCAGTCTGGCCCAAATGGAGCGGGAACTGGTGGTCGAGCGCACCTGCGCCGGTCTCCAAGCGGCCCGTTTGCTTGGCCGCAAAGGCGGTCGAAAACGAAAGATGACCGATAGCAAGGTGGCATCGGCCAGGAAACTGCTGGCCAGCGGCGTTCCTCCTAAAGAAGTCGCTAGTAACCTTGGCGTCTCTGTTCCGACTCTCTATCGCTGGATTCCCGCCTGTTCCCGGTCGTAACGTAACGCCGGAACAGGTCAAAACAATGGAGTCTGCGACTGACAGAAATCGTCAAATGACGGCAGATCCAGATCCATCGCCAACTCCTGGCGCAGCATACGCAGGGAGTACTCATCAATCACTTGCGCGGGCCATCCTTTCGCCATAGTATTCATTTGCAGGACCTGCTTTCGCATCGCCGCCAGCCGACGCTTCAAAAGCGGCTCCGGTATGTTGCTGGCGATGTAGGCATCGGTATTTTCAGCCAGAAACTGGTCGTATCGCTCCATCCAGGCGTAGCGTTCCACTTCCTTGCGGGCCGCCTGGGCCTGTTCATTCTCGGTCTGCTCGGCGGCGGCTTCCTGCAGGTGGCGCCGGCGCGTACTCATAAATGAGGCCGGCACCGGATGGTTCGATTGCAGTATGTAGATGAGAAAACCGGGAATGTTCTGGATCGCTCCCGCCGTCAGCGACTTGCGCGCAATCTCTGTATCGGCCCATTCAATCTGATCCATTGCCAGTTGATCCTCGGGCATGTTGAGCAGGAGGTTCCTGGCTTTGTCTTCTCTTACCCCGCGATCAACCAAAGCCTTGACGATATTGTTCTGATCCGGCAGCAGCAAAGCCTTCGGCTGCGCCGGTCGTCGCAGATCCGCACTGCTGACAAATGCCGCCCCGGCCCACATGCGGAGCTTGAAATCGGTGCCATCGGCCGTTTCGCCTATCTCCCAGTTGGAGAGAAACTCCTGCTGGCGTAATTCGTTCAGGCTCGGCGCCAGCTGCTGTCGGATCCGGGAAACTGCCTGATATTGCTGAATACCCAGCAGCGAACAGAGTTGCGTGTATCGTTTTTCGCAATACTGCTCCCGGCTGGCGTAAAGCCACATTTGCAACAGCGGCAGCAGCGCCTTCCCGATATGCAGTTGCAGTCTCCGGTAGACGTCATAATTCACCGGCAGCGTGTGGCGGTTGTTCAGATTGTCCAGTTGCCAGTCACTCAGCCACACATAATTTTCCTGTGCCAGCGTACCATCCTCGAGCACTTCGCCCATCGCTACCGCCCGATGGAAGACGTGAAACATATCGCGGGCATACTTCTTCTTCCCCGCCAAAAAAACGACCCCTTCCGATTCAATACCGGTAAATGTCATCCGCCGCAGCCAGACCGATATCTCCTGGTAATTCTTCCCTCCCTGCGTCATTCCCAGAATGGACAGCATCTCACCGGAAGAGAACTGGACCGGATTTCGGATCTTGCCATCCTGGCCACGCATCCGTTCAACCAATTTTTGAAAAGCAAAATACTTGTCCTGATCAGCAGTTGTCGGCAGACCGAATTCGGCTACTGGGAAAATTGTTGCCCGAGCGTCTACCCTCTGTCCCGTACTTGAACGTATTTTGACCTTAATCGTCTTTACCGAGAGACCTACCAGTTTTTTGCTCGAAGGCGTAAAAAAACCAATAGTATTGAGATTCTTCTCAACACGCACCACTTCGGCTTTCTGCTGGCCTGCGGCGAAGAGTTTCTGCTGTTTTGGCTGCGAGTCTCTCATGCAAAGTGGGATGACCGTACAGCGATCTTTACACAGGCAGGCAGGCATGACAAGAACATTTCCAGCCCTGTTTGTTTGAAAACACATGAGAAAACATATGAACAACTGTAGTATTCCTGATCCCGTTGAAAGCAAAGAGGATAGTGGCAATTCTGTTACGTTGAAGTACGGGTTCCTTACGTTGAGGTACGGGTTGGCTTATGTTGAAGTACGGGTTCCTTACGTTGAGGTACGGGATTTCTTCCTTGGAAGTACGTCCGGCGAGCCCCAAACTGGGCAAAGGCGTTGGTATGGCCCGCGAAAGCACCGTCGAAGACGCCATAAGAAAGAAGAATATGCTTTTAAATCATATAGTTGCAAAGATTCTTACTTTGAAGTACTTCCTCACCACGTAGCGGGAAACCTGTGGCGTTCTCCTGGCCAAACCGAAGCGGCCGCCGCAAGCCGCTTTATATCAATCACTTCCGGACGATGTTCCTTTGGAGTACGGTTGCCGTGACCCAATACAGGCTGAAATACATAAAGACGTAAAGAGGTATAGATATACGTAAAGACATATGGTATTCTTTCTCTATGCCTTACGTCATCGCCGTCGCGAACCAAAAAGGCGGCTGTGGCAAAACCACGATCTCCATGAACCTCGCAGCCTGCTTCTCCCGTGTCGGCTACAACGTCCTCCTTGTCGACGCCGATCCCCAGGCCAGCGCCATGCAGTGGCGCAACAACCGCGAGGAAAGTGCTCTCCCCTTCCACATCCAACCCTACCCCTTCCCCACTATCCATAAAGAACTCCCTGCCCAATTCGAAAAAGCCGGTTACGACCTGGTATTCATTGACTGCCCGCCCGGAGCCGCGTCCGGCGCCGATCGAAAATCCGACATCACCCGTTCGGCTCTGCTCGCCTCCCACGCTGTCCTTATGCCTGTCCGCCCCACCCCGCTCGACTACCAGGCCGCCGCTATCATCCTTCCTCTTCTCCAGGACGTCTCCTTTCTTCGTCCGGGCGCCCCGCTAAAAGTCATGCTTGTCATTAACGGTCGGCCTGCCGGTCATACCCGCCTAGGCGCTGAGGCTCACCGGGCCGCCGAAGCCATCTTCGCCGCCGACGGTCTGCCCGTCACCGTTCTTGCTACCGAAATTTGCAGCCGGCAGATGTTCGCCGAAGCCCCAGCCGTCGGTCAGGCCGTCATCGACTATCGGCCCCAATCGAAAGCAAGTCTTGAATTGCGGCAACTTACCGAGGAGGTTCTTACATGTCTAAATCAAACGACCGCGGGAGCTTAATGGGCCTCAAGGCCTCACTGCCGTCCATGCCGCGCGTGACCCCGGTCTCTTTTACCACCGAAATGGAAGAGCAGATTTTAGGCGTTTCTGTCGGAACATCTTTACATAAAGACATACGTAAAGATGTAAAGACTTCTAAGGGAAGAATTCCACCGGCCCGGCGCAAAGAAACTGCCGTTCTCATGAACGCCAAACTCCCCGTCACTCTCCACGCTCGCCTCAAACGCACCGCCCAATTTAACGACATCAGCATGACCGATATCCTCATCCGCGCCATCGAAGCCGAACTGGACACAGGCCCTTACTCCCCCCCACCAGAAACGTGGGGATCCGAGATGGGCGAGTAGTTTTGAAGAGATATTTCCGTAAAGATGTCTTTCTGTAAAGAAATAAAGCTTTCTGTGGGCTGTATTCATAACCAAAGGTCTCTCTATGGGGAAAGTGGGGAATTCTGCTCCCCTTGTCGATGGAGGTTTTCCTCATCGCTGCTGCGCCGCCCGGTGTTGTCCGTCCGTTCTGGAAAGACGAAATCGCCGCTGCCTAGTTTGTCGTTGCCAGCTCCCTGGTCACCTCCCAGCAGCAACTGTTAACCGGCGTTGAACCCAATCCGCCTCTCTACCTCTTGTGCAGCTTGTTGTGCAGCTTGCCGGCTAGTCGGAATGGGCAGTCCGCTTGTCTCCGCCTAACAAGTCAAGAATGAAGCTGAGTCTGCGATGGGAAAGGACCTGAAATATTTCCGGACGGGCTCTACGTATGCCTTACCGGCTAAATTTAGGCTGCATATTCTCCAGCCCGGCACGCTCGCACTTTTCGCCCTACTGATTCTCACCACCCTGCTCTGGCACCTTGCCGCCAGGGCGTCCGCCGACAGCGCAGTGCCCTACACGCCTGACCAGAGAGGAATTGCGCTCCTGGTTGGATTTGTTGGATTTGTCTTCCTGCCGACCGCCGGCGCCGTCTTCGCCAAGCTGGTTACCAACGCCAGCGCTCCTCCTACATCCCACTGCGATTATCGCCTACGCCGTTCTCTGAGCGTATCTTCTCCTACGCGCTCCGCCCCTTTGGCGGCACATTGTTGTCCGGCTGCTACTCGCCTTTGCCGTTGGTAAAGGTCTGCCAGAACTGCGCTGGGAGTTGCGCGAGCCCAAGCTGGGTCAACTGCACCCGGTGAACGGCAGGTACCTGCCGTCAGCGGCGATCCCACTCTGCCCATTGTCGTCGTCGACTATCTGCTCTTCGCCCCGCTCGCCAGCTACGCTTCTTCCGAACCAGTCTCCCGCATCGTCTATCTCGCCGACAAGGAGCGCATCACCCGCTACACCATGGCCGGTCAAGTGGAACTGGTCACTGTCGTCGGCGTGAAAGCCGGCCAGCTCAAAGGGCAGTCCAGCTACTTGGATTCCTACCGGACCTCCTATCGCCGCTTCCTCCTCTTTGGTCCCATTCGAGCCGAGCCCCAGGAATCCTTTCTCTCCCGCGACCTGCTGAAGCGGGGATTTCCCCTCTAAATCATTTCCATGACCCACGGCCGCTGGAATCTGGTTGAGGTGCCGCCCTGCTAGCCGCTCCGTCTCCGTGCCAGTCGCGCCAACTGCCGGGCGCTCGCCAGCGGATGTTTACGTTCAGGTACGACCGCCAACAGCATCGCCGCCGCCTTCTGTTCCGACAACGGATAAAATGACGCCCGCCCTTCCACGCGCCACCGCATCACGTCAGTCCCCGAAAACGGTTCCTGGTTCAAAGCATACCGGATCCGGTCAGATAGCATCCACGCGCTCATATAGCTGATCCGCAGTGCCTCGCTCAGTTCCCTCACCGTCCAACCTGCCGCCCGCGAACACAGCAGCTCAATTAACCGTACCCACACCCGCAGCGGCAGTTTCCCCCCCTCCAGCACCGTCCGCACCGTAACCGTAAACTGCTTCCGGCACCCTCCGCAGCGCCACAGCCCCTCCCGTGTCCGGCTTCCTGGCTGCGGCGTCAGCCGGTAACAGCGCTCCTGCCAGCCGCAGTGCGGACACCGCGGTTGGCCGCCAGGCCACCGCGCCGCCTCCCAAAAGTCCCGGGCCATCCGTTCGTCCATCCGTTCTTGGTCTGCTTCCATGGGTTTGTCACATAGATCATAAAGAATCTATTTCCTTTCTTTTCAACAACTACACTATTTCCAGTCGTGAACCGGGCAACTGCTGTACCTACGATGGAGATAGAAGCCGGTTGGCGCGCTGTAGCGCGCGCCAACCGGCTATTTCATTTTTACACCCAGCACCAGCAGACCGCGGCTTACTCGGTTACCTGGTCGAAACAAGGAAAGGAAATTCAGCATGAAACGGTTTATGAGTCTCCGGCCAGCCTTCTGCTGCCTGCTACTATCTGTAGCCATTTCGCGCAATGCCGATGGTCAAACCAAGGTCGATCTGCGCGAACAGGCTAGAAATATCGATTTCACTACTGCAGCCGCCACCCGCCCGGTGAAGACGGGAACGGTCCTGCCCGCCGCCTGTGCTATCGGAGAAATGTACTTTCTTACGAATGCGGCCAACGGACAGAATCTCTATGGCTGCGTGGCTACCAACACCTGGGCCCAGATGAGCGGCTCATCCCCCAGTAGCCCGCCCGATATCACTGGGCAAAACGGTAAGGTGCTGGTCGTCAGCGGCAGTGCCACGGCATGGCTGGCTCCGGCTGGCGATATCGACGGCAACATCAACACCACGGTCGTGCGGAAATTGCAGGGGAAGACAGTCTCTTCCGTCACACCATTCAATGGCCAGGTGCTTTCTTGGAACGCGGCCGCCAATAGCGGTCTCGGCCAATGGGAACCGGCCACCGTTTCCGGTGGTGGTGGCGGCGGCAGCAGCACCGTTTCCGCCGGTGCCGGCATCACCGTCACGCAGGTCGGCAGCGATTATGCAGTCGGCCTGGATACCGCCGTTGTGCCCGCCGCTCTCTTTGCGTCCAGCACGCTCGATTTCCCGTCGATCAACTCCGGAACCTGCGCCTCGCCGTTGACGATGAACATGCCCGGTGCCGTGGCCGGCAGCGCCCTGTCGCCCGGTTGGCCGGCTGCCCTCGAAGCGGGCCTTATGCCATTCATGCGCGTCAGCGCCGCCGGTACAGTGAGCGTCTGGGTGTGCAACCTTTTCGGCACCGCCGTCAACCCCGTCTCGGCAACCTATACCGCCGTACTCGTGAAAGGATTCTAGCAATGGTCTTCCTACTCTTCTTGCTTTTCTCACTCTTTGCCGGACTGTTGGAGGCCCAGCCCGCCATCACCGGCATGCAATCGGATGCCATTACGCGCTCAACGGCCCGCGTTGGTTTTACCACCTCGGGCAGCGGCAATTTTTACGTGCAGTACGGCACCACCACGTCATACGGCTTCCGCACCTCCAACTTCGGCGGTAGCGGCGGCTTCGTGCATCAGATGACGGGCATGGCCGGCGGCACCACCTACAATTGGCGCATCTGTAACGAAAGCTACACACCGCCCGCTGGCTGCTCAGCCAACCAGACGCTTGTCACTCTGGCCGACACAGATAGTGTGCCCATGCCGGCCATACTGCCCGCCACCATGTCCACGGTCATGCCGATCATCAACGGTAGCACCTTTACGGTCGCCTCCGATTGTAGTGATTTCATGACCCGCGTCAACCAGGCGCGCGCCGCCGACGGAAACCTGAACCACGAGGTCCGTATACCGGCTTCGGCCATCTGCGTGGGACCCTACGACATCAGCCCCAAAAACGGAGCCAACGCGAACGGCTCCGGTTATATCGTTATCCGCTCGGCTAGCGCCGATACCGCCCTTCCACCGCCCGGCGTCCGCGCCACCCGGAGTTGGGAG
Source organism: Acidobacteriaceae bacterium (assembly GCA_020247055.1). GTDB lineage: Bacteria > Acidobacteriota > Terriglobia > Bryobacterales > Bryobacteraceae. The sequence goes on along the minus strand of JADCJL010000274.1, from coordinate 2,393 downwards.
AGCGCCATGCCCGTCTTCGTCAATCCGTCCATCGGCGATACCCAGCAGTCCACCGATCCCGGCGGCTGCTCTCCGCGAGATTACTACTGGAACACCGCCGCCACCGGCCTCAACAAGTACCGGGTCTGTACCGCCACCAACGTCTGGACTGCGGTCAACGTCACCGCTGGATATACGGAAAGCACCACGCAGCCTTCCACCTGCGCTGTGGGCGTCTATTGGTACAACACTACCAATGGCTCCTCGCGCCACTCGCTCTACCGCTGTGTTGCCGCCAACCGCTGGCTCCGTTTGGACCCGCGCGGCGATGGCGGCTATGCGATCGCCAACAACTATCTGACCGCCCTCAAAGGCTTCCGCTTTCTAGGTCTGCGCTTCGAACCGGGAGACTTGGGCGGCAACTCCGTTGGCACGCTGCTCAATATCGGCAACTACTCGGGAATGCACAGCAACGTTGTCGTGGACCGCTGTATTTTCTACGTCGGACCTTCCGCTAGCGCCATCAACGCCTTGAGCATGAACGGGAGTAATATCGCCCTGATCGATTCTTACCTAGACATGCGCGTTGTGCCCACCCTGGTACCCTATAATGTTGCCGGCGGCGCACAGATCATCAATATCACCAGCGGCACCGGGCCGTTTAAGATCGTTAATAACTACATCCGCGGCGCTGGTATCCTGCTGTTCGTCAACGATAACGACGGTGCCATCCCACGCGACGATTTCGAGGTGCGCCGTAACACCTTCACCTATAATGACGCGCAGCGCTGCGGCTCGCCTTCCAGTGACGGAATCTGCCGCGATGTCCGCGGTCCTTTGGAACTCAAACGCGGCCGCCGCCTTTGGCTAGACGGCAATGTGTTTGAAAACTACTGGAGCACCGTCGGCACCTATCCGGCCATGATCATCACGCCGCGCGCCTCCGGGTCCTCCCGATTCGATGGTAACGCTTACCAGGTAAGCGATTTGACCATCACCAACAACATATTCCGCAAGGGCACCGGGTTCATGGAGATCTGGTCGGGCGATGACCAGGGGTACCGCAACACACGTCCCACCGAGCGGCTGACGATCAGGAACAACCTGTTCTACGAGATCAACAACAACATTATCTCCCAGGCCGGCGGTTTCAACTCGACGCGGGGACAGATTCTTGCCTCCAGCGGCGTGGCCGATCTGATTTTTGAACACAACACGGTCTACAACAACACCGGCACCGGGCCCGCTTTCCTCCATCTGGCCGAACAGCGCGCCTTCTCCGGACTATCCTGGCGAAGCAATATTTTATGGCTCAACCGCGGCGTCGCCGGCGGCGGCAATGGACTTCGCTATAGCCCGACGGCCTTTCCCGACGGCACAACCGCGGGTTCGGCCAACGCGGTCACTAAGCTGAACAAAACCGCCATGCGCATGCCCACTGCCTCCTACCTGTTCACACACAACGCTATCGTGGCCGGTACCCCGGGCGACACGGCCATCGAACAGGGCGGATATCCGTCGGGCAATTACTGGCCTGGTGACGCCGCCGCCGGCGAAGACGCGCTGAAATTCACCAGCGCCGCCACCGGCAACTTTCGTCTGCAACCGTCGTCGCCCTACCGGGCCGGCGCGGCATCCGCCGCCGCCGATGGCGACGATGTCGGCGTCAATGTAGCGGTGCTCGAACGGGCGATCGGTCTGGTGAGCGGAGTTCGCGTGGCCAACATCGGCCGGACGCAGGCCGTTGTCCGCTACGTCGCGCCGGATGGCGATATCTGCTGGCTGGACGTATCCGCTTCATCCACCTACGCTTCGCCGTTGCGCTTCCAAGATTCCGGCGGTAGCCGGGACCGCAGTCTATTGGCCTCTGGCCTCAGCCCCGGGACCCTATACTACTATCGCCTCCTGTGCGGCGGCAGCCAGAATACCGGCTCCTTTGCCACCACCGGTATTGCCGCCTCTGCGACCACCATTACTATCCGGCTCACGCCGCCCAACTGGAGCACCGTGGCTACCGCCAGCATCAGCTATGGCCCCACGTCGAGCCTGGGAACTACCACCTCGGCCGTGGTCTGCTCCAGCGGCTGCACCATCACCGTTCCCGTCACCTTGACCCAGGCACTCTACTGGCGGGCGAATTACATTGCCCTCGACCAGTCGGTGGTCGGCAACTCCCGGGTGGGGCCTCTCATTCCATAGAGAGCCCTAGCGGGGGCCATTCAGCCGGCGGGCATGTAGGCGCACTAGCCAATCCCCGCCGGCTTTTTTTGCCAGCTTTTTTACCTGCCGGATGGTCCAGAAACGGGCGCGGGTTCCCGCATCGTCCTGCGCCAGGCGGCCCGCCAGCGAGGCGGACGATGAGGACAGGAACGCAAATCGTCCGTAAAGCCGCAGCGGGCCCGTGGTGTCCACGC
>JADCJL010000273.1 GCA_020247055.1 Acidobacteriaceae bacterium | reverse complement strand
GCACCCAATGAAGTACTCGACAGCGCCTCCTGTTTGAACGACCTCTTGCAGGAACGCGCTGCACGGGGACGTCACGCTATTCGCCCAGGCAACCACTTCCTGCAAGTTCTGCGAACTGGGGCCCCGCAGGAGCCAGAAGGACTCCTTGTAAACCCCTGGCAGCGCTGTACCCTTGGGAGTGGACCGCGGCGCGCCTACCGCGTGCTCAAGATCGGGCGCATGCGCCATTTGCTTGGAAATTAGCTGCGGCAATGCCGAGGGATGCGTAATCCTCAACGAGATGCGGAAGCCGCCCGCCGACTCACCGCAGGTAGTCTGTGTAGGGTCCATTGTCGACAGCAATGCCGCCTTCGTTAGTCCAGATCCGGCCATCTGGGCTGATGCCTACCCAGTCTTTGGGGCCCGCGTTTAGAGCGTCCTTGATGCCATGTATCTTTGGGCGATCCAAGCGCTTGTCCTTGTCGACAGGACGCGTACCGGTCGGGCAACCATCGGGCTTTTGCTCTCGGTCTGGCTTTGCTTCATTGAAGGTGCAGACACCAGCAAGCGCGCAAGCAGCGACCCCCCCGACAGTTGGCCCGAGCCACTGTCGTGCTCCAGCACCGATTGCGCCGGCAAGCCCGCTCCCGCCAGCAACGCGAATACCGACACCGACCGCGAGGTTTGCCCATAGTCCCTGCGGATCGACATAGCTCAGCGGATTCGACCCGACATAAGCATAGGTGTTGACGCCCCCCGCCAACCCAATCGGATCCGACTGCACATACCGTCCGATCGCCGGATCGTAATCCCTGAAGTAGTTGTAGTGAAGCCCCGTCTCGCGATCGAGGACCTGCCCCGGGAAGCGCAGATCGAAGCGCACGAGGTTGCCGTCCCCGTCCGGGTCTTCATTGAGGACGAAACCCTGTCAACTGCGAAGTAAATCTAAGCCACGCCGGGCCAGTTTACGCGACCGAATTCTGAGCCACTGCCTTACCTGCCTTTCCCAGGAATCCTGCCTTCTTCTGCTTCCTTAGCCGGTAGCTGTCGCCTTTGATCTGAACGATGTGCGCGTGATGAAGAATGCGGTCGAGCATTGCTGCGGTGAGTGTCGGGTTGTCACCGAAGGTGTCGTCCCACTGCGCGAACGGTAGATTGCTTGTCAGCACCATCGAGCCGCCACGCTCGTAGCGCTTGGAAACGATGTGGAAGAAGTGGCTGGCTTGATCGCCCGTGAAGGGCAGATAGCCGATCTCGTCGATGATCAACAGCCTGGGCCCGAGCACCCGGTGACGCATGACCGAGTTGTATCTGTCCTGCCTCTGGGCGGCGGCGAGCTGCAGCATCAGGTCGGCGGCAGTAACAAAGTGGGTCTTGATCCCGGCTTGGGTGGCCAGATAGCCCAGGGCGATGGCCAGGTGGCTCTTGCCGACGCCGGAGGGGCCCAGCAAGACCGCATTCTCGCCGCGCTCGATGAAGCGCAGCGTGGCCAGTTCCTGGATCAGACTCTTCGGGGCGCCGATCGCGAACTCGAAGTCGTATTGCTCCAGCGTCTTGATTACCGGGAACGAGGCCATGCGCGCGAGCGTCTGTCGGCTTCGAACCTGCCGGGCGTCCCTCTCATGAGCAAGCGCATGCTCGAGGAATTCCAGGAAACTCCAGTCCTGCTCGGCCGCCTGCCCGGCGATGGACTCGAATCGATCGGCCAGGCCGTCGAGCTTGAGTTGTCGGCAGTACCCGTCAATACGTTCGGCCTGCAAATTCATGCCACCACCTCCGTCAACATCTGCTGATAGACCGAGAGCGGATGCTGCAACGAGTGGATCTGCTGACGAACGGTGCGCGTCGCAGGCCAGTTGGGCGCGGACTTCGGCAGATACGTCGGTAGCGGCAACAGCACCACCTTCTCGACGTTCTCATACAACGTATGCGGGGCGTGCCCCGTTTGCGGATGTACCCGGCGGTTGGCCACATCGCGCAGCCACTTGCCGACCTCTGCATTGGCAGTGGCGGCGTCGACGACCAACCCACTGGCGCGCATGCGGCTGTCGAGCGGGACATAGAAATTGCCGCGCAGGTAACGGTGGAAACGTTCCACCTTGCCCTTGGTGCGTGCCCGATATGGGCGGCACAGCCGAGGCATGAAACCGTAGAGTTTCGCCATGTTGAGGAAGTCATCATTCCAGCGATGCTGCCCTTCGCGGTACGCGTCGCGCTTGATGACCACGCTCTTGGCGTTGTCGTACAGGATCTCCCTGGGAACCCCGCCCATCGCCTCGAAGAGTGCATGGTGGCAGTCCACCAGCGTAGCTGCCGTCTCGTCGGAGGTGAAGCGCACCCAGCGCCAGCGGCTGTAGCCGAGGGTGGCGGTAAAGGCATAGAGAGGATCGCGTGCACGCCTGAAGACGACGAAATCCACCTGTAACTGGTGGGCCGGTGCCGTCTCGAAGCGCACGACCGGATCATCCCTTACCGCCGGCTTGCGGGACTGCATGAAGTCCTGCAGTTGCCGGATCTGGCCGACATAGCCCTGCGCGCGCAACTCGCGCAGCATGGCCGGCGCCGGAATCCAGTCCGGCTGGGCCTCGGCGATGCGCCTCTCAACGTACGCCTTGAACGGCTCCAGCTTGGTCGGCCGGGGCTCGCGCATCTTGTACTTCGGCGCCGCGGGGGCGTCCAGATAACGCGAGACCGTGTTCCTCGAAATACCCAGCTTTCGGGCTATCTCGCGTTCCGAGAGGCCCTGAGCCTTGAGCACGTGAATTTCCATCCACTCTTCCTTGTGTAGCACTCGGATCTCGCGCAAAAGATCCGAATTTACGAAAAAGTGGCTCAGATTTACTTCGCGCGAGGTGGCTCAGTTTTACTCCGCGCGCAACAACCCGGCTGTTGCTGGACCGCGCCGGGCAGCTGGTGCAGGCGGTCGACTTCATGGGGGCCTTCCGACTGCTGGGTGCGCCGCTGTCCGCGTTGTTGTTAGCGCCGAAGTAATACTGACCCACAGGGGGTCAGAATTACTTCGGCGTTGACAATCGCAGGGGTGGCCGCCGCCCCGGTGAGCATCGCCACCGGGGTGTTGCCCAGGTAGACGATGTCCGTCCAGTTGTCCTGTCCCGCAACGGACGTGGCGATCAGCTTGCCGGTCGGATCGTAGTGGAAGACGTTCATCCCGCCCGGGGTCAGCGGGCCGGACTTGGTGATGCGCTCGCCCAGCGCGTTGATCGTGAAGCTGGTCGTGCCCCCTGCAGCGGTGACCTGCGCAAGCCGCCCGCGGGCATCGTCGCCGGGCAAGCGGCTGGCGGTGTTCGGCAAGACCGCGCAGGCAGTGCTAGCCGATTACGTCGAGGTGGTCGAAGTGGTCGCGCCCACCAAGGTGCCGAGCGTAGTGCTCAATGACGCCGACGACGATCATGTCATCGCCGCAGCCGTGGCTGGTGGCGCAGAGTTGATCGTGTCGGGAGACAGCGACTTACGGGGCATCGGCAGCCATCTCGGCGTCGGGATCGTGGCGGCGGCTGAGGCAGTCGAGCGGGTTGCGGTATCGGGAAGTTGACCTGGCTCCGGTTCCCTCTAGCTTGGACGGGGAATCAATGGTCTCCATCTCTTTTCAGGGTTTTCCTCGCATTTCGCAGGACAGCTGCGTAAGTGAATACTCCTTCTATGACG
>JADCJL010000272.1 GCA_020247055.1 Acidobacteriaceae bacterium | reverse complement strand
TGTATGCGTACTCTGCTCCTTCTTTGCGCCTCCGTCTCCGTCCTTGCCGCCGTGGACTTCCGGCGCCAAGTGCGGCCGATTCTCTCCGATAACTGCTTCCAGTGCCACGGGCCCGATGCGAGCACTCGCATGGCGAATCTGCGGCTCGATCAGAAAGACGCCGTCCACGCCAAGCGGAACGCTATCCTCGCCCGCATCACCGAAACGCGCCCGCAGCGCATCATGCCCCCGCCGCAGTCGCACAAGAAGCTTTCCGCCGAACAGGTCGCCACGCTCAAAACCTGGATCGAAGCCGGCGCCCCGTGGACCGCGCACTGGGCCTACGAAGCCCCGGTCCGGCCCGCCGCCAACAGCATCGACGAACTCGTGCTCGCCAAACTCCGCCCCCTTGGCCTCACGCCCGCGCCCGAAGCCGACAAGCGGACGCTGGCCCGCCGCGCCGCGCTCGACCTCACCGGCCTGCCGCCGGAACCGGCCGTGCTCGCGGCGTTCCTGAACGACTCCTCCGCCCAAGCCTACGAAAAGCTTCTCGACACGCTGCTGGCCTCCCCCCGCTACGGGGAACACCGCGCCCGCTACTGGCTCGACGCCGCCCGCTACGCCGACACGCACGGCATCCACGTCGACAACTACCGCGAAATGTGGCCCTATCGCGATTGGGTCATCCAGGCTTTCAACCGCAACCTCAGCTTCGACCGCTTCACCACCGAACAACTCGCCGGCGACCTGCTGCCCAACCCCACGCTCGAACAGCGTATCGCCACCGGCTTTCAGCGCTGTAACCCCACCACCAACGAAGCCGGCCTCATTGAGGACGAGTACGCCGAAATCTACGCCAAGGACCGCGCCGATACCGTCGGCGCCGTCTGGCTCGGCATGACCGTCGGCTGCGCCGCCTGCCACGACCACAAGTTCGACCCCATCACGCAGAAGGATTTCTACTCCCTCGGCGCCTTCTTCCGCAACACCACGCAGAACGTGATGGACGACAACATCCCCGATACGCCCCCGGTGCTCGTCGTCCCCCGCGCCGAAGACCGCGCCCGCTGGGAGCAGGTCTCCGCCCGCCGTACGGCGCTCACCGCAGAACTCCAACGCCGCCGCCTGAGCCCGGACCCGCGCTTTGACCGCTGGCTTCGTTCCGCAAAAAAGACGATCTCCGCCCACCCGCTGCCCACCAAAGACCAGCTCTACGCCCTCCCCGCGCCGCTCTCGATCGTCACCGAAGGCCAGCCCGTGCCCAAAGCGCCCAAACTCCTGGCCGACCAGCCGTTCACCATCGCCGTCTCATTCTACTTCCCAAAGACCGAGCAGCCCTACGTCATCGCCTCGCAGCAGGATGCCGCCGACAAGGGCCGCGGCTGGTACATCGACGTCACCAGCCGGGTCTCGGCCTTCCGCCTGGTTGGCGATGAGGGCCGTAATGTGGAGATTCGCGCCGGCCACTTGAACCAAATGGTCTACGGCAGCTGGAACCACATCGTCGTCGCCTACGACGGCTCCCGCCATCAGTCCGGCCTGAGCTTCTATCTCAACGGCCGCGCGATTCCCACCCAGGGCGGCGGCAACCAGAACGTCGAACTCCCCGGCCGCATCGATTCTTCCGCTCCGCTCATTCTGGGCAAAGCCCTACCGGGCGGCGAGATCGCCGACTTCCGCATCTTTAAGCGCGTCGTGAGCGAAACCGAAGCCCGCCTGCTGGCCGATTGGGCCACCCTGCGCCGGAGCGAAGACCGCGAAGCCCTCCGGACGTACTATCTGTTCCACCGCGACCCGGCCTATCAGAAACTGGCCGCCGAACAGGCCCAGCTCCAGCTCGAAGCCAAGGCTATCGCCCGCCGTGGCGCCGTCACCCACGTCATGCAGGAGCGCGAAGGCCAGATGCCGTTCGCGCATGTACTTTATCGTGGCGCCTACGACCAGAAGCGCGCCCGGGTCGACGCCAATACCCCCAGCGTCCTGCCGCCCATGCCGGCCGGCCAGCCCCGCAACCGCCTCGGCCTCGCTCAGTGGCTCGTCAGCCAGGAGAACCCGCTCACCGCCCGCGTCGCCGTCAACCGCATGTGGCAGGAGCTGTTCGGCGATGGCCTCGTGCGCACCGCCGAAGACTTCGGCAGCCAGGGCCAGCCGCCCGTCAACCAGGAGTTGCTCGACTGGCTCGCCATCGACTTCCGCGACAACGGCTGGGACATGAAGCGCTTCTATAAGCAGGTGATGCTCTCGGCCACCTACCGCCAGGCGGCCCTCCACACGCCCGAGAAGCTCGCCAAAGATCCCGAGAACCGTCTGCTCAGCCGCGGCCCCCGCTTCCGCATGGACGGCGAGATGATCCGCGACTATGCCCTGGCCTCGAGCGGCCTGCTGTCGCCCCAACTCGGCGGCCCCAGCGTCAAGCCCTACCAGCCCGCCGGCGTCTGGGAGACCGTCGCCATGAACGGCTCCAACACCCGCTTCTATAAACCCGACTCGGGCGATAAGCTCTACCGCCGCTCCGTCTACTGGTTCTGGAAGCGCAGCGCCCCGCCGGCCAGCCTCGATATCTTCAACGCCCCAACGCGCGAAGCCTGCACGGTTCGCCGGGAACGCACCAACACCCCGCTCCAGGCGCTCGTCACGATGAACGATACCCAGTTCGTCGAAGCCGCCCGTGTGCTCGGCCAGCGCGCCTATTACGCCGGCGCCGGGTTCGACCCTCGCGCCGACTTCCTGGCCGCCGCCGTGCTCCAACGGCCCCTCGCCGAGCCCGAACGGCAGATCGCCCGCCAAGCCTATCAGGACTATCTCCGCTACTACGACTCGAACCTCGCCGATGCCAAAAAACTTCTGGCCTCCGGCGAGGCGCCCGTCGATGCGAAGGTGGCCCCGGCTGAAGGCGCCGCGTTGACCATGCTCGCCAATCAGCTGTTGAATCTGGACGAAGTGCTGAATAAGTAGCTACCGGAAGTAGCTACCGGCGGCGACCGCCCGGGCGCCGTCCGCCCGCGGCGGACGCCCGCACCTCCTCACGCGTCAGTTTGCCGTCCCCGTTCTTATCCAGCTTGGCAATGGCCGCGGCCGCCTCTTGCATCTCGCCAGCCGAAAGAGTTCCGTCGCGGTCGACATCGACCGCCGCCAGCACCGGATCCATCCCGGCCATCCGCCCTCTCGGCGGCGCCTGCGTCAGCTCTTCCCGCGTCAGGAAGCCGTCTTTGTTGCTGTCGGCCCGCGCCATGAGATCCTGCATCCGATCCGGCCGCTCCTCCGCGCTCAGCTTGCCGTCGCCGTTCTTGTCGAACGACATCATCCGGCCCACCACTTCTTCGTCGCGCCGGCCGCCTCCCTGCGGGCGCAACTCGGCGGCCGACACCTTGCCGTCGCCATCGCGATCCAGTTTGACCAAAGCCGCGGGAGCTTTCTGCCACTCCGCTGCACTGAGAACGCCATCCTGGTCCGTATCCAGGAGAGCCACCGCAACACCGCCGCGCCGGGGTTGCGCATGCAGCAACAGACTCCCGGCAAAGAACAGGGTAAAGTACTTCATAACCGGCTAAACCCCACCCGGCCTGACTCCACTCGCTCTTCCAGGATAAAAACGCAAGTCCAGCTCAAAAGCCGTAGATCCGCGCCGCGTTGCCGCCGCGAATCTTCGCCTGCTCGGCGGCCGTCACAAACGCCCAGTGCTCGGCGAACAGCGCCCGGTTCTTCGTGTACTCCGCCGCGTTCATGCCCAATCCGCCCCAGAGAATCCGCTCCGGCCCGAACGCCTCGTAGGCCCGCTTGACCACCGGCGCCACCGGCGTCTCAAAGTAGCTCCAACCAGAGTATTTGAAGATCGTCCGCGGATGCCGGGCCAGCGCCATCACGGCCTCCATGCCGCCCCGCTTCGTGCCGCAGCGGCCCATGTGGTCCAGCACCACCGTCAGGCCCGGGAACTGCGCGCACAAGGCACTAATCTTCGCCGCCTGGTCCGGCACGAAGTGCATCTGGATGGCCAGGCCGAGGTCCGCCGCCGTCTTCCAGCACGCCGCCACGCCCGGGTCGGCCAGGTCGCGGTTCTTGATCGGCCCGCTCCGCGCCGGCGGCTCGGCCGCGCTGTTCATGGCGTGTATCCGCAGCGCCACCAGCCGCTTGGGATGCGCCTTGACGAGCTCCCGCATCTTGCCGGGCGTCGCCGGATCGATCGGGTCAAGCAGCAGCGTCCCCTTGAAACGTGGCTCGCGCAGGCAGTGCCACAGATACGAGTGGTCGTCCTGGTAGGGCTCCGGATGCACAATCACCGTATGGTCGATGCCGGCCTTCTTCACGAAGGCGACGTAGGGCTCGAGCGGCTCGGCCGGCGGCGCGTAGGTCCCCTTGGGATGGTAGGGAAACTTGGCGGGCTCCCACAGGTGCACATGCGTATCGATGACGGGCGCGGCGGCGGAGGAGGAGGATCCGGCGGCCGCCGCCAGCGCGAGCAGTTCACGGCGAGTCATAGGCCAATTACTTCATCACGAAATCGCGGAAAATGCCAGCCAGCTCCGTGACAATCTCTTCGGTCAACGCCTGCCCCCGCTCCGCGGTCGCCGCCCGCGGGTCGTCCGTGTAGCCGTCAATCGCCTTCCAGAAGTCCGGTCGTTCCTGCCGGCAGTCCGGCTCCCGCGCCGGGTTCCAGAAATCGACGGTCAGGTCAATCAGCTCCGGCCGCGCCGCCATCATCAGCGACGTCTCCCATTCGCCGGCGTGGCCCGGCCCCCGCGCGCCCCAGTACGCCGCGCACCCGAGCAGCACGTTCCGCTCCCGCCGCACATCGCGCGCCGCCAGCCGCATCAGATCCTGGTTGCCGCCGTGTCCGTTGACGACGAAGATCCGCTGGAATCCGTCGTCGACCAGGCAGTTCAACAGATCTTTGAGGACGGCCAGATAGGTTTCCGTGCCGAGCGACAGCGTCGCGCCAAACACCAGATGGTGGTGCGAGGAGCCGAACGGCAGCGTCGGCGTCACAATGGCCGCCACGCCGCTCCGCTCGGCCGCGGCGCGCGTAATCCGCTCGACGGTAAGAAAATCCATGCCCGTCGCCAGGTGGGGTCCGTGCTGCTCGGTGGCCCCGATCGGCAAAATCGCCAAGCTCTCCGGAGCCGCCGCGCGCAGCTGCTCCCGGTTCATTTCCGCAAAAAGTCGCATCAGGCCCATGCTATACAATTTGAGGAACATGCGTGTTCTAGCCTACGTCAGCGACGAGATGTACCTCGCCCTGCCCGGGGTGATCGCCGACTTTGAATCGGCCTCCGGCGAGATTACCGTCCTCCACTCCTCCGCCCGCGGCGCCTTCTACGGTGACCTGCCGCCCGGCACTTACAAAGTTACTCTCGCCAAGGACGGCTTCGGCGCCAAAACCGTCACCGCGGATCTTTCGACCCCGCCCCAGTTCCGCCTGCTGGCCGATGGTCTTACCGGCTATATGTGGCCCAAGTGGGCTGTCGCCGGCGGCAAGAGCGAGTATCGCGTCCATTCGAACGAGCAGTATCAACTGACGCTCTGGCGCTACGGTCTCAAAAAAGAGTATGTCCGCATGATCGGCTGGGTGGATGAACACGGCCCCCAGGCCAACCGCCAGGTCCTGCCCGACGGCGACTTCACCCAGACCGGCGTGCGCTGGAACAACGACGGCTACCCGTCGCCGCCCGTCGTCCCGGCCCCGGAACGGTCCGGCCTCTACTATCTCTGGGCCCGTACCCCGTCGGGCCGCGCCTTCAGCTTCCCCTGGGTTGTGGCGCCCGCCCGGCCGACGGCGAAGATCGCCGTCCTGGCCGCTACGAATAACTGGAACGCTTACAATAACTACGGCGGCCGGAGTAACTACGTGAATCCCACGGGTCTCCCCGCCACCCCGGTGGTCAACTCCCGGCAGGACCTGAGCCGCTACACGGACGGCTTGCCCTTCGGCAGCTGGCGCCCCGCTGACGAAGAGTATCTGCCGCTCGCCTTCGACCGTCCGGAGCCGAACAACCACTTACTCGTCGACGGCGAGATTACCGACCCCATTCCCGGCCGCGTCCAATGCGGGCAGGCTCCCGGCGAGTGGCGCCTGTACGGCTGGCTCGAACGGGAAGGCTTCGACTACGACCTCTACGCCGAGGCCCAACTCCACGATGGCACCCTCGATCTCGATGCGTATCAGATGCTGATCGTCGCGGTCCATCCCGAATACTGGACGCGGGAGATGTATTGGCGCGTGAAAAGCTGGGTGTTTGAGCGGGGCGGCAAGTTCCTCTACCTGGCCGGCAACGGCCTGAACTGCGAGGTGACGCTGGCTGAAGACGGCACCATGCGCTGCCTGTCGCATCTATACAGCGAGCACGGCGAAATGTGCGGCCGCTTTGAAAGCCGCATGGCGCGCACGTTGGAATCGGAAGCCAACCTCCTCGGCGTGGTCTGCACCGAGACGGGTATCATGACCTCGGCCCCGTACCGCGTCATCGACGCCGATCACTGGATTTTCGCCGGCACGGGCCTGAAAAACGGTGACGAGTTCGGCCACAAGACGCTCCACGAACGGGTTCCCGGCGGCGCCTCCGGCCACGAAACGGACAAGCGCAGCGCGTCGTCGCCGGCCAACACCGTCCTTCTCGCCAAGGGCACGAACGTCGATGACGGGGGCGCTGAAATCGTTACCTTCGATACGCCCTCCGGCGGCGCCGTCTTCTCGGTCGGATCGATCACCTGGGTCTCGGCGCTGTTTCCGGACGCTGATGTTTCCCGTATCACGGCCAACGTCATCCGCCGTTTTTTGCGTTGAGTTCGTAGGCCCGCCGCCGCTGCCCCGCTTGCGAGGCCTCCGCGCGGCGGCTCCGAGCACGGCCCACTTCACCCGCCACCTTCGCACGCTCGGCTGATGCCGACTCCGGCCGTCAGAACCATCCGGTGCCCGGTTGCATCCCCGTCGCCCGGGCAGCGCGGTGGCGGGAGACCGCCGCCGCTGCCCCGCTTGCGAGGCCTCCGCGCGGCGGCTCCGAGCACGGCCCACTT
>JADCJL010000271.1 GCA_020247055.1 Acidobacteriaceae bacterium | reverse complement strand
GACCCATCAGGTCCTGCTGGGTCTTCACCCCTTTCAACAACTCATCCAATACTTCCGGCTTGATCTCCATCGCTTCTCCTTTTTCATTGTCGGAGAAATACGTTTACACAGACTTTTTTACACCCTCAGTGGAAGGGCTAATGGCGTTATCCCAACCACCCGGCGGCCGGTCACATTTTGTTCGCAGACAGGAGTTTCATCGCCGGCGAGAAACACTTCGACTCCGTTGTCCTCAGTTATCCGCAGCAATTCCCCGTTCTTGAGCGAAGCCGCCTCCAAGTAGGCGACGGTCATCACCTGGTGCGGCCCCAACAGGTGCCGCAGGGCATGATCCAGGTTCTCGTCAAGCAAGACCTTACAACAAGAATTCGTTTGCGCCTGTCCCCATAGCTGGCTCCACAGGCTTACGGATGCTGCCACTTTATCTGGATAACGTTACCCGATCGTCTCCCGATGCCGCTACTTAGGCCCCCGCAATAGGGTATCGCCCCAGCCACCGCCAACCCAGAAAGCCCACCAACAGTGTCGGAAGCGAAAGCCCCACCAACGCCAACCCCAGCCTCCCCGCCACCTCGCTCAGTTCCTCTTCCCGATAGCGAAACGTTGGCAACTCGTCGATGTCCGCCGCCGACAACATCACCTTTTTCAGAATCCGCGGCACGAAATACCCCCGCCACTGCCGATGGTATTCGTCAGCCTGCGCCAAGAAGTGTTGATACCGGTCCGCACTCGCTCCGGCCAGATCGTTAAAGGCTGACTGCGCCACAATCGCCGGAGAGAGAAACCGGAACCGGTCCACCATCCGCTGCTGCCCCGCCACCTGGGCGTCAAACCGATCCAGCACGGGCTGCACGGCCCGTTCCGTCGCCTCGCTCACCGCCACCTGCACCGTGCCAAAGTCCGGCGCACCGCCCTTTTCCGCCGGCGCCATCTCGGGATGGTCCTCCAAGTACCGCGCCAGCAACTGCGCCCCTTGCCGCGTCGCCGCGTCCCCCGCCACCCGCGTCGCCTGAATCAACTCGACGCGCGACGGCACCGGGTACGCCGCCTTTACCCCTACATTCAGCACCGCGGGAATCACCACCACAAACAGCAGCCACAGACCCGCCAACGCCATCGCGTTCGTCGGCGAACTGCGCCCCCACGCATTCACCGCCACCGCCAGCGCAAACCAGAAGGAGCCATAAGCCACCGTCACCGCCACCCAAAGCAGCAGCCGCACCTCCGCCCCGCCGCCACCGCCGAGCCCCACCAGGACCACCGGCAACAACACCGCCAGCACCATCACCAAACCCACCCGAGGCAATAACTTCCCCATCGTCAACACCGGTAGCGCAATCGGTTGCGATAGTGCCAATGCCAACGTCCCCCCCTCCTTCTCCGCCGAAATCAGGTTGTAACTGCACGCTAAAATCACCAGCGGAAACAGATAGAGCAGCACAAAGGCTAAATCGAACCGCCCGGCCAGCAGATGCACCGGGTTCTCAATCTCGTCACTATTTAAAAAAGTCTGTTTACTCCCCGTTGTTACTTTGAAGTAGTACGGGTAAAGGTCACTCTGGCCCACGGCGAGCGCACCCAGCGCCGACGGCGGCATCACGACATACCGCGCCCCCGGCCCCCGGCCCAAGGCCTGCGGCAGACGAGGATCTGTAAACGCCGACACCTTCCGCTCCCCGGCCTCCACCTTCGGGATCTCAGTCCGCACCGCCGCCAGGCGCTCTCTCTCCTCCCCGAGCGCCGCCGCAATCGTGGCCCGCTGAAAACTCACCCACTGCCACCCGTTCCACCCGCCATAAACCAAAGCCAAGCCCAGGAGCAGCGTAATCGTCAACGGCGTCCGGTCGGCGCTCAGGTTGCGCCACTCATACTTCATTAAACCGAGTAACATCCCTAGACCACCCGCATCCGTCGCGCCGACCATCCCGCCGTCACCACACCAGCCACAAACCACAAACCGACCACCCCCAACGACGGCGCCTGTCGCTCCGCCACCCATCCCGCCGCCGGCGCCGTGTAAGTAAACGGAGCCACCCTGTTCCATAACTCCTCACCCGCCAGGTAAGGCCCCCCGGTACTCGTCGCCCGATAAGTCAGCTCGTCGTTCATCGTCCGCTGAATCATCCGCCGGTAGTCCTCGGCCGCCTTGGCAAAGTGCGTATGCTGCGCAAAGTCAGTACCGGCAAAGCCCATTGAAATCGATCGCATCGCCAACCCGGGCGCCGCCCACGCCACCACTTGATGCACCCGGTTCTGCTCGGCGAAGTTCTCCCACAGGGCCGCGTATGACTGGTCGAAGACTTCGTTCCCATGGTTCTCGCTGTCCTGCAACCGCACCCCCAGCAGGTTCACCGGCAGCAACTCCACCCGATCCACCTTGTACTTCCGCAGCAACTCGGCCTCCAACGCTTTCGCCCGCGCCCCCGGGTCGTGCCCGTCGGAGCCCTTCGCCAGAGCCGTCTGCATCTGCTGCCCAAATGCAAAGGCCGAAGGCGACGGCCGCCAACTCTTCGCCAAATCCGACGCCACCCGCGGCGCCACCAACCCATTCCCCATCCAAAATCCCAACAGTATCATCAGCGCGGCCCGCGACGAAGGCGCCCACGCCGAAACCGCCAACGAAATTCCCGTGAACGCCCCAAAATACAGCAGATAACTCAACGCCATCCACGCCACTCGCGGCCCCGATGCGACCACCTCGCTTTGCCCCGACGCCGCCACAATCGCCACCGATCCTAAAATCGCCGCCGGGGCCAGCCACACCCCCAATGCCGCCGCTACCCCCAGCGCCTTGCCCGAAGCCAGTTCCGACCCCGCCACCCCCAGGCTATACAACTGCCGCAACGTGCCCAGTTCCCGCTCGCCGGAAAACGCATTAAAAGTCAGCAAAATCACCAACAGCGGCACCAGCAACTGCAGCACCGTGGCCCCCGTCAGTTCGCCAAATCGCTGCACCGCCGTCGCGTCCTGCGCGGGCCGGTACTTAAATTCGTTCTGCTTATGCGCCTCCAACCATACCGCCACACCCGTATACGGATCGGTCCCCGGGTCCACCAAGGTTAGCGGCACCTGCGGCTTAAACGCGTAGACCCCATAATGGGCCGCCGAGTGCGGATTCTTCTTGCCCTGCTTCAGCCACTGCGCCCGCGTCGCCTCCTGCGCCGATCGATGCTGCGCGCTCACCTCCCGATGACTCTGCCAACCCAGCAGCAAAGCCCCCGCCAGCAGCGTGAAGACAATCGCCCCCGCGCCGCGAAAACGGCCATCGCGAAGCATCTCCGTAAACTCTTTCCGTGCGATCAGCAGCGCCATTTTCATCGGTATCCCCTTAGTCATGCATGTGTTCGAGGTAAATCCGCTCCAGGTCGCTACGGCCCAGCTCGGAAGTCGCATACGTGGCCATCAAGTGGCCATGCTTCATAATCCCCACCCGTGTCCCGGTCTCCTTGGCGCGAAACAAATCGTGCGTGGCCATCAGTATGGCCGCCCCGGAACCACTCAGCTTCTGCAGTAACGCCGAAAACTCGTTCGATGCCTTCGGGTCCAGCCCCGACGTCGGCTCGTCCAGCAATAGCGCCCGCGCCCCCTTGGCAATCGCAATCGCAATCCCCACCTTCTGCCGCATCCCCTTCGAATACTCCCCGACCCGCTTCCCCGCGTCCGCCCGCGCCAACCCTGCCTCGTCCAAAAACCCCGCCAACTCCCCCGCCGTGTGAGTCCCCCCCGCCAACGACGTGAAATACTCCAAATTCTCCACCCCCGTCAGGTTTTTGTACAACATCACCTGCTCCGGGATGTATGCCAGTAACCGTTTCGACGCCAAAGGCTCTCGCGTCACATCGAGCCCCCCAATCGTCGCGCTCCCCGCCGAAGGCGCTATAAAGTTCAAAAACAAATTGATCGTCGTCGTCTTCCCCGCGCCGTTTGCCCCCAACAGGCAAAAGATCTCGCCCGGATCGATCCGCAAGTCCAGAGGATGTAGGGCCACTTTGCCCGCATACGATTTTGAAAGGCCTGAGGCAATTAGCATAAGTACTGGCCAGAGGATAAGGCAATCTCAATATACTTAGCAACGATTTTCTGGTCGTCGCCAACTTTAGCACTTGATATGATAATGATATGGCATTATTCTCTAGTAATGATGCTTCCCCTTCTCCTCCTGGCCGTCGCCTCCGCCGGCGCCGCCCTGGGCCAAAACGTCAATGGCATCGTTGCCGGCTCGGTCCTCGACCCCGCCGGCGCCGTGGTCTCCCAGGCCCGCGTCCGCGCCCTCCTGCCAGAACGCCAAGGTTCCCGCGAGACCACCACCAACGAAGCAGGCCAATACCGCTTCGTCGGACTCACCCCGGGCATCTATAACCTCGTCGTTGAAGCCCCCGGGTTCGCCGTCCACGAGCGTACCGGCCTCGAAGTCTCCGTCGGCTCCCCCCTCCAACTCGATATCCAACTCTCCGTCTCCGCCGTCTCCGGCTCCGTCACCGTCACCGAGTCCCTCGACGACGTCGCCCGCAGCCTCAGCTCCGCCACCCGGGGCGCCCTCTTTAATGAACAGGCCCTACAAAACATCCCCACCCTCGCCGGCCGCACCAGCCGCAACTACTCGAGCCAGGTCTTCCTCCTCCCCGGCACCAACATCAGCCGCACCCCCCACGCGCCCTTTTCGATCAACGGCAGCCGCGGCCAGGGCATGACCAACGTCATGGTCGACGGCGCCGACTTCAACAATCCGAACTCCGGCTCCCTCCTCGGAGCCAACTTCACCGAACAACCCGTCAGCCAGGAAGCCCTCCAAACCGTCGAGGTCCAAACCTCCAACTTTAAGGCCGAATATGGCCGCGCCGGCGGCGGTACCATCAACCTCATCACCCCCAGCGGCGGCAACCAGTTCCACGGCCGCTTCTACGAATTTTTCCGCAACGACGCCCTCGACGCCCGCAATAGCCTCAACGCCGAACGGCCCACCCTCCGCCAAAACCAATTCGGCGGATTCCTCTCGGGCCCCATCATCCGCAACCGGCTCTTCTTTGCCGCCAACGGCGAATGGATGCTTCAGCGCGCTGCCAACTCCGCCATCCCCCAAGCCACCTTCTCCCAGGCGGAACGCGACCGCGCCGTCCCCGCCATGCGCGCCATCCTCGCAATCTATCCCCTCCCCAATGCCACCTCGGCCGCCAACGTGCCGCTATTTGATCGGGGCCGGGTCGCCGAAGCGCTGACCGGCCGCACGTGGTTCGGCAAACTCGACTGGCTAGCCGCGGAAAAGCACCAGTTCGGCTACCGCTATACCCACGCCGAAAGCCTCCGCCGGGCTGCGGATGTCTTCGCCACCGGTTCCGCCGGGTGGAATGAGGTCTACAGCCATACTTTCAATCTCACCTCCACCCTCACCCCCAACACCGTCAACGAAGCCCGTGCTTATTACACCAGCTACAACATCCCCCTGTGGCCCATGACCCGCCTCCTCGGCGACCCCACGCTCAACGGCATGATTGGCCTCCTCAGCGTCACCGGCGCCGCCTCTCTTGGCACCATCTTCCGCGACGACTCCCGCACCCATAACTACCAGGTGCAAAACGATCTCTCCCTGACCCGCGGTCGCCACGGCATCAAGCTCGGCATCATCGCCCGCCGCGTGCAAATCGCCACCACCTCCCGCTCCCTCGGCGACGGCCAACTCGTCTTCGATAGCCGTGACCTCTTCCTCCAGGGCCGTCCCCGCACCTATACCCGCGTCCTCGGCGACACCCGTCTCGACCAGCAACAGTATGAAGCCGGCTTTTACGGCCAAACCGATTACCGTGTCCGCCAGAACCTCACCCTGAACCTCGGTGCCCGCGCCGAACACTACGGCGCCCCCGCCGATCGCCACGGCCGTCTCACCCCCAACTACGGCACCGGCCTCAGCGTTGCCCCCCGCTTCGGCTTCGCCTACACCCCCGGCACGCAGCAGTCCCTCGTCCTTCGCGGCGGCTACGGCCTTTTCATCGCCCCCCTCGCCGCCCGCTACGTCGGCCTCACCCGCCTCACCCCGCCCCGCGTCCGCACGGTCATCGCCCTCAACCCCGCCATGAACGATCTCCTCGGCGGCCCCCTCGTCGATTCGACCAACCTCACCATAACGGATCCCAATCTCCGCCAGCCCTACGTCCAACAGTGGAACCTCACCACCGACTACCGCCTCCCCGGCACCAAGCTGGTCGCGTCTCTCGGCTACGTCGGCACCCGCGGCGTCGCCCTGCCCATGACGCGCCTGCCCAACGGCGGCGACCGCCTCGCCCCCAACCTCCGCCCCAACCCCGCCGCCGGCGTCGTCTCCCTGCTCGAAACCGCCGCCGTCAGCTCCTATCACGCCCTGCAGTTCTCCCTCAACGGCCAGGTGACGCGGCAGATGACCCTCCGTACCTCCTACACCTGGTCCCGCTCCATCGACGATGCCAGCCGCGACACCGTCAACATCATCGCCCAGAACAACCGCCGTCTGGACCGCGCCGTCTCCGACTTCCACCTCTCGCACAACTTCACCACGGCCATGGTCTACGCCCTCCCCGGCGCCGGATCCGGCGGCCTCGCCCGCACCCTGTTCGGCGGCTGGCAGATCTCGCCGGTGGTGCAATGGCGCGGCGGCTTCCCCTTTTCCATCCTCTCAGGTGGCGACACGCCCGAAGGTGTTCGTCTGAACCGGGTGAACGACATCGCCGGCACGCTCGATCGCCGGCAGGACGGCGTCTTCGGCATCCTCCCCGGCTCCGGGCTAACGCTCGCCCAGGTGCGCCAACAGATCACCCCCGCAGCCAATGCGTTCGGCACGTTAGGCCGCAACACGGAGCGGGCGATGCCGTTCTTTGACCTCAGCGCCGGTCTCCAGAAGTCCTTCCGTCTCACCGAGCGGCTGAACCTCGAAACCCGCGCGGAGGCCTTTAATCTCCTTAACCGGGTCAGCTACGACACCTACGCTGGCAACCTGCTCGATCCCCGTTTCGGCCAGGCCATTTCCGCATTCCCGGCCCGGCAGATCCAGCTCATGCTGCGGCTGAACTTTTAGCTAAGCCGCCCGGAAACAAACCGTCACCCGGTCGTTTGGCAGTCTGGCCAGATGGACGTACTAAGCGACTGGTTGCGGGAAGTGGGCGGGCGGGGATTGCTGTTAATGATGTGGATTGTTTCCTGCGGATGGTTCCTGATGATGGGTAGCTGAAGGGCGGATAGCGTCGAAACCGTTAACCGGCGCCCGGTCACCTCTCGGCGTCCGCCCGATCCCGGTACAATTGCGCCACGCTCAGTGCGTCCTTTACCGCCGCTGTCGTCACCAACACCGCGTACTCGTACATCGGCTTGGCGGGGTTCCTCACCACCATCCCTACCAGTCGCTCCTGCCGGCCGTCCGTCTCCCTGTCCACCATGGCCACATCTTGCGGTAGCGCCCGCCGTAGCACCACCACCCGCCGTTGGCGGGTCCAGCCTTACCATTGCAGAACCTCTTCGACACCCTGCCAGCCGCCACCCGCCGGAGCCCAAGCGGTCCGGCCAACGCTGCGCCGCATCAACTCCTTAACCCCGTCCGATTGCCGCAGCTTGAGCAGATACGGCAAGTCCCGCTTCTCGGCCTCGGCCATCGTCTTCTCAGTACCCCAGGCCACATCGCCGCGCAGGAGAGTCGGCCATTGCTCGCGAGGACGAGCGTCGAGCCAGCCGAGCAGACCCGCGTGTGCAAACTCGGGTGCGGTCTGGTTGCCCACCTGGACTTCGACCTCGAAGACCATCTGCAAAGCGGCGATGCCGTAGGCGTGATAGACAGGCGAAGGCCGGCCCGGCTTGGTAGGGTCTTAGCCAACCTTGGCCTCTTCCTGCCGGCCGTATAGGGTCTTGACGGTCGCGTCGATATCGAGCACCAGGGTTCGGTTCAGAGCGGCTCGAAAGTGCGGTTCAAGTTCTATGTGGGCGAAGCGTCTGTGGCCGGATAGGAGTGTAATGAGAATGCCGCCGAGGATACCTGCCTTGGGGGGAGCGTTGTTACTCGAGTAAGCGATGGGGCATTCTTCGACCCATCGTTCCCATAGTCCGCTGGTCTTCAGGAACTGGATGAAATAGACGAGGGGACCAAGAGCCGTAACCTCGGCTTTCGGGTCCCAGAGGACTTCGACGCGACCGCCGAAGGTGTCCAGCTTGGTGTGCTCGACGGGAGCCCCGAGGGTGGGTTCGAGTTCACCCTTTGGGTGAGTGGCGCGGCGAGCGGTGGGCTTCGGCATCCCCAATATTGTCTGTCATTTGGCGGCTGTTGCACTCGCCAAACGGCGTTCCACTGCCGAAAATAGGTTGAACCCTTTTGCACTCTCTTCTTTCAGCTCTTCCTGCCATTCGTCCTGCACGGGTCGTGGTAACTGGAAGATTTTCGTTTTTTTCGAGTTCAACCGAAGTCTGTAGCGGCCAAGTTCTCTTGTTAACGTTTCGAGCTTTTCCTCAGCTTCATGAAACGTGTCACATGCAAAGAAGAAGGGCTTCCCCGGGAGGGGAAGCCCTTCTGGTTTAGGTTGGAGTTCGGAATTTAGAAGAAGTACTTCAGGCCGAACTGGATGTTACGGGGGGCCTGGACCTGGGAACCGATCTGGCCGAAGCTGGCGACGGCGGTGAGGTTGGCTCCCGGGGGTGCGAAGCTGACGTGGTTGAGGGCGTTGAAGAATTCAGCGCGGAACTCAAGGAACTGCCGCTCGGTGACGTTGAAGCGCTTACCGATGGCAAGGTCGAGGTTGAAGAAGCTGGGACCACGCTCGGTACCGATGCCAGCGGAGCCAAAGGTGCCGTCAGCCGGGTTGCCGTAGGCACACTGGCCATTGTTGACGCCCGGGGTGAGGCAGAAGAAGGCCTGGCGGGCCGCGGTGTCGGTGGGGAGACCGAACCAGTTGTCGACGTTGCGGGCCGATTCATTGACGACCAGCGGACGGTAGGCGTTGGCGCGGACGTTGCCGCGGACGGCCTGACCGGTGCGGTCCTGGCCGCGGACGGTGATGGGCAGACCGGAGCGGGTGGCCATGTTGAAGTTCAGACCCCAGCCGCCAAGGATGGTGTCAGCTACCTTGTTGCCGTTGAAGTTGAACTTGCCATTCTTGCCGAAGGGGAGGTTGTAAAGACCACCGATGGTGAAGTTGTTGCGGATGTCGAAGAAGGCCGGACCGCGGTTGCCGCGACGGTCGTAGGCGTTCTGCCAGTAGGCGCCTTCACCCTGCGTGAAGCCCGAACCGTAGTAACCGAGGTTGTCGGTGAGGGTCTTGGCGTAGGTGTAGGCGGCGACGAACTCGAGCCCACTCGAAAGACGGCGGCGGCCGGTGACCTGCAGGGAGTGATAGTCCATGGTGGCCGAGGACTCAGTACGCGCGATGTTGCCGAGGTTGGGCAACTGGCGAATGAGCGGACGGCGGTCGTTGAGCGGAGCCCAAGTGGAGAAGGCTCCCGAGCCCGGCAGGGGCTGGTTCGCTTCGACCGGAGCTACGAGGTGAGTACCCTTCTGGCCGACGTAGCCGGCGGAGAAGGAGGTGGCGTTGTCGAGCTGATACTCAACCGTGAGGTTGACCTGGGAGGTGGTCTGCGGACGGAGGTTGAGATCCCAGGCGCGGCCCTGGAGCTGGGGCACGGTGGCACCAGCGGGGCGCGGCATGTCGAGCGTGATGTTCTGCGTTACGACATCGGTGAAGCCGGAGCGAATGGAGCCGGGGGTGCGGGGGTCGTAGGTGAAATCGGTCTCGACGAAGAAGGGCGGGTTGAGGGGGGTGCGGAGGTTGGCGCCAGTGCCTTCCATGAAGCTCTGGTAGGCGTAGCCACCGCGAACAACGAACTTCTTCGAGAGGAAGTCCGGATTCCAGGCGAAGCCGATGCGCGGCATGTACTGGTAGGGGTAACCGCGGTAGGTGGCGCGGCCATATTCGCCGCCGGGGCGGACGAGGGTGCCGGTGAAGGTGTTGACGTTGATCTGACGGTCGGCGACTTCGTAAATGGGCTGCATGTATTCCCAGCGGAGGCCGAGGTTGAGGGTGAAGTTTCGGGAGATCTTGAAGTCATCTTGGACGAAGAGGGCGGAGCGCCAGAAGCGGTGGCCCCAGGAGCCGGTGAGGGCGCCGCGGCCCTTGGAGTTGAGGGCATCGAGCAGGAAGTCGGAGAAATCGAGACCGGAGTAGGTGCCGTTGTAGCGGAAGACGCCGAGGATGCCGTTATTGCCGGAGTAATAGCGATTCTGCTGGTAGCGCATGAACTGGCCGCCCATCTTGATGAGGTGCTTGCCCTTCTGCCAGGTGAGGTTGTCGTAGAAGATGAACTTGTTGTCGGAGGTGCGGCTGGCGATACCGAGCGAACCGATGCCGCTGAGGCCGCCACCGATGCCGATGGAACTGAGGCCGGCGAAGGGCTGGCCGCCGGGGATGCCGAAGCGCTGATTGGCGTCGTTGCCGAGCTGGCCGGACCAGTCGATGGGACGGTCGTTGATGACGATGCGGGAGAAGGCGAAGCGCGCTTCGTTGACGATGGTCGGGGTGAAGGTACGGTTCCAGTTGAGAACGGCGGACTGGGTGGGGTTCTCGGTGCCGGAGGTCATAAAGACGGGGAGGGCGGCCTGGGAGCCGAAGGTTTCATAGAAACCACGGGACCAGCGGCCGGAGACGGCGTCCTTGTCGGTGGGGCGGTAGTCGATCTTGACGTCACCCTGGTCATTATTGAGGGTGTTGCGGAAGCTCGAAGCGTAGTTGCCGCTGACGCCGAGGGGGCCGAAGCCGGTCTGGTTGGGCAGGGGGTAGAGGGTCGAGTTGCCGAACAAGGTGCGGGCCACGGGGTTGAAGCGGGACTGCGGGATCTGCTTATTGGGGAACTGCTGGCCGTTGGTGGGGTCGACGATGTTGTTTGGGAAGAGGCTGAGATCGCCATTGCGCCAGGCCTGGGGGGCAACGGCGGCGGTGGTAGGACCACCGGAGCGGGTCTTGGTGCCTTCGTAGTCGATGAAGAAGAAAAGCTTGTCTTTCTTGATGGGACCGCCGAAGGTGCCGCCCCAGATGTTCTGGCGGAGGTCCTGACGGACGGCGGTGGCGGCGGTACGGTTGCGGAAGAAGCCATTGGCATCGAGCACGTTGTTGCGGAGGAACCAGAACATATTGCCGCGGAACTGGTTGGTGCCGGACTTCATGTTCATCACGACCGCGGCGCCGCCGGCGTTGCCGAATTCGGCTGCGGCGTTGCCGGTGACGACCTTGACTTCCTCGAGGGCATCGACGTTCGGCGAGTAGCCGACGCGGTTGTCGATGGAGTCGTTGACGTCGACGCCATCGAGCATGAAGTTATTGGTCTGTTCGCGGTTGCCGTTGACGTAGGGGCGGGCGCCGAGGCGGCTGTTCATGCCTTCGGGGTTGGGCGAAACGGAACCGGGGATGAGGAGGGTGAGGGAGACAAAGTTACGGCTCTTGAGGGGGAGGGCGGTGAGCTTTTCGGCGTTGAGGCTCTGGCCGGTGTCGGTGGCTTCTGTCTGGAGGATGGGGGCGACGCCGGTGACCTCGACAGACTGGGAGACATCGCCGACTTCAAGTTTGACATCGACGCGGGCGATCTGGTTGACCTCGATCTTGAAGGGGCCGAGCTGCGCTTTTTTGAAGCCAGAAAGCTCAGCGGTAAGGCGGTATTCGCCGATGGGGAGAAAGAGGATACTGTAAATTCCGGCGTCGTTGGTATTGGCCGAGAACTGGACGTTGGTGGCTGTATTGGTAGCGGTCACCTTCGCTTTGGGCAGAACGGAACCGGAAGGATCGGTGAGGGTGCCAGTAAATGTCCCCGTGATGGTTTGGGCTTGGACACTGGCAACTGCGCCAAACAAGACAAGAAGTGGAAGAACTTTTTTGCTTATGCTTCTCATAAGCCTCCTTTCTAACAAGCTAGCAGGACAAAGACCGGAATTGGAAGAGGAGTAGTAACACGAACGAAAATTTAATGGACGGGACAGCGAAATACGGAAATGTGTATTGTTTTCTATGAGGTTTAGGATAAATTGAGGCTGCGGGCGGCGAGGACGTAGCGTTCGATGTCATCGGTGAAGAAGCATTCCGAGGGGGAGCACTGGGCGTAGGAAACGGCTGCGGCGTAGGTGCGCTGGTCGGGTTTCATGGCTTTTTCTGCGTAGGAGAGGGTGAAGGCGTCGAAGTGTTCGAGGATGGGGTAGCGTTCTCGGAGCCATTGGTAGTGGAGGTCGTTGGTGTTGGAAAGGAGAACGAGGCGGTGGTTTTATTTGAGGGTAAAGATGAGTTCTTCGCTGGTGGCGGTGTGGGGAAGGAAGATGGAGTTCAGACTTCGCGGAAAGCCTCGAGGGAGAGGGTGAGGCCGAGCAGGGAGGAGAAGCGGTCGAGGAACTCTTCGGTTTCGAGCTGGCCGGATTCGTAGGCGTTATAGAGGCCGGAGTGGCGGATGCGCTCGGCGACCTGGCCCGGGGGGAGGCCGGAGTGGTGGCTGAGTGCTTGGTAGCCACGGTTGATGTCGAATGGAATCAACACGTTACCCATGTCGAAGAGGAAGGTTCGGATCATGCTTCCTCTTTGCTTGCAGTGGAGAAGCGGGGAAGGGTGCTGGAGGTGGTATTGCAACGGGGGGAGAAGCGCAACCTGCTGAACCGGGAGATGTGTGAGGGGCTGGTGGGGGTGATGGAGGAGGCAGAGGGGCATGAGGGAGTGGGGGCGGTGTATTTGAGGAGTGAGGGGGCGATGTTTATCGCGGGGTTGGATGGGGAGGATGCGGGGGGGACTGGGGGCAGCTATTCACGATGGGGGGATGGATGAGCAAGCCGGTGGTGTGCGCGGTGCAGGGGCCGGCGTTGGGGGAGGGTTTGGCGCTGGTGGCGAATGCGCAGGTGGTGGTGGCGGCGCACGGGACGTCGTTTGGGATGACGGAGATTCGGACGGGGATGTGGCCGTTTTTGGGGTGGAGGGCAATCGAGCGGGCCGTGGGGGGACGGCGGGCGATGGAATTGGCGCTGACGAACAAGATTTTTAAGACGCGGGAGGCGCTGGCGTGGGGCCTGGTGCATGAGGTGGCACCGCCGTTTGAACTGGTGGAGCGGGGCGAGGAATTAGCGGAATTGTTGGGGAACGCTTCGCGGGAGGCGGTAAAGCGGGGGCTGGAATTTGTAAGGAAGACGCGGGGGATGGGGCGGTAAGAAGCGGTGAGGTAGGGGCTAGCCTAACAAGGGAGGCCCCCCCCGGCTTTGCCGGGGAGGCATGCGCAGTTTGACAATTCCGGGAGTCCATCGGGGAAACTTCGAAGCGTGAGCCCCCAAGCACACGATAAGGAGAAAACCCGATGGACGGGGCCTGGGGCCTGTCAACTAATCTGTGTAAACGCTTCCCACTGTTTTGCTTGCCACGGTTGAGAACCATGCCGGCTGCCTGGCGAAGCCGGGGGGCGGAGCGGAGCGACGGAGGGTGTAAAAAAGTCTGTGTAAACGTATTTCTCCGACAATGAAAGAGGAGAAGCGATGGAGATCAAGCCGGCAGTATTGGATGAGTTGTTGAAAGGGGTGAAGACCCGGCGGGACCTGATGGGTCCGTGCGGTCTGTTGAAGGCGCTAACCAAGGCCAGATAATGTTACGAGATGCGCTAGTTAGCGACGAGTGCAGGCGATGAAGACCCCCGGCTATGGCGGACATGTTCGCGAAGAAGCTGGCCGTTGACGGGGGCAAGCAGCCGCACAAAGCGCTCCTCCCATTGCATCTGGACCTTCCGCCCCACCCTCGTTACGCCACGCGTGATTGGCTGCGGCCCGGCCATGCGGGTGGATGCCCGAGCGGGGTCTGGGGCCGGCTAGAAGATCCGGCGGGTAAGTTTACCGACAGAGAACTTGGCGGTGTCCGCTACGGCCATCACCGTCATGACGCCGGCCTGGACGGGGTCGGTGACGACGAGGTTGGCGGCGTGGGCGCCGGAGCCGATGCGGAGGGCGATGGGGAATTCGGCGGAGAGGGGGCCGCGGGTGAGACGGTGCCACATTTGGCCGCCGCGGGTGAAGGAGTCGAAGCGGGATTGGGAAGGGGCGTGGGTGAAAGCGCCGGGGGAAGCGGATGGAGCGGGGCCGATGGCGTTGCCCATGGGGGTGCGGGCGAAGGCGGAGACCTGGGCGGGGTGGCAGGATTGGCAGGGATGGTGGGCGGCGAGGGGGAGGGCCGTCAGGAGGAGGCAGAGGCTGCGGTACATGCCGTCACCATGATAGCG
>JADCJL010000270.1 GCA_020247055.1 Acidobacteriaceae bacterium | reverse complement strand
GCCCAACCCGCGCAGATAATCGCCGAGCGCGGCGCGGCCCGTCGACGCTGTCACCCGGAACCCCCGCGCCGCCAACAATGCCACCGCGATACTGCCGACGCCTCCGGCCGCGCCCGTCACCACAACTTCGCCACCGTCCGGCGTTGCCCCGTGCCGCTCGAGCGCATCGACGCACTGCATGGCCGTAAAACCGGCCGTCCCAATCGCCATCGCCTGCCGTAGAGAAAACGGCGCCGGAACCGGCACGCACCATGCGGCCTGCACCCGGGCATAGCCCGCGTACCCGCCCCAGTGCCGCTCCCCGAGACCGCAGCCGGTCACTGCCACCTCCGTCCCCACCGGTAACCCCGCCGCGCCCGACTCCCGGACCACCCCGGCCAGGTCAATCCCCGGAATCATGGGAAACTTCCGCACCACCCCGGGCTTCCCGGCGATGGCTAAGCCGTCTTTGTAATTCAAGCTCGAGTAGCGGACTTCGACAAGAACCTCGCCGGGCGGTAACTCGGCGGTTTCCATCCGCACGAGTTTACCGCCGGTCTCAGTCAGGAGCAGGGCGGGGAATTCCGGCATCGGCTACTTCGCCTTGAAGTAATTGACTTCGCCCATGATGACGGACTCGACCTTATCCGTCAGCTTGCCGTTCACTTCGCTCGCCTTCCGCGCGGCCACCCACTCGGGATCGGCGCCAAACGCTTTCCATGCCTTATCGCGGGCTTCCCGGCTGGCATACTTCAGCACATAAATCAGCGTGTTGTCGGCGCCCTTTTCCTTGTCAGTCGGACCCCAGAAGCCAATCACGTTGATGCCGTGCTTGGCAAACAGCTTCATGGTGTGGTTCCGAAACCGGTTATGCAGATCTTCGAGCTTGCCGGGGGCGGCGACGTAAGTCCGCAGTTCATAGCAAGTGGCTTCTTTCTTGAGAGAGGGGGAGGGAGCGGGCGTTTGAGCCAGGCTCGCTACCGCGGTGGCCACCAGGGCCAGAAGGAGTGTGCGCATACGCCCCAGTTTACACCCCAGGGTTAGAATGGTACTTCCCCGGGGATGAGAGAACGCGTTCTATCCGCGCTCGCTACAGGCGCAACGCTCGTGACGGCCAACCGCCGCCTGCGCCGCCACTGGCGCGCCGAGTTCGACGCCGCCCAGCAGGCGGCCGGCCACCGCGCCTGGCCTTCGCCCGCCATCATCAGCTGGGACGATTGGCTCCTCGAGGCCCACGAGGCGAGCTTCTCCCCCCAGCGGCTGCTCAGCGACTTCGCCGAACGCTATCTCTGGGAGCAGATCATCCCGGACCAGGTCCTGCTCGACCGGCCCGCCACCGCCCAAATGGCCTCGCAGGCCTGGGCGCTGCTGTGCGCTTGGCGCGTGCCGCTCGACCACCCGGCCTTTGACGAGACCGAGGACACCGCCGCCTTTGCCGGCTGGGCCCGCGCCTTCGCCCGCCAGTGCGCGCAAAGAAACTGCCTTTCGCCCGCTACCCTCGCCGATACCGTCAATCCCGTAGCCGCCGAACTCTGGCTGACCGGCTTCGACGAACTCACCCCGCAGCAGCAGGCCCTGCTCGACCGTCGCGGCCGGCCCCACTTCCCGGCCGATGGCCCGGCGGGACCGGCCGGGTCCGCCACCGTGGCTGTCTATCCCGATGCCGCCGCCGAACTGCGCGCGGCCGCCGCCTGGGCCCGCGAGGTGGTCGAGAAGCGCCGGTCGCCGACCACCGTGGGCGTCGTTGTGCAGGACCTGGCTGCTCGGCGCGCCCTGGTCGAGGCGATCTTCCGCGAAACCCTCGGCGGTGAACTCTTCAATATCTCCCTGGGCCGTCCCCTCACAGACTACCCTCTGATCGCCGCCGCCCTCCGTCTGCTCAAACTCGCGCTGGGCCCGCTTCCGCTGTCCGAGGCCGGACAGTTGCTCCTCTCCCCGTTCCTGCTCGGCGGGGAGTCCGAGTACCGTGCCCGCGCCCGGCTCGACGTCCAGCTCCGCCGCCAAAAACGGTTGCGCATCGGGGTGGCCGAACTCCGGCAGGAGGATTGCCCCCGCCTGGCCGAAGCCCTGCAGGCGCTCGTCATGCCCGCCGGCGCGCAACTTCCTTCGCAGTGGGTTCCCGCGTTTCTGAACTTACTCGGCGGGGCGGGCTGGCCGGGCGAACGGACGCTCGACAGCGAAGAGCGCCAGACCGAACGGCGCTGGCAGAAAGTGCTGCGCGCCTTCGCTGATCTCGACCCCTGGACCGGCCGCCTCGGCGCCCGCGCCGCGTTGCACCTGCTCGAACGCCTGCTCACCGAAGAGATCTTCCAGCCCGAATCGGCCGTCCTGCCCGTGCAGGTTCTCGAAGCGCTTCAGGCCGCCGGCGCCCGCTTCGATGCTCTGTGGGTGCAGGGGGTCGACGACCGCGCCTGGCCCGCCGCCGCGCGGCCCAATCCCTTCCTCCCGTTCCGCCTGCAGCGGGAGTGGCGCCTGCCCCATGCCTCGGCCGACCGCGAACTCGAGTTCAGCCGTAAGATCCTCGGGCGCCTGCAGCAGACCGCGCCCCGCGTCGTCCTCAGCCACGCCCAGCGCGAGGAGGAGACCGAACTACGCCCCAGCCGGTTGATCCGCCATCTGCCCCGCCTCGCGCCGGAACTGCCGGCTTATCCCACCTGGGCCGGCCTGATTCGCGAGGCCTCCGTTCTTGAAACCTTCGAAGACTCCCAAGGCCCCGCGCTGCCGGCCGGCATGGCCGTCCGCGCCGGCACGCAGGCCATCAAGTGGCAGGCGCAGTGCCCCTTTCAGGCCTTCGCGCGGACCCAACTGCGCGCCGACCCCCTCGAAAAGCCCGAAGAAGGCATCGATCTCCGCGACCGCGGCACCATACTGCACCGCGCCCTTGAGGCGTTCTGGAAAGAGTGCAAGGACCACGCCACCCTTGTCTCCATCGACTGCACTCCCCTGCTCGAACGCGCCGCCGACCATGCCGTCGATGGACTCTCCGGCGCCCTGCGTCAACTCGAACGGGACCGCCTGGTGCTGCTGCTCGAAGAATGGTTGGCCGTCGAAGCCGGGCGGGAACCCTTCTCCGTCGTTGCGCTTGAAACGCAGCTCGCCCCGCGTCTGGCCGGCCTCGAGTTCACGGCGCGCGCCGATCGCATCGACCGGCGCCCCGATGGCAGCACGATTCTGATCGACTACAAGACCGGCACCGTCTCCGCCCGGAGCTGGGAAGGCCCGCGCCCGGACGAACCCCAACTGCCCATCTATGCCGTGACCGCCGAACCCACGCCGGCCGCCGTTGCATTTGCCCAGGTCCGGCGGGGCAATTGCCAGTGGGTTGATGCCCCGGTGCCGGCCGCCGCCTGGCGCGAGGTGGTGGAAAAGCTGGCGGCCGAGCTCCGCGACGGCCACGCCGCCGTCGACCCGAAGGACGAAGGCAAGCCCTGCGCCTATTGCCATCTCCACACGCTCTGCCGCGTGGCCGAGGTGTCCCCTGCCTGAAGCCGTCCGCCGCCGTGTTCTCGACCCGCAGACCTCCTTCCTGGTGCAGGCCCCGGCCGGTTCGGGCAAAACCGAACTGCTCACCCAGCGCTTTCTCGCCCTGCTCGCCCGCGTCGAACAGCCGGAGGCCGTTGTGGCCATCACCTTTACCCGAAAGGCCGCCGGCGAAATGCGCGCGCGGCTGCTCGCCGCCCTCGAAATGGCTCACGGGCCGGAACCGGCGGAGGCTCACAAGCGCGAGACCTGGAGCCTGGCCGCCGCCGTCAACCGCCGGGACTGGGGGCTGATCGATAACCCCGCCCGCCTCCGGATTCAAACCTTCGACAGCTTCTGCCGCTCCCTTACCGAGCAGATGCCCTGGCTGAGCCGCCTCGGCGCTGCGCCCCGGATCGCCGACGATACCGAGGCGCTCTACTACACGGCCGCTCTTGAGGCCGTGCGCGCCGTTGAGCAGGGCGACCCGGCCGTCACCCGTCTGCTTGCCCATCTGGACAATCAGTTCAGCCGCGTGGCCGAAAAGCTGGCCGAAATGCTCGCCCGGCGCGACCAGTGGCTGCGCCACCTGCACATCGACCGCGCCGGGGTGGAGCGCGCGCTGCGGGCGGTAGCCGGCCGGCACTTCGCGCAACTGGCGGCCGCCGCGCCCAGCACCATCGCGGGCGACTGGCCCGCCGTACGGGCCGCCGCGCTCACCCAGTCCGGTGCCGTCAGCCGCAAATGGGCCAAGGCCTGCGGCGCCTCCCCGGAGTTCGAAGCTCTCCTCGCCAAACCGCTGCCGCCCACGGAGCTCACCGACGCGCAGTGGGAGATTATCGCGTGCATCCTTGAGGTGCTGAAACGGGCCGCTGCTGAGCTGAAGCTTCTTTTTCAGGAGCGGCGCCAGACCGATCACGCCGAAGTCCCCATGGCCGCCATGCAGGCCCTCGGGCCGCCGGAGGCGCCCACCCCGCTCGCCGAGGCGCTCTACGCGCGGATTGAACACCTGTTGGTCGACGAGTTTCAGGACACCTCCGCCTCGCAGTACGAAATCCTCCGGCGCCTCACGGCCGAGTGGGTTCCCGGCGATGGGCGGACGCTGTTTCTGGTGGGCGATCCGATGCAGTCCATCTATGGCTTCCGTGAAGCCGACGTCGGCCTGTTTCTGCAGGCCGCGGCCGCGGGGTTGGGCCATCTGCCGCTTGACTTCGTCCAATTGAATCGCAATTTCCGCTCGGACCGCGAACTGATCGGCTGGTTCAACTCCGTCTTCCCCTCCGTGCTGGCCCCGGCCGTCGACTTTGAAACCGGGGCCGTGCCCTACTCCGCCAGCGAGGCGACGCGCGACTATCCGGACTGTCGCGTCGAGCCGCGTTGGGGCGGCGCGGTCGAAATCGCCGATGTGGTGGCGGCGCATCCGGAGCAGACCATCGCCATCCTCGTGCGCAACAAGAGCCACGCGGCGCCCGTTATGGCGGAGCTGCAGCGCCGGGGGATTCGCTATCAGGCCGTCGACCTCGACCGGCTCGGCGAACGGAGCGCCGTGCGTGACCTTGAAGCGCTCACCCGCGCGCTGTTGCATCCGGAGGATCGCACGGCCTATCTCGCCGTCTGCCGCGCACCCTGGGCCGGCGCTACCCTTGCGCAGTTGGCCGCCGGGGAGCTGCCGGAGCGCGTCGTGGCGGCCCTTGACGCCGCCCGCCGCGAGCGGCAGCGCGGCTCGCTCCGCCGGCAGGTGGAGCGGCTCTGGCTCACCCTGGGCGGGCCCGCCACCCTCACCACCGCCGAGGAGCACGAGGACGCCGCCGCGTTCTTCACCCTGCTCGACGGCTTTGATCCGGCCGCCGACCTCACCACGGCGCTCGGCGGCCTGTTCGCCAAGCCGGACCCCCTGGCCGACGGGCGGATTCAGATTCTGTCGATGCATAAAGCCAAAGGCCTCGAGTTCGACGTGGTCATCCTGCCCGAGCTGCACCGGTCCGGCGGGAACGACCAGCCGAGCCTGCTGCGCTGGCGTTTGGCCGAGGGCGAATTGCTGTTGGGCTGCATCCGCGAGACCGGGGCGGAACGGGATCCGGTCTACGAGTATCTGCGGGAGTACGACAAGTCCCGGTCCGGGCACGAGATCGCGCGGCTGCTCTACGTTGCCTGCACGCGGGCCAGGCAGCGGCTATTCCTGTTCGTGCACGGAAAGCTGCGGAAGGGAACGTTGGGGCATCTGCTGGAAGCGACGCTAGCGCCGGTGGTGCAGCCCGTGGCGGCCCCGGTGGTGGCGCCGCCGCGCCAGGTGCTGCGTCGGCTTCCGGCTGGCTGGTCCATGCCGGCGCCGCCCCCGGAGATGCCGTGGCCGCGCCTTGAGGAGGTGGACGCTGTCGAAGAAGCGCCGGAGGAGACCGGGGCCTGGGAGGTGCGCGCCGTCGGCACCCTGGCCCATCGTCTGCTGCAGCGCATCGCCCGTGAAGGGCTGGGGGCGTGGCCGGTTGGGCGCCTGGTCGAAGTGGCGCCGTTTCTGGCTGCGCACCTGCCGGCTGAAGGGGTTGACCGCTGCCTGGCCGCCCTCCGGGCGACCCTTGGGAGCGAACGGGGCCGGTGGATTCTCGCCGCGCACGCCGAGGCCCGCAACGAATGGGCGATTACGGGTCTCATCGAAGGCCAGCGCGTCAGCGGCGTGCTCGACCGCACGTTCGTTGATGCCGGGGGGACCCGCTGGATCATCGATTACAAAACCGGAACCGCCGCCGATGCCTACCGGGAGCAGTTGCAGCGTTACGCCACGCTGCTGGCGGCGCTCGACGACCGGCCAATCCGGCTTGGGCTGTACTATCCGCTCGATGGCGTCTGGCAGGAGTGGCCGTTTACCGCTTCTCGGCCAGCGGAATCAGCGATTGGCTCAGCGGAAGGGTGATGCCACGGCTCCGCGGGGCCGCCTCGACGGCGAGCGGGGGGGCGGTCTGGCGTGGACGGTGCCCTGCGCTCGATGGCGTCCGGTGGGAGCGTCCGTTTACCGCCTCTCGGCCAGCAGAATCAGCGATTGGCCAATTGGAAGGTTGAGGCCACGGCTAATCATGGCCGCCTCCGCGGCGAGCGGGGCGTAGAGCAGACGGTCGAGCCAGGGCGCGACTGGCTCGACGCCGCTCGATGGCTCGCCCCCGAACAGCGGTTCGACCACGCGGAACTTCAAAAGCGCCACCGGCAGCAGCAGCGAGTTGGCGTAGGTGCAGCGCAGCGGCCGGAATCCGTTTCGTTCCGCGAGGTCCAGCAAGCGGCTTTTCGTGAAGCGCTGGCGTTCGTGCGCAAAGATCGAGTGGTGGCTGCGCAGGATGTCGAGTGCCGATACCCGCATGGCGAGGAATCCGCCGGGCGGCAGGACGCGGGCGAACTCCGCCATCGCTTCGTCCTCCTGGCCGCGGGGCAGGTGGACGATGACGTCCATCGAAACCACGGCGTCGAAGGCCTGGTCGCGGTAGGGCAGACGGCACATATCGGCCTGCACCATCCGCTGCACCCCGAGCGTTTTGCCGAATTCGAGGCCCTCCCAGCCGAGGTCGAGCGGATACATCGGCCAGCCGTAGCGCTCTTGCAGGGCGAGAGCGAAGTGTCCGGTGCCGGCGCCAATTTCGGCCACGCGCTGGAAGTTGCGCCGGCCCGTCCGATGGTCAAGCAGGCCGAACAGGATCTGCCGCATGCCGCGGTACCACCAGAAGGCGTTCTCGGCCTTGGCGATATTGGCAAACTCGGCGGCGTTCATCATAAGTCAGGTCGTGCCCTTCGGTATCGCAGATCGGCGGCCGGCGTGTCAAGCCACCCGGGGCAGGCTCTCCGTCTCCGACTCCGCCAAGGCGTTGGTGAGAACCACGAGCAGCATACGCTGGATGGTCTCGATGTCGCCATGAGGAATGATGCGCCGGAGCCGCGCCTCTATGTTGGTCATCGTCCGTTCCACGTTCCGCGCAATGTCGGTCTCGGCGTTCCGCGGCTGCCGCTGCGCCTTGGCGCGTAGCGTTGGTGTCGCCGAAACAAGCTTCACCAGTTGGGTAATGATGTCCTCTTCCGCCTTCAGAATCATTTGGAAGCCCCGCTGGGAGCGCCGCAACCGCATCAGGATCCGGTTGGTGTTGCGCGGGTCGTAAAAGCCCCGCTGGTTATAATGCATCTGCGAAGAGACCGGAAGCAGGGTGCGCAGCACCGGCCGGATGTTCCGCTCCACCCAGAAGAAGCACCGTTCCATCATCTCCGGATCCAGAATGTCGCAGCAGAGGCGATCGACGTGCTCTCCGACCGCGGGCCGGGAGGCCCGCCAAGCAATCATACCCTGCGCCAGGTCAAGATCTTCGAGGCGGCTGGCTTCGTCGAAGAAAAGTGACGGAATCCACTCCCGCATGGCCACCTGCAGCGCGAGCGAGACGCGGGCATACACGGCAGAGTAACGTGCACTCCGTTCCGACGGCGCCGTCGCCCAACTGCCGCCGGACCGCCAGTGCCGCGGTGCGGGAACGCTGAGCAAGCTGCTTGCCGGGGCAACGGCACTGCCGGGAGAGGGCAGGGGATGGTCGAACACTACGTGGTGGATCAGCTGCGTGGCCAGTTCCGCGGCCGAGGAGGACGGTGCGCCCAGTCGGGGCTCAGCCGCCTCCGCCTCGCAGAGTACCGCGGGTGGGATATCACCGCACAGGAAGGACGGCGCCCCCTGTTGATCCATGGGCAAAGATAGCGGTGGGACGGGCGTTGCGAAATGGCGTTTCATCACGCCCCGAATGTAGCAGGCCAACAATTGATTCCGAACTCTGGGTTCGTTTTTTGTTACCCCCAGCGTAGGGGATAACTCAATTCGTGGCAACTGGTTAGAAGGAATTTTCAGTTTTTTTTTATTGGTTGTGAACGCCTACTGCACAACTTCGAAATCAGTACCTTTTTCGCGAAGGTACTAGGCCAGGATCTCGCCTCCTGTTGCTGTCGTGCTGAGCGAATCGGCCAGGGTGTCCAGAAACTGCCGATGCGAGCCCGATTGTCCGATTTCGGCCGCCAGCCGTCTGCGGAAGTGGGCGTAGCGCTCCCGCAACGCGGCTGTTGAAGCTTGCACGCCAAGAAGGAGTTCTGCCTGCTCGGCCGGGAGGTGACCGCCGGTGAGCGATGCCAACAGTTCGCCGCGGCGGGTGAGCAGGAGCAACGCTTCGGGTTCGGCACCGAACGGAAGAGTCATCAGGCGTTCGTCGATTCGCGCAACCTCTTGCAATAGCGGGAGCATTCCCCTCTAGCCCTCGTTCTTTCCGAATGTAACCAACTGCATACTCTTCACGCTCGCTTCGACCAGGTTCTTTTGGGAATCGAGGCCGCCGAGGATCGCATCGACCGCCTGCAACCGCTCCGAAGCTGCCCGTTGCATGAACTCGAGGCGCTCGGTAAGAGTCGCCACCTGGGCGGTCAGACGCTTGTCCGTCTCGTCCATCCGGGCCGTTTCGTTGGCAATCACCCCGGTCACCGGATCACTGATCTGCCCCACTTTGGCTTGCAGCGCCCCAAAACCGGTCGTGGACGAGCCAAGGAATTCAAACGCGCTCTGCACCTGCGTTTCGCTCAATCCGTCGAAGATGGTCTGGTCAAAAGTAGCCTTTCCGTCCTTGCCAAACGTGACGCCCAGACTGGACAGGCTTTTCAGGCTCCCTGTCCCTTCGAATCCCGAGATTTGCCGGAGCACACTGTTGGTTTCACGCACGACGTAGCTGCCTGTGAGTAGTCCAGCGGCCGATCCGATCTGCGCGTCCACCAAATCCTTGGTGGCGTTATACTGTGCGACGAAGCCCCCAAGCTTCGTCGCCAAAGTATTCCGGTTGCTCGATAGCGTGATGTTGACCGTTTCACCGGCTGAGGTGGTGCCTCCCAGGGTAAAGGTCACCCCACTCACCACATCATTCACCAGGTTGCTGGCCTTTGAAACGGCAACCCCGTTGATCTTGAAGTTGGCGTTCGAACCGTTGTCCTTGGTCGCCAAGAGATCGCTGCTGACGCCGGCGGGATCGTCGGTCAATGTGATCGGCTTCTCGCCCGAAGTGGTGGAGGTAAGCGACAGGTAGTAGGGGGTCGAGCCCGAGCCCGTGGTCAAAATCGAAGCCGTGACCCCCGCTCCCAGGGCATTGATCTTGTCCCGCAGGCCCGCGAGGTTGTTTTGCTGGGCGCTCAGGGAGATATCGTACTGCGTGCCTCCAAATCCCAAGCGCACAGAACCGGTCGTCGATACGGCTGCCGTTGTAGAGGATGCATAACCGGCCGATGTCGCCGATGCCGACCGCGCCAGTGAAGTGACCTCTGAGATCGTGTACGATGCCGGGGTCGTCGCCGTCACCGCCCCGATACTGACTTTGGAGCTGTTTGAGGAGACTCCCCCCACAGCCCGGGTGCGTCCCAAATCGCCTAAATCACTGACCGCCTTCTTTAGACTCTCCGCGGAGGTCTGCAAACCCACCGCCAGGGAACGCTGCTGCAACAGTTTGGTCTGGTCGCGCTGCAGAGCGTTGATCGGCTGGGCGCCAATCGCCAAGGTCCGATCCAGAATCTTCTGAAAGTCCGCCGAATAGCTACTGACGCCGGAGAAACGAATTGGTTCAATACTCATGGCTCACTCCACGCGTTCGCCCTTTTTAGGAACCGCGCACAACGGACTCGCTTCGGCCCGGCAGGATGGGCGAGATCCTCGACCGTTGGCGCCAGGCCTGCGCGGCCTGTCCGCTTCTGAGAGAACTATCGGCGAAAATCAACATTCCTTGAGCGAATCTCTCCCGGATCTTTCCGAATCCGATCCGTGCCACAATGAGTCGAGGAGCTTACTGCAACCATGATCAAACGGAATTTCACCCTGCTTGCCTTGGCCGCTGCCTTGGCTACCGGCGCCTCCGCTGCCGACTGGAAAGGCTGGATCAGCGACTCCACTTGTGGCGCAGGTAACGCCGGGTCTGGTAAGGCCGAACGGGAGTGCGCCGACCGCTGCATCAAGAATGGCGCCGCCCCCGTGTTCGTCACCGAGAAAGAGAACAAGGTGTATCAAGTTTCCGATGTCGAACTTGCCAAAAAGCACATCGACGGCAAGGTCATGATCTCTGGCGAAATCAAGGGCGACAAGATCATGATCGCCAAGATCGTTGCGATCAAAGATTAATTCCCCGTCTTGCGCTGTCCGCCCGCTGCAATCCGTGCCATCTTAGAGGCATGAAGATTGCAAGCATCCTTGTTTCCACCCTCGCCATCAGTGGTCTGGCTCCTGCGCAGGCTCCCTCGGTTCACGCCGAGCGGCTTAAACAGGCAGCTCTTGTTCTTGAAGAAGTGATGGCCGTCAAAGATAAAGCCATTCCTCAGGATCTGATGGACAAGGCGCATTGCGCTCTCATTGTCCCGGGACTAAAGAAAGGGGCTTTCGTCCTCGGCGGACAGTTCGGTCGTGGCTTTGTCTCCTGCCGCAAGGCTGGCGGAGCAGGTTGGAGCGCCCCGGCTCCGGTCCGGGTGGAGGGCGGGTCGGTCGGCTTTCAGATCGGCGGCTCGGAGACGGATGTGGTTATGCTGATCATGAACTCCCGGGGAGCGGACCGCCTGATCAAGAGCAGTAAGTTCGCCGTCGGCGGAGAGGCTTCCGCGGCGGCCGGGCCCGTTGGTCGGACGAGTTCGGCGGAAACGGACGCCACCATGCGCGCCGAAATCCTAACCTACTCCCGCTCCCGCGGCATGTTCGCTGGCGTATCGCTGAAAGGGAGCACGGTGCGGGCCGATTCCGATGCCATTGGGGACCTGTATGGAAACAACAAAATGAAAAACGAACAGATCGTCTACGGCGATGTACCCGCCCCAGCCGCCGCCGCCAAGTTGATTGCTAACCTGAACAAATATTCCAGCCGGTTATCCAAGTAAACTGCCTCATTTGCTCCACTGTCTGCCTCCACTGTCCGTCAGCGCACAGCAACCATCCTGAGTTTATTGTTTTTTCAATAAGTTAGGGTTTGGCCTTCCAATTGCTGCCCTAATAGCAGGAGAAGTCAGCCGTGAGGCACGCCAGACTGGCAATTACACATCCGATCTCGCTTCCGTTGAGAGAGGGCTTCGGGAGTGTTGATTCGGTTTCGTGTTTTAGTCAGCTGGACCAGTGTGACTCCCCCGAGACTCTCGTGGCGGAGATAGCGCGGGTGCTGCGTCCTGGGGGACTTCTCCTCCTCACGGTGCCCAATCCTCAGCTGGAGCATCTGCTCCATCCTTGGTTCCAAGTGGAAATGCAGCAGGCGTTGGACTCCCCTGACCAACGCCTGCTGATTTGTATCAGGAACAAGAAAATGCTACCGATCGCCACCCTCGCCACGATTCCCTAGCGCGAGTTACTTGCCGGCAAAGGGAGTACGCCGCTTACCGATACGAGGCACTCGTCTTGTTTTTGTTGGCCGCCGTCACGCAGAAGTTCCTTACCTGAGTTGGTCAACCCGGAGGGTATCGGAGGTCAGGCGCTGCAGAGTGGATTGCTTCGAAGGAACGGTGGTCACTTGGCTGAATCCCTTGGCCACCTGCGCCGGATACAGTAACGGGTACTCATGGATCTGCACGAGCCCCAATCCGGTTTATTCAACAGTTTCTGATTCGAATCAGCGACACGAGCCGCTGTAAGGCTGCCGTCTTCGGGGGCGCTAAGGGAAGGTGTTCCTTTTCCACTCGTTAGGAGCGGCAGCGCGCGCCATGCGGCGTTGGACAACGCGAGCCGAGTGAGGCGAACGAGAGCCGATCCGGATCCTTTTCGGCTGCAAGTGCCCCTTCGTGCCTCAACCCTCGAGCTGCGAAATGCGCCGTTAGCAAACCACAAAACTCTTGCATGGCAATTCCGGCGTCTTGCTCCGCAATATGATCTGCACCCCGCGCAGATGAGTATTGAATTCAGCGAACGCCGTCTCGATCTCCCAGCGTTGGTGATACGAGGGTGTTCATTCTTCGGCGGGAGCTTGCGCGTGGTCGAGGACGGGAGTGATCCGACGATAAAGCGGCTCGGCGCCGGGCAGACTCGGCTGAGACAGGAGCCGTCCGTCAAGTAGTGGTCAGGATGCAGAGTGGAGTAATTCCTGGTCCTCCAAAGTTTCTGACTCGGGAAGCAGCGGTCGGCCAAGTAGAGTATCCGCTGACGGGCCTCCGAGGGCTAAGCGCTGGAATGACTGCTTGGGCCAGCTTCCATTCCTCGATGCTTTCCCCTTTTCTGCGGGCGGCCCACGGCACGTGAAATTGTTTCGAGCCAGCCAAGCCACGAAACGCATTTTGGGAAAAGCGCTCGCGCCGCAACTGGCGCCGAGCCGCCCGAGCGCGTTGTCGTTTTCGGCGGTAGCGGCCGCATCCAGTGTGCTTCCCTCCAGACTGAATACACGACACTGCCGGTACCAGGCACTTTGGGTCTCCCGCTGGGCCCTCGGAGCCACAACCGTCTCGTGCAATAGCGCCAGCGGTTGTGCGCCTAGGCGGCTCCGGGCCTGCGAACTGCCCGGCTGGCCCGCCACTTTTCCATTGACCGATGGGGCTAGGAACCACTGCATGCCCTCCAGCAAACAGCGCATTACCTCTATATAGGACGAACGCATGGACAGCGCGAACGCGATAACGAAATAGACAACCACAGGAGCGGGAAAATCCCGCCCGAGGATGCTGGCCCGATTGGTTGTCTTCAGGATCTCGTGAACCCTCTCCGCTCGAAAGAACCTGGCCATCAGGTCGAGACGGATGGCGTCAGTGATGCGGCGGCCAGCAGGCAAGGACGCAATCCTACGGGCCATGCCGGGGGTCTCCGGTACCTGGCACGGGATAGCATGGAAATTTTCTCAGTAAAGAGTGTCGGGGGAAGCTCCTGGGCTGATGCGCGCCCCGGGACGTAGGTACCGGGACGGGTCAGGGCCATTGGGGGAGTGTCTTTTGTGTCATCCCGGGCTACTGTGAGGGACTCTCGGAGGATCGATTAATGAAGCTTGCCCATTTAGCTGTAGGTGCCTTTCTACTGGCACCCTGTGCGATCGCCAACCCGATTAGTATTGACGGGGGATTGACCTGGAACGGATGGACCAGCCGGGGGCGATCGGACCAACTCGGGGTTTTGGGCTCCGGAACGACAACGGACGTGTATGAGGTGTTTTCGACCGTTTTCCGATTCGACAACAATTCGGTGAGCGGCTCGGCGACGGGCGGGGGACCAACGGGTGGGGCAACCGGTTTCGGGACGGGGTCGTTTTCTGCGGGTGCTTTCGCCAACGGTAATTTGATTCTGGGGATTGGGGTGCGGCGGACCAGCGGCTCCGCGCTGAGTGGCTTTGTGCCGACGGTGCGGTTCGACCTGGATAACGACAGCTACCGGGCGGCGACGTCGGTAGGCGGAGCGGATGGTCGCACCACTTTCACGCAGTGGTCGGAGTTTCGCGACTTTACAGTGCAGTTTGAGGGCGCCCAAGGGTGGCGGGGCAGCACGCTTACAATGCAGGCGGGTAATGGGACGAGCAACGGAGGGCCAAACGATCAACAGTGGATTGTGGGGGGCATCGGATCGGGGGTGAGCTATGATTTTCCGTTCCGGGCGTTTGCGCAGGCCGATAGCTATCAGATGTTCTTGGACGCGAACGCCATGAATGCGATTTACGGGACAGGAAATCCGAATCCGTTTGGGTTGAATCCCAACTTTACCGGGATCGGGAATCTGACGGCGGGGTCGACGGTGGGGATCTCGCTCAACGGATTGGGAGGCAATAACGTGGCGTTTGGAATGGCGCTGACGCCAATTCCTGAGCCGGGTACCGGCGCGCTGGGAGGGGTAGGGATGCTGGTGGGGGTGGCCGGCCTGGTGCGGCGGCGGCTGCGCCGCGGATAGGTGAGAGGTGGGGGGAGATTGGCTTCCGGGTGCCGGGTCGCGTGCATTTGCCTCCGTGACCTGGGGGAGGAAGCAGAGTGTGGCATGGAGTTCGGAGCGGAGAGTGGTCAGGTGTTGGGCGGCCCTCTGAGGCCTTCAATTCAGCCTCAACCGG
This sequence comes from Acidobacteriaceae bacterium, assembly GCA_020247055.1. GTDB lineage: Bacteria > Acidobacteriota > Terriglobia > Bryobacterales > Bryobacteraceae. Next base: position 11,521 of record JADCJL010000270.1, on the reverse strand, counting down.
TTGCCGGCTAACTTGGACACCAGTGGATTCCGGAAGGGCGGTGTCGCTGATAGTTTAGGGACATTGTGGGGTCCGATGAACACGGCAGGCGATGCGCGGCACGGCTGCTATGTGGCGTACCTTGTTCCCGGTAAACTGCTGCTTCTGCTGCCGGACAGCGGGGATGCCGGTGAAGCTACCTTCCGGGAGATTGGTATGCCCGGCACGTTGGAAACCCCACAGTGTTACGTTCATGTGAGTCGATCTTCGATGATCTTTGGGCAGGATGAGGCTGCCTTTCGCTGCAGATCCAGTTACAGACAAATCTGCTAACGAACTCCTTCGGGATCGGGACGGCAGCTCAAACACCGGCCCCACCGAGGGGAGGAGCGCCGAAGGCGAGCCCGTGGCCGATCGTGGGATTTACCGCGTTTCCGCCAGCATGCTGCCGCGGAGGCGGCTTACGCCGCCCACGCATTCCGGTATCTGAGTTGGCGCTCTGGTCACGTTCCTGCGTTGCCAGGTCCTCCGCCCAGATGCGGTCGAGCATAACTGGCAAAGCCGGTGCGGTGCAGTTTTTCTTTACCGCCACGCGCGGACTCGGGCTATCACTGTCCTCGTTTTCCTGTTTCCGTTGATCGGTTTTCAGGCGCCTGTCGTAGACATTACCGCCGGATCGCGCCTACCTTGCCAGCGCCCAACGCCGCAGCGCCAAATCGCTCTATCGGCACTACGAAGTGCAGCGTCATGCCCAGATTCATCCCCAGCAGCATTGCTCCGTGCATCACCCACGGATCGGCCCCCATCGCGAGCCGGTGGCCGCATGCCATGCCGACCAGCATGCCCACCGTGTCCAGCGCCAAGAGCGCATACCGCCCCGGCACCTGCAGGCATCGCGCAAACCGGAGACTCGGGGGCAGCGAGGCGACCAGCATTCCCACGGTCCCGCCCCACGAGTGATGGCACGCTGGCTGCCCATAACCCCCCAGCACCATCCCGAAGCCGCCAAACGCCGTCATGATCAGGATCATGTCCCCATGCGGCGGTATCACCCGGCGCACTTGCCACAGCAGCGATATCACTGCCGCACACAGCACCGCGCCCACCAGCAACTGCGTTCCCGCCGGATACTGTATCGCCAGCAGGCCCACTTGGGCCAGACCCGTGAACCAGAATGCCTTTTTCACCTAACTACCGTCCCGAAGCCGCCAAGCGCCGACATGATCAGGATCCCGTCCCCATGCGGCTACATTACCCGAGGTGCTTGCGACAGTAGTGATCTGAATGCACCCCTGAGCCAAACTATTCAACGAGAACACGCTCTTCACCGCTAACCTCGATATTCAGAACATTGAGAGCCATCAGGACTACCGTGATGCTCGATACCGTCATCAGCAGCGCGGCCGTCACCGGGCTCAACCACCCGGCCGCCGCGATGGCCATTCCCAACAGGTTGTAACCCAAGGCCACCGCAATGTTCCGCCGCAAAGCCCCCACCGCTTGCCGCGCAATCCGCAGCGTCACCGGAAGCGCCCGCCAATCCCCACGTTGGTTCAGCAGACTCGCCACCTCCTGAATCGCCGGGGAAGCTGTCGTCAGCGTCATGCCGACATGGCTCGCCGCCATCGCCGGCCCATCGTTCAGCCCGTCCCCCAAGAACAATACCCGATGCCCGGCGGCGTTCAACCGGTCCACCAGAGCCAACTTCTGCTGCGGCGTCTGCCGGGAATGCTGATCCGGAATCGGAATCACCGCCGCCCGCGCCGCCCCGTCGCCGGTGGCCAGCACCAGCCGCAAACGGTCCACCGTCAACCCGTGCAGCGTCTCATCCAGCGCCGGCCGCAAGCTTTCGTCCAAAAAGACCGTAGCCGCCGCCTCGCCATTCACCCGCACCTCGGCCGCATGACGGGTCGAATCCGCTTGCAGCGTCACTTCGACGAGGAACGCCTGCCCGCCGTCGATCACCACCGCCGATAACCCGCGCCCGGGCAGCAGGCGGATCGACTCCAATCGGGCCGGCGTCCCGTTTTCCGCCAGCGGCGCCGCCTCTGCCCAGAGCGGCGCCATCGCCCGCGCAATCGGATGGGCGCTAGCCCGCTCCGCTGTTGACAGGAGCCGGAGCAGCCGATCCTGGCCGCCGTCCCAACCGGGGGCGATCTCCATCGTCACCGCATAGGCCTCGGGGGCCGAGAGCGTTCCGGTCTTATCGAAGACGACGGTGTCGACGTCGGCGAGCCGTTCGAGCGCCTCGCCGGACCGGCACAGGACTCCAATCTGCCGCAGACGCGTGATCGCACTCCAGACGGTCAACGGCGCGGCAAACCCCAACGCGCAAGGACACGCGACCACCAAGACCGACATCGCATGGGCGAGCGCTACCGGCCAGGGATTGGCCTGCCAGTGCCAGAGGAGGGTTCCGAGGGCGGCGACCGTCACCGTGGGGACAAACCAAGTGAGCGCCCGCTGCGCGAGGGCGAGTGTTGGTCCCGGCTGCGCCAACCGTTCCAGCATGAGCGCCCGTACCGTTTCGATCTCGCTCTCGGCCGCGGTGGCCGTGGCCTGAATCCAAAGCGAGGCATCGAGGGGAAACGACCCCGCCCGCACCCGGTCACCCGGATGCAGGGCCCGAGCGAAGGATTCGCCGGTCAGATTGGCGTCCTGCACGAGAGCGTCGCCGCGCCAGATCACGCCGTCGACTGGTACTGGCTGTCCCGGCAGCACCTGTATCGTGTCGCCTTGCCGCAGGCCGGAGCGGTTGCTGGAGACGGTCAGATCGGAGAGAACCCGCTGCTGCCCGTAGCGCCCCACTTCCCGGCCGAGCGAATAGACCAGGAGCAATAGGCCGGCCACATCGAAGTAAGTCCCGCCAACTCCGTGAACCAGAGAAAGGAGACTGGCCGTGAAGCTCGCGGCGATCCCGGACAGGAAGAGCAGTTCGAGGCTCAGCCCCCGCGTGCGCCAGGCCGCCGCGACTAACTCGCCGCCCAGCAAGATCGCAATGCCGAGCGAGATCAGGCCGGTTGCGCTTTCGAGGGCAAACCGCTCGCTGGCGGTGACCTCCGATCCATTCACGGCCAGGCCCAAGACCATGGCATTGACGGCCAGAAACGCCGCCGACCCTAAACGCCACCAGGTTCCCGATCCGCTGCGGGGTTCAAAACAAGCGCACGCTGGCGTTGCCGGGCTCATGGGCTATTTTGCTTTTTCTTTGGTCTTCTTGCAGTCGCCGCCACAGCAGTTCTTACAGGGCGTCTTTGGCGTTTCGGGCAGAATGGGTAAGTTCATTTCGTCTCTCCTTTTGCTTTTGCTGCGGCTACGGCGGAAAACTCCGCCAGGCTGCCGGCTGTCCAAGGGTTGGGCTGGCCGGCGAGTTCGGCGCGGACTTTGGCTACGGTGTCCTTGCTCACCGGGGGGGCTTGATTGCCCCAGGAGTTGCGGATGTAGGTCATCACGGCCGCAAGCTCGTCATCCTCGAAATAATCCCGCCACTTAGGCATCTCGCTCGAATAGGTTGCGCCGTTGACAAGGAACGGCCCGTTGATGCCGTTGAGGAGAATCGCGGTGAGCCGGCGTTCGTCGCCGGTGACGTATTCGCTTGCCACCAGCGGTGGATAGGTAGCGGCGACGCCTTTTCCGTCGGCCTGATGGCACTGAGTGCAGGCGCCGAAGATCTCTTTGCCCATCAGCATCGGATCGACGGCGACAGCGGGACCGGCCGGGGCGGCGGAGGGTTTTTCGTTGTACTCCATGCCGGACCATGCGCCGGGATTGTCGGCGATATAGTAGCCGCCCCAAGCGGTGAAGAAGAAGCAAAGCAGCAAGAATGTGACCGGGGTGGGGGAGATGCCGTCCCGCGGCTCTACCATCTCGCGAACCGCCTGTTCGTGCATCTTGAGGATGCGGTCGGGAAGATTGTCCGAATGGGGAGCGCTCATGGTTGTTTGGCCTCCGGAAGGGGGAAGGTTCTGTTTTGGGCGCGCAAGTACTCCACCAGCTGTTCGCCGCGGGCGGTGGGCAGAATGTGAGTGCCCTCACTTTGAAAGGCGGCCGGTAGGGGGATCGCGCCGGCGGGGACCATCTCTCCGGCCCTGATGGTGCGGAACAGGTATTGGTAGCGGGGCATCACCGAGCCGGCCGAGGTGATCTGGGGATTGTAGAGGTGGAGGTAGTGCCAGTCGCGGGCGGGCTGCCGGGCGCCGATGTTGGCGAGGTCGGGGCCGGTGCGCATGGTGCCGAGCAGGATGGGATATTCATACATGTAGTCGCGGGCGACCGTACGGCGGTTGCCCCAGTTGCGGCGGATATCGGCGCCGTAGCCTTTGGCGCGAACCTGTTGGGAGTGGCAGTAGGCGCAACCCTGATCGACGTAGACATCGCGGCCTTGCCGGGCCAGACCGTAGTAGGGATTCGGATACTGGCTGCCATCGCGCGCGTTGCGGACCGGTTGATGCTCCTGGAACTGCCAGTTCGGGATGAGGACCAAGCCACTGAGGGAAAAGGCAATGGTGAGAAACACCCCGACAATGACCAAAAATGTCCGGTTCATTGGGCAATCTCCTCGCGTTGATTCTGTTCATTGACGAACTCCCGCCAGGGTGGGCGCTGCGTGGTGAATAACGTCGGGCCGCTCATGACGAAGTGGTGGCGGGAGAGGATGCGCCAGACGGAGAGGGCGAAGGCGAGATGCGCGATCGTCATTCCCGCGCCGGAGATACTGCGCAGAATCAGATAGGGTTTGATGTACTCGACGATCTGCAGGAAGGGAATGGAAGGATTGTTCATCATCGTTCCCTGCCACCATCCCGCCCAACACAGGCCGACGCCGTAGGAGAGGATACCCAGGGCGGAGCCCCAGAAATGCACCTTGATAAGACGGGCCGAGGACCATTCGTTATTGGTGACGCGCGGGAAGATGTAGTACATGGCGCCGAACATGATCATCGAGAAGAAGCCATAGAGACCCAAGTGGGCGTGGCCGATGGTGTACTGCGTGAAGTGGGTGATTTCCTGGTGGCTGCGGAGGGCTTCGAGGGAGCCCTGGAAGCTGGCCACCGTGTACAGGAACGAGCCGAAGACGGTGAAACGGAGGGTGGGGCTCGTCTTGAGCATGGAGAAGACGCCGCGCATGGTCATGTGGTGGTTGATGGCGACGGTGATGACGGGGATAAACATCATCATGGAGCCGACGACCCCGACGGTGATGGTCCAGGCGGGGAGGGGGCCGCCGGTGAGGTGGTGGGTTCCGGCCCAGTTGTAGAAGATCGCCAGAGTCCAGAAGCCCAGCAGCGACAGGTGATAACTATGAACGGGGCGGCCGGTGACTTTGGGAATCAGATAGTAGGCCGTGGCGACCGCGATGGGGGTGACCCAGAGGCCGAGGGCGTTGTGGCCGAACCACCAGTTGGTGATGGCTTGTGAGACTCCCTGGACGAGGCCAAAGTACGTACAAAACATCGCCGTGACGTAGAGAATCGGGAGCCAGACGGTGGCGGCGAGAAGGTACCACTGGGAGACGTAAGTATGCTCGCTGCGTTTAGTGAGATACATCTTGACGTTCGCCGCCAGAACGCCGAGGGCGGGTATGGCGAAGAAGGGGGCGCAGTAGGCCGGGAACTCCAGGTACTCGATGCTCGAACCGTGGCCGGCGAGCACCGCGACCGAGCCGACCACAACGCCGATATTCCAGACCATGGCGAGGCCGCTGAGGAGCACCGGCCAAGGCAGCCGCACGTGGCAGAGGCGGGCCTGGAGCCAGAGGAGGGTGCCGATGGCAGCCATACAGCTCCAGCCGAAGAAGACGATGTCGAGATGGACGGGCCGGATGCGGCCGAAGGTCAGCCATTCGATGCCGCCGAGGAAGTCGGGATGATGCAGCTTGAGGGAGCTGATCATGGCGGCGAGGGAGCCAAACAGGAGCCAGATGACGGAGCTGGTAAACCAGAGCAGGACGGGGACGCGGGAGGAGTCGTCGATGACGATGCGCGAGATTTGTTCGAGCCGGGACTCGGCGGGGCCTTCGGGCACGTGGGTCACGAGCGAACTCCCTGGCGGATGGCCGGGAAGAAGTCGGTTTGGCGGCCGATGGGCTCTTCGTCGTCGAAGATGGACGCCGCGCCTTGGCGCGGATTGCGGAATTCGCCCCTTTTAACGGCCCAGGAGAGGGCCCAAACGGTCATCACGGCACCGAGTAGTGCGGTGGCCCAGATGATCATCGAAATCAGGAACATGAAACCTCCTCGAAATAGGATAAAATGCTCCGGCAAATAATACAAGACAAGAGGATCCTCTTGTCTTGAAATATTTTGGTCTGTGTTGGGGAGATGCGGGCGGTGCAACTTTTGTAACGGGCGGGGCTGAAGGGCGAGGTATATTTTGCGGTCGATGGTGGCCAGGCGGGGGGTTGTGGTGGCGCAGGGTGGTTGGCCTACACTGGAGGCATGAGCGACGGGAAGGAAGAGCGGGAGGAGCGGGAGCGGCGGCGGGCGGAGGAGAAGCCGTGGGAGCGGGAGGACCGGGTAGAGCGGGGCGAGCCGGAGTGGGAGCCGGAGTACGGGGAATAGGGGCGGTTAGAGCACCTGTTGCTCCCGGGCGAAGGCGCAGAGTTCGGCGAGGAGGGCGGTGAGGCGGCGGGCGGCAGGGTCAGTGGTGGGGTTGAGGGGGACGTAGAGGGTGGTTTCTTCGCGGCGGGCGAGGACGTTGGAGGCGACGAGGGCGCGGATGAGCCAGACGGCGGCGGCGACGGTGGGGCAGGCGAGGCCGAGCCAGCCATCATAGAGCGCCGGGGTGGGGGTGAGGCCGGTGGTCTGTTCGATGCCGGGCGGGGTGAGGGGGGGGGCGTCGGGATTGGGGGTGAGGAGGGGGGAGTGGGGTTCGAGGGCGGCGAAGAGTTCGCCGATGGCGCGTTCCTGGGCGGGCCACATGTGTTCGACCCAGTAGTGGGTGGTTTTGGCGATGACGGTGATGACGTTCTTGATCTCCTTTTCGAGGCGGTAGGCGGGGCCGGCGGGAAGTTCGAGCAGGGTGCCGTGGGCCCGGACGGCCACATTCTCCATGGTGATGGCGCGGAGGAGCCAGCCGGCCATGACGGGATCGGGGCACTCGATTTGGACCCAGCCGGGGTGGGGGGAGGGCTGGACGGGGAGTTCGGTGACGAGGGCGATGCCGCGGCAGATTTCGGCAAGGACCTGCTGGTGGCGGGCGGGGTCGGCGGCGATGGCGGCGGGGGTAGCGGGTAGGAGGAGTTTGCCTTTGTGCGGGGGGCCGCCGGCCATGGCGAGGTCGCAGAAGGTGGTCCAGATTTCGTTCCAGGCTACCTGGCCGTCGGGGGCGAACTTGAGACCGGCGGAGCCCATGGAGACGGGCTGGACGGATTCGTAGCAGTCGCGGTAGGTGGCGGGGAGGATGGTTTTGATGCGGAGCTGGAGGTCGTTGTAGGAGGCAGGGGAGGGGGTCATGGTCCGCCTTTTCATGGTAGCTGGTGGCGGGGAGGGATTGAGGAAGGGGGTAGGCGCATCACTGATGCTATCATAAAACATCATGAGCATCAGAACGACAGTCGTCCTGGACGAAGATGTGCTGGAGCGGGTGCGGGAGAGGGCGCGGGAGGAGGATGTGCCATTTCGCGTAAAGCTAAATGATCTGCTGCGAGACGGTTTGGCGCGGGAGGCGGGAGGGAAGCGGGTATCGATTCCGCGGAAGACGTTTTCGATGGGGGAGTGCCGGCTGCCCTTTCCATTGCGCGTCTCCGATTTGGACGCGTGGGAGGAGCAGGAGGCTCGGCGGGAGGGATGACGATACTCGATGCCAACGTGCTGGTGTATCTGCACAATTCCGATGCTGAGCACCACGGGGCGAGCTGGCGGTGGATGGAGGCGGCGCTCGAGGCGGAAGAGCTGATTGGGATTCCATGGCACTCATTTTTGGCCTTCCTGCGGATTACGACCTCGCCGGGTATTGTGCAGCGACCGCTGCGGCTGAGTGAGGCATCGGAGTTGATTGAGGGATGGCTAGGGAATCCGCAGGTGGTGGTGCCATCGCCGGGCCGACGATTTTGGAAGGTGCTTGAGAGACTGGCCGAGGACAGCGGTACGCGGGGGCGAGGGTGGTCGGACGCTTATTTGGCGGCGCTGGCGATTGAGCAGGGTGCGGGGCTGGTGACCTTCGATCGAGATTTTCGGCGGTACCGAGGGCTGCGGCTGGTGGAGCTGTAAGGGGCCGGGGCGCGATTAATCCTTGGCAACATTCCTAGGCGAGTTCTATAGGAAGCTGCTGCGTAATTTGTTAATTTTTCCGTAGAGCCCCCGGTTTCGCTCTGTGCGGGCTCGGCTACCCACGCCGTTGGGGCCTTGTCTCCCTTAACGTCCTTCGAGCTGCCGGCTGGCATCCTGTCTTTCCTCCCCTTTACGGTCTTCGCTTTTTCGTTCCTCTCCCGATCGACCCTACCTCATGTCCCGTTCCTCGTTTCTCCCTCTCTTTTTGACGATGCTGTTTGCTTCGGCGGTGGTCGCCGAGGGGCGCTCGACGCTGCCGCCGGCGGGTTTGAGCCTGGCGGACTGGGCGCAGATTCGGGGGGAGTACGAACGGCACCGGCACGGGATGTTTCCGGACCGGGAGGGAGGGTACCGGGCGCGGTCGCATTATCAGGGGTGGCTGGCGTGCTTTGATGGCCGGGGGGTTGCGGTGACGCCGGACACCGGGACGTGGAGTTGGGGGCTGGAACTGGAGCGATGGGGGCGGGCGGGGCAGGAGGCGTGGGTGAGCGGCAGGGCGCAGGTGGTCCGGGACGGAAACCGGCTGGAGTACCGGCGCGAGGGGATTACGGAGTGGTTCGTGAACGGCACCGAGGGGCTGGAGCACGGGTTTACCATTGCGCGCCGGCCGGCAGGGGCGGCTGGTTCGTTACGGATTGCGCTGCGGCAGCGGGGGGAACTGGTGGCGGGAGAGGAGCCGGGGCAGGAGGGGATTGTTTTCCGCACGGCGGCGGGCGCCGGGGCTCTGCGCTACCGGAAGCTGGTGGTGACGGACGCCCGGGGACGCCGGGTGGGGGCCCGGATGGTGGCGACGGGGAGGTGGGTGGAAATTGAGGTGGAGGACAGGGCGGCGGCCTATCCAATCACGGTGGATCCGCTGGTGCAACAGGTCTATGGGAAGGCGTCGAATCCGGGGACGACGGATCGCTTTGGGTATGCGGTGGCGCTGGCGGGGGATACGCTCGTGGTGTCGGCCGACCAGGAGGACAGTGCGGCGACGGGAGTGAACGGGGACCAGAGTAGCAATGCGGCGTCCAACGCTGGAGCGGTGTACATTTTTGTGCGCAGCGGGGGGAGTTGGAGCCAGCAGGCGTATCTGAAGGCGTCGAATACGGGAGCCGGGGATCGATTCGGGCAGGACGTGGCGATCAGCGGGGATACGGTGGTGGTGGGGGCGATTGACGAGGACAGCGATGCGACAGGGGTGAACGGGCCGGTGGGTCCGGGCGGCTGCGCGGCGGGGGATGCGGCCTGCCAATCCGGGACGCAGAGCAATAACGCGGCAGCTGCCGCGGGGGCGGCGTATGTTTTTGTGCGCACGGGTTCGACGTGGAGCCAGCAGGCCTATCTCAAGGCCTCGAATGCGGACGCGGCGGATGAGTTTGGCTATGCGGTGGCGATTAGCGGGGATACGGTGGTGGTGGGGGCGCGGGGCGAGAGAAGCACGGCGACGGGGGTGGACGGAGACCAATATAACGAGTGCGCCCCCGCGGCCGGGGCGGCGTACGTGTTTGTGCGGAGCGGAAGCTCGTGGTCGCAGCAGGCTTATTTGAAGGCCTCCAACACCGACAGCTCGGATGTGTTTGGGGCGTCGGTGGCGATTTCGGGCAATACGATCGTTGTTGGGGCTTTGGGCGAGAGTAGCGCCGCGGCCGGGGTGAACGGCAACGACGGAGACAACTCGAGTACCGCATCCGGGGCGGCGTACGTGTTTGTGCGGAGCGGGAGCAGTTGGAGCCAGCAGGCGTATTTGAAGGCATCGAATCCGGACCTGGGTGACAACTTTGGCGTTGCGGTGGCGATTTCGGGGGATACGGTGGTGGCCGGAGCGCGGTACGAGGCGAGCTCCGCGGCGGGGGTGAACGGGAACCAGAGCAGTAACCTGATGTCCGGGGCCGGGGCGGCGTATATCTTTGTCCGTAATGCGGGAGCGTGGAGCCAACAGGCCTATCTGAAGGCGTCAAATCCGGGGGACCAGGACGAGTTTGGTTACTCGGTGGCGATTGACGGCGATACGGTGGCGGTGGCGGCGCGGTACGAGGCGAGCAATGCGACGGGGGTGAACGGGCCGCTGGGGACGGGAGGGTGCACGGCCGCGGAAGCGACGTGCCAGCCGGGGACGCAGAGCAACAATGCCATGGCCAGCGCGGGTGCGTTTTATGTGTTTGTACGTCAATCCGGCAGTTGGACGCAGGAGGTTTACGGGAAGGCTTCGAATACGGGTGCGGGGGACCGGGTTCGCGTGGTGGCGCTTTCGGGAGGGACTTTGGTGGCGGGGGCGTGGGGGGAGGATAGCGACGCGACGGGGTTGAACGCGCTGTTGGGGACGGGGGGGTGTGCGGCGTCTGATGCGGCCTGCCAGCCGGGGACGCAAAGCAACAACGCGGTTTTGGATTCCGGGGCGGTGTACGGATTCCGTTGGGAGGTGTCCTCGCTGGCCCCGGCGACGAATGCGCCGCCGGGAACGGGAGCAACGGGGCAGGTGGTGATCGTGAATGCCGAACCGTGGCTTACGTGGACGGCGATATCCAATGCCGCGTGGCTGACGATTGTATCGGGGGCGTCGGGGGTGGGTCCGGGATCGGTCACCTATGAGTGTGCTCCGCTCGCGAGTGTGGTGGGCCGGACGGGGACGCTGACGATTGGGGGTAAGACGCATACGGTGACGCAGAGTGGGTTGACGGGAAGCGTGACGTTGTCGGCGGGGAGTGATGCGGTGGGTTCGGCGGGACGGGTGGGGGGGACGGTGGGGGTGACTGCGAACGCGACGGATTTTGGGTGGACGGCGGTGTCGGATGCGGGGTGGTTGACGGTGACGGGTGGGGCGACAGGGACGGGGAACGGGACGGTGACGTATAGCGTGGCGGCGAACGGGACGAATGTTGCGAGCCGGACGGGGCGGCTGACGATTGGCGGGCAGACGTTTCTGGTGACGCAGGGCGGGGTGACGGGGAGCGTGACGTTGTCGACCGCGAGTGATGCGGTGGGTTCGGCGGGACGGACCGGGGGAACAGTGGGCGTGACTGCGAACGCGACGGATTTTGGGTGGACAGCGGTGTCGGATGCGGCTTGGTTGACGGTGACGGGTGGGGCGTCGGGAACGGGGAACGGGACGGTGACATATAGCGTGGCGGCGAACGGGACGAGCGTCGCGAGCCGGACGGGGCGGCTGACGATTGGCGGGCAGACGTTTACGGTGACGCAGGGCGGGGTGACGGGGAGCGTGACGTTGTCGGCGGGGAGTGATGCGGTGGGTTCGGCGGGACGGACCGGGGGAACGGTGGGGGTGACTT
>JADCJL010000027.1 GCA_020247055.1 Acidobacteriaceae bacterium | reverse complement strand
GGCGCAGGAGCCCTGTCGGCTATCGGTGACAGGCAGCAAGCCCTTGACCAAGCCAACCTCGACGTCGCGTATCAGGACTTCCTCAAGCAGCAGGGCTACCCGCAGTCGCAGATCGACAAGGCAGTGGCCACGATGCAGGGTGTCAAGGGCGCGGTGCCGACAGGCACGTTGGAGTTCGGCTACGGGCCTGACAAGGACGCGGAGGGTGCGGAAAACGCACTTGACAAGTTCCTCACGGGTGCAGGCGGCACGTTGAAGGTGTTGAACGCCGCCAAAGACTTCCTCAGTTAGTAGGGGACAGATGATGGAAGACGAAGAACTGGGCGCCCTGTCTGCGGTCGAGAACCCGGAAGACGAACTCACCCCGGAGATGCTCAAGAACCCGCTCGCTGTCATCAACTACGCGACGGGGTCGGAGAAGAGGCGGTACGACGAATATGCCGAGAGGCTCAAGGCCGCTCGGATGGCGCAGTTTGAACAGATGCAGGCCGCGCTGCCTTCCAAGATGGAGCGGCTGGCCGACGCTCTGATCGCGGCGGGCCGCCCCAATCGGGGTCGGTCCAACTGGGAATCGCTCCGCCAAGGCGTGGAGAGTTGGGACAAGAGCGGCGAGGCTGCCCGGCAACTCGCGGCGAAGCAACAGCAACTCGCCGCCGCTGACGAGGTCGAACTGGCCAAGGCGGCGTTTGAGACGGGCGGTGAGCGGGAGAAGCTGCTGCTCAAGTACGGCGAGCCGCCGAAACAGACCGCCGGATACACCGCGCAGCCGCAACTGCTGAACGGTGAGCCTTACGTCGTCTACATGCCCAAGGATCCCTTGTCTGGCCTTCCGGCTTACGCCGTGGGGCCGAACGGCAAGCGGGTTGACCTCGGACCACAAGGCGCTCCGGCGCCCGCAACCCCGGCGCAAACCGGCGCGGTTACGGCGGGCGCCCGCCCGGCGGGCAAGCCTATCTCGCAGGCTGAGTTCTTGGCTCTGCCACCTGATCAGCGCGCAGGTGTGGAGTTCAAGGACGCGACGGGTGCGATCAAGCGCGGCACGTCCACCGGCGGCACGGTCGACGTGGCGCCCGCCGAAGTGCGCCCGGCTACCCGCGAGGAGGCCATGGCCAACGGCTTCTTCAACGGAACGATGGACGGCACCAAGTTCGTCCCGGCGTCCACCGACGAGTCGAACCGCGTACCGGACGTCTCGGCGCTCGATTCTGACGCAATCAGGATTGACGCCAACGTCAATAAAATGCGCGGCCTGCAAAAGGCTCTGCGCGACGTGGTGCCGTTTATCAACAACACGACAGTGGGCACCGCCGGTTGGCTTGCCTCTTTCATCAAAGGCTCGCCGGCCAACGTGCTGCGTGACACGATTGAGGATTACATCGGCGGTCGAATTGCGTTCGACACCCTGCAAGACATGAGGGTCAACAGCCCCACCGGCGGCGCACTCGGCCAGGTCGCCGTACAGGAACTGGAGTTGCTCAAGAAAAGTGCAGGCAACCTGAGCCCGAACCAAGGCCCAGAAGCCTTGCGGCGAGGGGTCCTAGAAGTGCTACGCCACTACGACGACTACATCCGTGCAGCCGAGCAGCAGAAGAACGTTCGGCTCCGGCTCAAGAGTGACGTGCTTAAGGCGCGCAATATGGGCGCGGTGCCGCAGTCTTCTCCGGCGCAAGGCGGTGCGGCCCGTAAAGACCCTCTCGGTATCAGGTAGGTCATGCAGAGCATCAAGGATATCCGCGAGAAGTACCCGGAGTACAACGACCTCACGGACCAGCAACTGGTCGACCGGCTTTACCAGTCGGCGTACTCCGACATGCCTCGGGAAGAGTTCGACCGAAAGATCGGCTTCGCCCAGCAAGCCCCGCGTCGCGCCACCGGTGAACTCGCCGAGGCCCTGACCGAGACGGCCCCCGGCGAGTTCACCGGTGAGCGCGGTGCGCGCTACTCCCATAAGCCGCGCCATCCGCAACTCGTCGCCGACCTCGAAGACACCAACCGCCTGAGCCCCGAGGGCCTGCCGTCGGTCGACGACCTGCGCGGCAACATCTTCCGCAATATACTCGGCAAGGAGCCCCCTCCGTCGCCCGCCCCCCTCGGCGCACTGGAGTCCGCCACCATCGGCGCCGGGGAGAATGTCGGTGCGGGCGCTGGCGGCTTGGCGGGTGCGGGCATCGGTGCGACTGCCGGCGCAGCGCTTGGCGGCCCGCTTGCCCCGGTGACAGTCCCTGTTGGCGCACTGATAGGTGGCGGTCTGGGTGCGCTCGGCGGCAGTTTTGCGCAGCGGAGAGCGGAGTCCGGCCTCCTTTCCGACGAGGCACAATCCGCACTTCAGGCCCGGCGCCGGCAAGCTGCGGAGCAGAACCCTCTGGCGTATTATGTTGGCGGCAGTTTGCCGAGCCTCGTAACCGGGCGCCCCACATTGCAGGTCGCGCCGCTGCTTGCCGGTGTTGGCACTGGCGCCGTCTTCGAGGCGGGAGGCCAGACGCTTCGAGGTGAGGGCTACGACCCGAAAAAGATCGCCGCTGCCGGTTTTCTCGGCGGGCTCAGTGCAAAGTCGAATCGTTTGGGCCAAGCGGTGTTCGGTACGGCGCCCAACGCCATGCAGCGCCAGCTCATGGATTCCGAACAGGACCTCGCCGTATCAGCCGCTGCCGTCGAAGCCGCGAGACGCGCGGGCGTCGCGCCTACGCCCGCCATGGTCATTCCAGAAGGCGACCTGGTGCAGAGCGTCGGGGCCACTAGCATCAACCCGTCCGCCGCAACCATGTTGCGCACAGCGGGTGAAAACATCAGCGAGCAGTCAAGCCGCATGGCGGACGAGGCCGCCAGAAGGGTTTACGCAGATCAGCCGAACGTCACGGCGCAGGCCCTCATTGACGAGGCGGAGCGCATAAAGGGCGCCCGGCTCACCGACGCCGAGCGAGCGGAAATCGAGGCTATCGCCGCGGCGGAACAGGCCAAGGGCTCGCGGCTTACCGAAGCCGAGCAAGCTAGGGCTGTGGCCGTGGCCGCCGCGCAACAGCAGCGAGACGCTGTGCGCCGTCAGGCCGATGAACTGGCGGAGGGCCTCCGACAGAAGTACCTCACCTCGCAAGAAGAGAAGCGCGCCGTCGCGGAAGCCCTGCCGGCCCGGGTTCAGAAAGCGTCCGAAGGTGTGCTCCCGGAGACCCGTGGCGGGGCGCCTGCCGCCTACACCGAACTGCAAGCCCAGCGCGACGCTGCGCGGTCCAACTTCAAGCAGCTTTACGACGAGGCGGAGGCGGCGGGTGACGTCGCGCTTCCCGACGATTACGCTCCGGCTATCGCCGACGAACTGGCGACCACGGCCAAGTCGTACGCTGGCACCCTCGAAGCGGGCGAGGCCCCGAACACCGAGCGCATCGTAGCCAAGGTAGCCAAGGCGCTTGAGGAGCGTGGAGGCTTGACCTTCGCGGACCTCAACAGCCTGCGCCGCCAACTTCAGCCCCTGACGGGCCGCGGAGACGTAGACTCCACCGCCGCGCGCGACGTGATCCGCAAGGTTGACGAGATCGAGGACCAGCTAGTTGATTCCGGCTGGTTCGGTGACTCGGACGTCGTCCAGAAGTGGCGGGCCGCCAATCAGGCTCGCCGCGAGTTCGGCCAGAACTGGGAGAACAACGTCTTCGAGCGGATCCTCGCAGGCCAAGACCCACAGGCCATGACCGTGACGATGTTCGGCACCCCCTCTGGGCCTCCGGTGCGCGGGCCGAATCGGGAGTCGGACATCACCGCCGTCATGGGTCGCCTCACCCCCGAGGCACAGGAGGCCGTTCGGCAGGACACCATGGACCGGCTGTTCAGCAAGGACGTCGGCAAGCCCACCTTCGGCAAGGCGTTCCGCAAGTGGGAGCGCGAGAACCCTGAACTGGCTCAGGTTCTCGTGCCGCAGGAGGCCCGGGACGCCGTCGTGCGGGCTCGCGGTGACATAGCCGCGGCGCAGCGCGACCTGCGGCAAGCCACCGTGGCCGAGCGCAAGGCGCAACGCGAGTTCACCGAGGGCTCACGTCAGACTTCCCGGACGAAGGCGGAAGCGGAAGAAGCCGCTCGTGCCGAGACCACACGGGCCAAGACCGAGGCTCTGTCCACCAAGAGCGAAGCCGCCGCCGCCGCCACCCAAGAGACGCGCCGCGCCAAATCCGCCACTGTCGCCGCGCGCGCTTCCGCCGAGGCCGACTTTGAGGCGGCGACCGCCCCGGTGACGCTCGGTCAGGGTTTCATGCGCACAGACAACCAGGACTTCACCCGGAAGTTGGAAGGGCTCACCGGGCCGCAAATAAGCCGCACCAAGATCGGCGCACGTCAGGCAATCCGCAACGCTATCAAGCGCCCGCAGGACTCCCGGAACCTTCTCGCCAACTTGGCGGAGAACGACATGGCGCAGGCCAACCTGCGCAGCCTGCTCGGGGACGATGCGAACGACCTCATTGTTCAAGCCAAGGCGGCTACCTACGTGTTGGATCGTGCAGAGGACCTGCGGGGGCTGGCACGCGGCGCGCAGCGCCGGGGTCCGGTCGCCGGCGAGGAGAGCGGAGACATCGTCCCGCAGGGTGTCGCGCTTCGCCAAGGCCCGGGCGGCGCTGAGTTCACGGCGTTCAGTTCGGCGCTGAACAACGTCAGTCGCATGTTGACCGCGCGAGGTGTAAACCGGGCGGAGGCCATTGAACTGGCCGACGCGCTTCTTGACCCCAACCGCACGGAGGAGGTCGTCAAGCAACTGGCCGAGCAGGTCGGGATGAGCACGGCGCAACTGGCCTTCCGCCGTGCCCGCGCGTTCCACTCGGATACGGCCCGTCGTCTCGGCGCGCAGACTGGGGTCCAGACGGTTCAGGCTCTGCAACCGAACACCCTGCCACCTCTGAGCGAGGGGCGGCTTCCCGAGGAGGGGGTGGCGCCCGAAGCACCGCCCGCCGAGGAGGTGGCGACCTTCACCGCGCTCACGGCGCCGACCCGGGAAGCTGCCGTCCAGATGGTCACGGACACCGAACTGCCCGCCGAGCGCGCGGCGGAACTCGCTGCCCCGATCATCGCGCACCAACTCGTCGAAGGCACCGGCGACAACCCGAGGTCGACGGCGGCGGGCTACGGTCAGTTCATCGACAGCACCTTCATCGCCGTCTACAAAAAGACCTTCCCGCAAGAGGCTCAGGGGCTGACCGACAAGCAGATCCTCGCCAAGCGCGGCACCGGCGTTGAGCCACCCATGATGCTCCGGCACACGCAGGACAACGTGGACCTGCTGGTCAAGAACAGGCTTCGGCTTACGCCGCAGAACATCTACGCCATGCACCACATGGGCGAAGGCGGTGGCGTTGGGCTTCTGCGCGCCAGACCCGACCAACCCGCCGAACAGGTGCTGGGCTCAGACACCATAGCGGCCAACCCGCAGTTCGCCGGTAAGACCGTCGGGCAGGTGCGGGCTTGGCTTGCCGAGCACGCAGCCAAGGGTGTCCCACTCACCCAGCCCGGCGCCGCATAGCCTCAAGCAGCACGTCCTGCACGCTGCGCTTGTTGACGAGTCGGTCCAGCACCATCGCGTCCACTGTCCCCTGGGCGAGGATGTAGTGGATAAAGACAGGCCGGTCGTAGCCCGACTGCTTCTGGCGCTGCGGGCCGATCCGCTCGATGATCTGGTCGTGTTCCTCAAGGTTCCAGTTCAGGCCGAAGAACGCGAGGATGTTGCCGCCGTCCTGTAGGTTCAGGCCGTGGCCCGCCGACGCCGGATGCGCGACCAGCACCGGGATGCGCCCAGCGTTCCAGTCCACAATCGTCTTGGGGTTGTCGTCCAGCGGCTTGGCCCCAGGAACCGCAGCGAGGATCCGCGCCAGATCGCTCTTGAAGTTGTAGGCGACCAGCACGGGCATCCCGTTGGCCTCCTCCACCACGCTCTTGAGCGCGTCGATCTTCTCGTCATGCACGACGGCCCACGAGCCGTCCTCCTTGTAGACCGCGCCGTTCGACAACTGGAGGCACTTGCTGGTGCGCACCGCAGCGTTCACGGCCTCCACGCCCTCGCCCTCGATGAGCGCCCACATGTCGCGCTCCATCTCCTCGTAGGTCTTGCGCGCATCCTTCGGCAACTCGACCTCGATCACGTTGCGGATCGGCTCGTCGACGTCCAGACCCTTGACCGTCAGGCACACGTCCTTGAGCCGGTCCTCGATCTCCGCTTGGGCGAACTCACGAGGCTGGAGGCTGTAGCCGTCCCAGCCCTTGGTGAACCAGCGCGCCTCGAACGCCGAGAACGTGCGGCCCAGCCGCTCGCCGCGGTCAACGAACCAGACCTGGCCCCACAGGTCCTTGAGCCCGTTCGGCGCCGGCGTGCCCGTCAGGCCGATGAACCGGCGTGACTTGGTGTGCGCCACCTTCGCCAGCGCCCGCGCCCGCGAGCCACCCTGCCGGGTGCGGTATGACTTCAGGCGGGTCAGTTCGTCGCTTATGATCGTCTTGAACGGCCAGCCCTCGCCGTAGTGCGCGACGAGCCAAGGCACGTTGTCGTAGTTGGTCGCGTAGATGTCAGCAGGAAGGCGCAGGGCGGCCTCTCGCTGCTTGGCGGTGCCCAACACCGGCACGACCCTTAGCGCCTGCGTGTGAGCCCATTTGGCGGCTTCCTGTGGCCATGTGCTGCTCACCACCCGCTTGGGGGCCAGCACCAGCGCGGGGAACACCTCCTCGACCGTGTCCAGCGCGCTCAGGGCCGTCAGCACCGTTACCGTCTTGCCCCCGCCCATCGGCATCCACAGGACGCTGCGGCGCAGGTTGTAGAGGTGGTCAAGGGCCTCGCGCTGGTAGTCGTGCGGCGTGAAGGTGCGGGTCACACGAGGTCGCCGCCGAACAGCTTGTCGGCGTCCACCCGGAAGCCGAAGCCCCGGCGGTTGAGAACCGAGCCTTGCGGAACCTTCTGCCGGATGCGATGGATCACGACCGACAGGTGGGTGTGCGCCTTGCGCCAAGCGTCCATCGTCGACGAGGTGTCGAGGCCGATGGCCGTGGCCAGATGCACGTTGCTGGCGTAACCCTCGTGCTCAAGCAGGTAAGCCAGCACCAACGCCTCTTGGTGCCCGAGTCCGAACATATCGGCCAGTTGCGAGATGGTCATATGATGTGCCTTCCGTCGGTCTTGAGGCGAGGGGGTTTGGACGGGCTGAACGGCGCCGTGTTCGTATACATGACCCGCTGATGCTTCGGGCAGTAGGAGCGGTGCCCCGCAGTGTCGGCGCAGCAGGAGTAGGTCACGTCGCCATCGACGATAGGGAAGGCGCACTCACCGAACTTGCGCTCGGTCCACGGGCGCATAAGCGGCTCACCCACAACACGCACCTCCTTCACGGGGAACTTGATGACGTTGACGCGCTTCTCGTCGTGCGCCTTGCGCTCGTTGGGTCGGCGCACAATGCGCGGCGGCTCGGCCTTGGCGGGCGCGGCTGGCACGTTGCGCTTCAGGCCCGCGCGGTGCATCTTGCCAATCACGGCTTTGCGCGTGACACCGAGGATCTTGCTGATCTCCAAGGCGCTCTTGCCCTCGGTCCAGAGGCGGGCGGCGAGGGCGGTGTTTTCAGGCGTCCAAGTCATGCCCGACTGTATCCCCGCTTGTTAGCTGTCCGTCAAGCGCCAATTCGATGAAGGCGTCCACCTCCTCGCGGGAGGCGACCACCCATACCCGGAAGCCGTCGGCGCGCAGCCGGTCGCCCTCGACGACCTGAAGCGGGTGCAGTCGGCCACCCGCCCGCTTGACCTCCACGAAGTGCAGGTTCGGCCCCGGCCACCAGACCATGCGGTCAGGGGCGCCGCGCCTGCCGATCCATTGCAGCTTGCGCTGTCGCCCACCCGTCTCCTTGACGCGGGCGATCAGGTAGGCTTCCACCTTGCCTTCGGGGGTCATGTGACTTCCTCGTAGGCCACGATCTCCAGCGGCAGTTTGGAGCGCCAACCCTCGCCGAACTCGGCCTCAGTCGCCTTGCCCCACCACCAGTCGCTGACAGGCCGGGCGACCGCTGTCTCCGTGCCGCTGCGGAACCGGACGCGGATCAGGCGGTCGGGCTGCGGCGGCTTGGTGCAGGAGATCCACACGGCGCTAGTCCCCCTTCTGATAGCGATACGTCTCGAACCCCGCTGCGGCGAGGGGTAGGCCGACCGACCACTGGGTGCCCTGCGACATGAGCGCGGCCAGGCCCTCCGCACTGAACGACGGGTCGTCGGGCGTCTCGCAGATGATCTCGTCGTGGACGTGCAGGACAGGGCCGTAGCCCGCCGCCTCCGCCGAGAGCAGGCCGGCGGCGAGGACGTCGCGGGCGGTGCTCTGGGTCAGTTGCTCGACGGCTTTCCCGCCATACGTGTCCAGCCGCTCCCAGCGTCGGGTATATTGGTTGGTGCCCATGTAGGACAGGCGCCCGTCCTCGTCGACTTGCGGTGACGGGTAGCAGAGGTAGCGGCCCGATGGCAGGCGGGCGCGCAGCCAGCCCCCGGAGCGCCGGAAGGCGATGGCGCTGGCCCGGTAGACCTCGCCCGGGTTGCTGATGGCGTTTCGGGCGGCGCGCTCGCAGTCATACCAGAACTTGACCGTGTTGGGGTGCGCCCGGCGCCAGAGGATCTTGAGCCCGTCGCACACGATGAAGGCTGTGCGGGTCAGGTTAAACGTCGTCTCTTTTTTGGCTGTTCGGCGGTCCCACTCCGCAGTGGACGCTTCGATGACGTCAGGCGGCAGCGTCGGGTAGGCGTTCTGCGCCATGGCCTCAATGTCAAAGCCGTAGGTAAGCGCGCCGGTGAGAAACGCGCCGACGCCCCCGCCGTAGCCAAGCATGAGTTCCATCACCTTGCCGATCTGGCGCTGGTCCTTGGTCACGTCGGCGGGGTTGATAGCGAAGGCGTTGGCGTAAGTGACCTTGTACAGGTCGTGCCCGACGCCCTTATCAAACTCGCGGAAGGCGTCCATCTTCCACTGCTCGCCCGCGAGCCACGCCAGAACCCGGCCCTCGATGTTGGACAGGTCGGCCACGACCAGCTTGCAACCCGGCGCCACGACGATAGACCCGCGCACCGCGCTGGCGCACAACTCCATGACGTCGTCGTAGAACACCGTCTCGACGCCCGCCTTCATGGCCTCAATGCCGGTGTCGATCTGCGGCTGCTTGAGGGTCGGTCGTGGTAGGTTCTGCGGCTGGAAGAGCCTTCCGCCCCACCGCGCCGTGCGAGACGCCCCGGCATATTGCATGGTGCCCCGCAGCCGCCTGTCGGACGAGGTGCCACGCACCAGCACCCGATACTTGGCCGGGCTGGTCGCCGCCGCTTGCAGGCGCACCTCCAGCAACTCGCGCACGTCATCCGGCACGTCGGTCTTGAGCAGGGCGCCCAGCGTGCCCTTGCGCAGGTCGTCAATCTCAAGGCCCATCGTGTCGCGCAGGTAGTTGATCAGGGCGTCCCGCTGCGTGGCGCTGGGCACGGCGCCGTTCGTCATCAGCGCCGACTCCACCGCCAGTCGCTGGCCCGCCTCCTTGGCGGCGCGCAGGGCGGCGTGGGCCAGGTCCATGTCGATCTGGATGCCGCGGTCGTTGATGGCTTGGTCCAGCCGCCACACGGCCTTCTCGGCGTCGGTCCAGTTGACCTTGGGCTGGCGCTTGTAGACCTCGCGCATGGCGACGATGTCCATGCGGGCGTAGTCCTTGAACGCCTCCCACTCCGCCGGGTGCGTCTCCTTCGTGGCCCGGCGCAGCTTGCGCGTCTTGGCCTGCGGCTTGCAGAACAGTTGGATCAGCTTCTTGCCCGCCCTGTCCTTGGCCTTGTCCAGCGGGACGCCGAGGACATCGCACTGCTTGTCAAGGGCGCCCGGCAGGCTGTGCAGCAGGCCCACGGCGAGGGTGTCGTAGATGCGCTCAACGGGAACGCGCACCTGACTGAACGACAGGACCGTGCGGTCGAAATGGCTGTTGTGAATGATGATCTGGTCGGCGGCGTCGATGAGCGACTGCATCAGGCCGGGGGTCGGGAACTCGACGACCTGGACCTCGTCGTCGTCCCATGCGTAGGCCAGCAGCAGGATCTCCGCGTTCTCCGCATAGGCCCATGTGCCGTGCGTGATAGGCGTATCGCTGTAGGTTTCCAAGTCGAGCATGAGTGTGCGCATGGCGAGGAGGTGAGGGGCAGGACGGCAGGAGAAGGACCGCCCTGCCCCTCTGGCTTCGCTAGATCAGATCAGCGCAGCCAAGCGCGTTGGCGTAGAGTTCGAGCATGGCCCGCTCCTCCAGCACCTTGTCGCGGTCCTTCTTGAGAAGGGCCACCAGTTTGCGAAGGGCCTTGGTGTTGAACCCATTGCCCTTGGCCTCGGCGTACACCTCCTTGATGTCCGCCGCGACTTGGCTCTTGTCCTCCTCCAGACGCTCGATGCGCTCGATGATGGACCGCAGTTGGCCGGGCGCCGTGGGGGTGTTGTGGCCGATCATCAGACGAAGTCCTCCTCGTCGTCCGCGCCGAACTCGTCAGCCGAAGCCGCCGACGACCCGCCGAAGCGTTCGCCGTCCTCGTAGAACTTCACGCCGCGAAGCACGGCGTTGATGCGCCGGCCCCACTTCGGGCTGTCCTGCACGTAGATGTCCACGCTGGCGTGGACGTAGCAGCCGCCCTCGATCAGGTGGTCGGCCTCCGTGACCGGCTGGCCCTGGCGGTCCAGCGCGGTGGGGCGCAGCTTCTCGGAGCGGGTGGACAGGAAGAAGTTGCCGTCGAAGCCGTCGTAGACGTCGCCGTTCTT
Source organism: Acidobacteriaceae bacterium (assembly GCA_020247055.1). GTDB lineage: Bacteria > Acidobacteriota > Terriglobia > Bryobacterales > Bryobacteraceae. The sequence goes on along the minus strand of JADCJL010000027.1, from coordinate 6,475 downwards.
GTTCTTGTACGGCCCCTCGGCCCACGCCGACTTCTTGTCGTCCATGAGTTGCTTGACGATGGTGTCGGCCTTGGCGCCCCACTTCTCCTTGGCCGCCGCGGCGATGGCCCCGCGGATCGCCGCCACGTTCGGAGAGGACGGGTCCACGATCAGCTTGGCGCCGTAGGCGGGCTTGTTGTCGCCGAAGGCTTGAGGCTGGAAGATGGCCGGGAAGGCCAGTCGCACGTTACGCAGTTGAACAATCATGTCTCAGGTCTCTCGTTTCAGGTTGCTAGTCGAAGTCCGCCGCCGTGGCCCCGAGGGACAACGCCGGTTTCTTATCCGTGGCCGGGGCCACCGATGGCTTGCCCGGGGACCGCGTGACCAGAGCGTTGATGCGCTGGAGGCGGACTGGGCTGTGCTTGAGCAACTTCTCCGCAGTCGCCGGAGAAATCAAGTCATATTCGTAAATCTCGCTGTTCTTGAAGCGCCAGGACTTCAGCAGCTTGGTGACGTCGTCCGGGTTGGACCACTTGCGGTTGCCCATCCGACCCTCAACCAGCTTGTAGCCGGGTACGTCGGCGCCGGCGAACAGGCGCCGCTCGATCTCGCCGCGCACGGCCTTGCACCAGTCCTCGATCAGCCCGACCTTCGCCATGGCGCCGGCGAGCCACTCGGGATCCACGTTGGCCAGGGTGCCGACGAACGCCTCGTCCACGTCGTCGAAGTCCTCCGCCGTCGCGCCGGTGATGGTGTCCAGCACCTCGTCCTTGAGCGCCGGGCACACGAAGCGGGCGTCGCAGAACCGGCACTGCTTCTCGCCGGGATTGTAGGTCTGGTCGCCCGCCAGGATGCCCTGCACGGTTGCCTTGGTGCTGTCAGCGAACGCCATGAGGTCGTCGTACGACAGGCTCCACCGGCTGACCGGGTTGTCGTTCTGCGCCCGGGGCTGGTGGATGATCAGGTCGAACTGCTCGAAGGGTCCGAGGAAGTCGAAACTGTGCATCGCGCCGAGGGCGTAGAGCATGAGTTGCTCGTTGGCCTCAGCGTTCACCAGCACGCCGGCGCCGTACTTGTAGTCGATCAGGGTCAGTCGCCCCTCGGCCACGACGATGGCGTCCGCCGTGCCGAATGCGTCGGGCGCACCGATGAACGTCGAGAACTCCACACGCTGGTCGGCGAAGGCCCTGCCGTCCCAGCCCATGGCCTCAAGGATCAGGTCGCGGAAGGCGAGGCCCCCGGCGATCATGGCGTCGGTAACGGGCCAGTCGGTGTCGCCGACCCGCACGGTGGTCCCGCGCAGTTCGGCGAACGCCTCGTTGCCACCCCAGTCCTCCAGCACGATGCGGTTCGCCACGTCATGGGCGGCGGTGCCCTCGTCGGCGTAGACTGAGGTGCGCGGCGGGACGGTCTCGCACAGGGCGAGGGACCCGGGGCAGCGCAGCCAGCGGTGGGCGGCGGAGGGAGAGAAGCGGGCGTGCTGCATCACTCGTAGCCCTTCTTCGCCATCTCGTAGCCGTGGAGCAGGTCGCTGAAGATGCGACCCACCATGTCGGTGTCGTCCAACTCGCCGGAGCGGATCGGGCGGGCCATCAGGTTGGCGTGCGACTTGGACAGTCGCGACAGGGCGCGCTCCCGGGCCTCCATGCGCATCTTGTACTCGGTGTCGGGTGTCACTGGTCAGCCTCCTGCATCCGGGCCTCGTGCGCCGTGACGGCGTGCATGATGGTGGTGTGGTCAAGGCCGCCCATCCACTCCGCGATCTGCGGGTAAGAGAAGCGCGGCTTGCCACGCTCGTCCTTCGCCTGCCTCATGCGCCAGGCCACCTCCTGCCGGGCGTGAGCGATGTGCTTGATCCGGCTGGTGCCCATGATGTCCACGATGGACACGCCGCGAGTGACCGACACGTCGCGCATGACCTGTTGCAGGTATGCCTTGCCGGTGAGCGGCAGGTCCTTGGGGCGCAGGACCGACTGGCGCCCGCGCTCGTAGGCGGCGATCAGGGACTCGTAGCCCCTGCTCCCGGGGACGAGTTCCAAGTCGTCAAGGCCGAGTTGCCTGAGCCTCCCGTACGTGGCGTTGAAGCGGTCGACCGTCTCCCTGACCACGACGTCGAACTCGCCCGGAGTGAGTGGTGTGGGCATCACATCGCACTCCGCACGGCGGCGACGATCTGCGGCCACATCTCGGCGGGCGTGCCGCGGGCCGAGGTCAGGCCGAAGGTGGACAGCACGGCCTTGACGGCGTCCGGCCCCTTCTCCTTGGCCAGGGCCAGCACCTCACGGGACATGTCCTCGTAGGTGATGGGCTCAGAGGCAGTCGTCGCAGAACCAGACGCGGGCTCGTCCGATCCAGCTTCCGAGGTAGACGCCTGCGTTTCCACAGGCGCATCGACGGAAGGGACGGGCTCCTCCACGATAGGCGTCGTGACGGTGCTCTCGAAGACCGGCTCGGGGGCGGCGGTGGACGCCAGCATCCCCGGGGTGACGTGCTCCACCGCGACTGCCACGGCGGGCATAATCAGGCCGGCGGCTTCCGCGTCCTCCCGGCTGATCTGCGTCTCCACGATGGGCGCCGCGGCCTTAGTGCGGGTCGCACGGGGCTTGGGGGCCTCGGCGGGTTCGCCGATGATCTGGCGGGCTTGGGACACGATCTCGGCCCAGTCAGCGCCTTCAAGCGTGATGATGATAGACATGGTTCAGTTCTCCTTTTTGTAAGCCGCTTCAATGCGGCGGCAGGCAATCTCAAAGTAGTCGGGGTCACGCTCGATGCCGATGAACCGGAAGCCCTCCAGCATGGCGCCCTTGCCCGTCGAGCCAGAACCCATGAACGGGTCCAGCACGACACCCCCGGGCGGGGTCACTAAGCGACACAGGTAACGCATCAACTCCGTCGGCTTGACGGTGGGGTGGTTGTTGCGCTGCTCAACCGGCTTGCGCGGGGTTTGCTGCGCGGAAGGGCCTTGGCCCTGCTCGCCGTAGCGCATGGCGAGTTTTACCTCCATGTCCTCCAGGCCCTCGTCGCGGTCGCGCTTGCTGGCCTTGGGGCAGTAGAAGAACCGGGCGGCTTCACCCAGCAGGCCAGCCGCCTCGTCGCCACCATCGTGGATCAGGTTGGCGGGCCAGCGGCCAGCACTATTGCGCTCGGCGGGAAACTCCGACCGCTCTGCGCCCTGTGCTGCTCCCGGGCCGGCCAGCGAGCCCTTTCCGTGCGATGTTACCTTGCCGCCAGGAAACGCCGATGCTTTGTCCGCTTCACCTAAAAACCCCACCCGACACCCGTCAATGTTCAGCGCCCCGGTTCCATGCTCCAGCACGGTCGCCGCGACGGTGCCGCTCAGGGGCTTGCGGGCGACGGTGATGGGCTCAAGGGCGGGCTTGAGAGAAGTGCCAAACCCTTGCCACTGGCGGGCAGCGTCTGTGGCGGGGGCGGTGAGCGGGGCGTCAACGCGAGGAGCCAATACCGACGCCTCAACGCGCACCATGTTCGGGCGGCTGTTGGGGTTCGGGCCGATCACCTCCCGCTCCGCGCCCGCTGCCTTGTCGATGGCCTTGCTCACGTCCAGCGACTTCGGGAAGCCGGAGTTACCAGTGACGAACACCTTGCCGTTGCGCCGGGCCACAAAGGCGCCGGTGCTCACGGTGGGGCACCATATCAGCCCGCTATATCGGATGGCGGAGACGGTTGCCAAAGTGGTTGAATAGCTTGGCCGTGCTCGTACCGCTTGTGCTCCGCGTTGGTCGCAAAGAGCATCAAGTTCTCCAGCCGGTTGTCCGTCGCGTCGTGGTTGATGTGATGTACGCACTCCGTCCGGGTAAGCGGGCGCCCGATGGCTTCCGCCACCCTCAACCGGTGAAGCATCACATACCCGTCCTTCCGGGCCATGACCTTGAACGCTTCCGGGCACCGGACGTAGGCTATCCGCTGCGTGACATACCGGCCCTTGCGGCTGAAATACGTGACCCCGCCCTTCCACGCCGGGTTGTTCGGCCCCGTCATCCTCAGCGCGCAACTTTCCCTGCTGGCGGCGGTCCAATTCGCGCGCCCCTTGTGCGCGTGCTTCGCCCAGTCCTGGCCCCGATAGTAGCCGTTGCACTGCCGGCTGCAATACCGCGCCGCGTCCTTGCGGTACGCCACAAAAACCGTCTGGCAATGTGGGCACGACTTCCACGCCAGAGAGTTCATCCGCCGATACGAATGTGAGCACTCCGCCTCGTTCAACAAGGCAACGATGTCCTCGGCTGACGATCTGGTCTGTGTGATCCGAGACAATTCGGTAGGCGGTATCCTGCTCGACACGATACTCGCTCCACCGGAGCGGCGTCTCCCATTGGTAAACGTCGTTCTCAACATCATACGCCAGAACCCTCTCGTGCTTGGCTGTATGGTAGGGCATCCACCCCTTGTCGGTCAACACCTCGGAGTCCTCGCTCAGGCATCCGTAGACCCAAGCGATCATGTCCCTGATCTCGAACCCGGCGTCCTCGATGCGGACGGCCATCCGGTGCTGGGTGCGCGTCCCGGCGAAGGCCAGCAGATGAGCGCCGGGTTTCATGGCCTCCAGCACCGCAGCCCACAGCGCCTCGCTCGGCACGTCATAGTCCCACCGCTTGCCCATGAACGACAGGCCGTAGGGCGGGTCGGTGACGACCGAGTCGACCAGGTCGCCAACGAACGGGAGGCCGGGCACGATCTCCAAGCTGTCGCCGCAATAGAGCGTGGCGTCGCCGATCTGCTCAACCCTCATGGTCGTCCCCGAACAGCAGGTCTTCAAAGCGGTCGACCAACTCCTGCACGAGCGGGTGGTCGAACGCCTCGCGCACGCGCTCGATGAGCGCCTCGTCCTCAAGCCCTGCGGCCTGTGCTCTCGTCATGTCGATTCTCCTTGGGCCACAGCGGCCCGATGCACTTATCTAGGACTTAACAAGCGGGTTGTCACGCACAAAATTGCACGACGCCGTGCTCCAGCATCAGCGGAGCGTCCTCGCCTTTCTGCAAGCTGCGCACGGCCCGCATCACGCTCTGCCGCCGGATGTCGCGGGCGCCCTCCTCGGGAGCCGGCACCGTGCCCACCACGTAGTCCAGCAGCCGGTCCAGCGACATGCTGGTGACGCTGGGCTCCAAGAGGCCGATGGCGTCCATCACCACCTGCTCCCACGCCCCAAACCGCCGCTTGGCCGTCGGCTTCTGAGCCACCGGCACCGTAGCGTCCCGCACCACAAGGCTGCTCATCTCCTCGCCGTCGCGGTCAAGGCCGACCACCACGGGCTCCAGCGTGAAGCCCCACGACAGGTCGTCCCTGCCGTCCTTCTGCTTGCTGACCCGCAGCACGCGCACGGCGCCGTCGTCGGGCCGCATGACCTCGAACTCGACGTCCGCGGCGGCGCGGATCCCGCTCCAGCCCCGGGCGCCCCGCGCCGCGTCCTTGCCGCTGTGGTGGACCAGCAGCACCATGGCGCCGGTCGCATCGCGAATGGCGCGGGCGTGGCGCAGGGCTAGGCCCATGTCCTCACCGCTGTTCTCGTTCGCGCCGGGCGTGACCTGCGCGAAGGTGTCGACCACCACCAGATCGGTCGGACCCGCAGCGGCCATGGCCTCGACCACGGCGGTGATGTCCTCCTCGATCAGAAAGTTCGGCACGGCGTTCATAATGCCCAGCGGCACGCCGTCGAGGCTCAGGCCCTTGTCGATGGCGTACGCCCTGACGCGGGACGCCACACCCCCGCCGCCTTCAGCCGCGACGTAGAGCACGGCGCCCTGCCTGACAGGCCGCTCGCGCCAGTCGGCCCCGCGCGCCACGGCCAAGGCCATGTCCAGCACGGCGAAGGACTTGCCGCTACCGCTGGCGCCGTAGAGCACGCCGAGGTCGGCCCGGGGCAGGACACCCTTGATGATCCACTCCGGCGGCTCGCGCATCATGTAGTCGCTGGCGGCGACGAACGGAAAGCGGCCCGGGTAGCCCGGCGGCGTGGCGTAAGAGGCGGACGGCTCGGCGACCTGCACCTTCTCCGCCAGCTTCTCCAGCCGCTCGGACGGGTTCTGCGCCTCGCGCGCCTCGCGGGCCATCTTGATGACCGACGCCATCGTGACCTGACGGCCCGTGGCCTGCCGGCGGGTGAACGAGTCCCACTGCGCCTGTAGCTGGTCGCTGCCGGGGTATTGCTCGCCGTCGCTGGACCACTCGTCCCACAGGTCGAACCCGTCGCCCTCGGTCTCGTGGTGCAGGGCCATGCCGACGCGGATCCAGTCGTCCCGGCCCATGCTCGGGTCGAGGTCGGCCAGCAGCGCCTTGATCTCGTCCTCGCTCAGGCCAAGGGTCGGCTCGTGGCCGACCATGAAGTCGTCGGGGTCGCTCGGGCTTGAGGATTGCGGGCCGAACCGCGCATCGCAGAAGGCCCGCAGCTTGGCGCTGACGGGCGCCACCACGTCGCCGGTGTCGAACAGGTCCACGGTGTAGAGCGGGTTGCCCGTGACGGTGACGAAGCCGGAAGCGGTG
>JADCJL010000269.1 GCA_020247055.1 Acidobacteriaceae bacterium | reverse complement strand
GCAGCGCGGTGGCGGGAGACCGCCGCCGCTGCCCCGCTTGCGAGGCCTCCGCGCGGCGGCTCCGAGCACGGCCCACTTCACCCGCCGCCTTCGCACGCTCGGCTGATGCCGACTCCGGCCGTCAGAACCATCCGGTGCCCGGTCGCATCTCCGTCGCCCGGGTAGCGCGGCGGACCCCAGTACGGCCAACCTCATCCGTCGCTTTTTCCGTTGCGTTCGTAGGCCCGTCGCAGCCACTCCCGCACGGCCGGCGTAATGTCAGCCGCCGCGGCAAGCGGAATCCGGTGCGTGATCGCCTCGCCGCCGCCCAGGTTGCGGGCCGGCGCAAGGTCGCAGGCAATGCCCCGCAAGCTCAGGCCCAGATCGACGCGCGTCCGCGTGGTGGCCTGGATCACCGCAAACTGGCTCCGCCGCGCGATCGTCACGTAGGTCCGGCACGGCTTCAGCGTCACGTCCGCGCCCAGGTCCCGCGCCAGAGCGGCCAGCGTCTCATAGAGCGGCCGCAGCCCCGCCTTCGGCCCGGCGTACCGCGCCTCCACCAGTCCCGCGGCGTCTTCGTACGCCGCCGCCGACCCGTCCAGGCTGCCCAGAATCGCCATCGCCGTATTCTGGCCGAGGCCGTAGGTCCGCTTCAGCCACTGCCTCCGCGCCGCGGGCGTCGCCGGCCCCTCCGCGGCGACAATCGCCATCCACTCCGCCAGCGGCTTGCCGGTTCTCGCCTCGAGGTTGGCGACGACGGCCGCCATCATCTCGCCGGGGCTCTTGCCCATTACGGCAGCTTGCCCTCCTGCAGCGCCTTCCAGTGGACCCGCGCCGTATCGCCCATGTAGTCCGCCCCGGCCAACCGGTTCGCCTCGCGGAAGTACTGCTTTGATGCCTCGCGCCGCCCGGCCGTCTCCTCGTAGTAGCCCAGGTAGAGGAAGGCGTAGAACATCCCGGTCGACCCGCCGTTTTTGGCCGCGTTCATCACCTGCGTGGTCGTTCCGGTTCCCGCAAACAGCGCATGCACCTGCATCATGCCCGGCCGCGTGTCGGCGGTGATGGGAATCAGATTCGCCCGCGCCTTGGCCAGCCCGTCAATCCGCGCCGCGCACAGCATATGGAACACGGCGTTCTCGACGTCCTCCGGGTTCACTGTCCGGTGCAGCGTAAACTGCTTCCGGCAGTCTTCAAAACGCCCTGCGTAGTAGAGCGAAATGCCCCGCTGCCAGTGCTGCGGCGCGTAGCCCGGCACCAGCTTCAGCACCTCATCGAAGGCGGCCACGCTTTCCGCAAACTTGCCGGCGCGAAAAGCATCTTCCCCCTTCTTCTGCCAGGCGTCCGGGGTCTGGGCCGCCATGGCGGCCGCCAATAGAAAAACAAACCAGCGCATGGCCTTTAGAATAAGGCATAGACGACATGAAAACGAACGCCGTCCGCCTGCTCGAAGCCCAGGGAGTCGCCCACGAGGTGCGTACTTATGAGGTTGACGAGGATCATCTCGACGCCATCACCGTCGCCGCCAAGGTTGGTCTGCCGCCCGAGCAGGTTTTCAAGACGCTTCTCGTCCGCGGCGACCGGGAAGGCCTCTGTTTCGCCGTCATCCCCGGCAACATGGAACTTGATTTGAAAGCGCTCGCCAAATGCAGTGGCGACCGCAAGGTGGAGCTTGTCCCGCTCAAGGAGGTGCAGCCGCTCACGGGCTACATCCGCGGCGGCGTCACGGCCCTTGGTCCCAAAAAGGACTTTCCGGTGTTTCTCGATGAGACCGCCCAGCTCTGGGATATCATCTCGATCTCGGCCGGGGTCCGCGGCGCCCAGATCCTGCTCTCGCCGCAGGATTACGCGCGGGCTACCGCCGCGGCGTGGGGCGAAATCGCCCGCTTCGGCGCTCAATCATAGACTCCGTCGACAAACCAGACATCCCCCGCATGCTGCCGGTAGATCCGGTACAGTCCCGCCCCGGTCACCGCTACATCCCATTCATCCCGCGCCCACGCCGTCTCGGCCCACCAATCGCCGGTCGTCCGCCACGGCCCCGCCGCCGCCGCCACCGCCCCTTCCACCCCCGTCGCCCGTAGCGCCGCCGGACGGCCCTCCACCAGCCGCACCCGCGCGGGCAGCGCCGGCCGGAACAGCCGCACCGCCAAATGCAGCGCCGGCGCCGGGGCGGCGGCCGTCCCCGTCCCCGCCGCAAACAGATTCCGCTGCCGCAGCCGCCAGGCATCCGGCCGGTAGGTGTTCAACAGCTCGGGCGAACCCACCGTGCCTTGCCCGGTCAACGCCGCCAGCCGCCCCAGCAGCGTCTGCAGCCGCTCCGGTGCGGGCGCGTTCGGGCTGAACATCGCCCGCTGCACCACGCGCGGCGGGGTCGGCCGCAGCTCCAGCCGTACCCCCACCACCGGCCCCGCCGGCCGGTCCGCTTCGAGCGCCAACTGCACCTGCTTGAGCAGAACAAGCGGGTCCTGCACCGGGGTAGGGAAGCCGATGGTCCGCTCACTTACCTCCCACCGCTCCATCTCCAACTGCAGGCTCAACTCCATCACCGCATTCCCCGTCGCCGTCACCTCCCGGACCAGATCGTGCAGCAAACCGGAGATCACAAACAGCAGCGGCTCCAGATTGCTCACCGGCGCCTCAAGCTCCCGCACCGCGAGAAACTCTCTGGCCGCCCGCGCCAGCTGCAGCATCCGTTGGCCCCGCCCCTCGGCCAGCGCCTGCAGCCGTCCGCCCTCCTCTCCCAGCCGCTCGAGTACGCCCAGCGGCGGCAGCGCCAAAAAGTCGGCGATCGTTTTGACGCCCCACCGGGCCAGCGTTTCGAGAACGGCCGGACTCGCCGGCAGCACCTCCACCGGCAGCGGACCCAGCGTCTCGCCCTCCCGCCCCGGCTCGAGAACCGTCACCCCCGCGCAGTGCCGCGCCGCCAGCGCCGCGGTATCGGGATGGCGCGCCAGGGCGAGGTGGCCCGTCACGCCCAGCGTCTCGCCCTGCCGCGCAATCTCGGCGGCCAACCGTGGCGCCGGGCCAAACAGCCGCCCCAAGCCCGCTACGGAAAAGACAATCGTGTCTTCGTCGAGCAGTTCATGGCCGTTGGCGAACTGCGCGGCCAATACCGGCAAATGTTCCGCCGGGCCGCTCCGGCGATGGATACAGGCAAACATCGCTCATCCCGCCAGCACCCGCAGCCGCGCCGTCTCCGCCCGGACCGGCTTGCGCAGGCTGGCTTCCAAATCCAATCCCCGCAGCAGATTCCCGCTCCAGCGCGCCGTCCGCGGCGTCAGTTGAAGTTGCGTCGACGCCGACTGCCGGGCCACCGGCTGCCCGGCGGTAATCAGCAGCATGCCCGGCGTCTGCTCTACCGCCAGCCGGAAGCGATGCCACCGGGAGTGGGGAATCCGCTGCAACTCCTCGGCGCGGAACTCGCGCAGGTCGAGCACCATCACCCGGAACCCGCCCCCGCTCAGAATCAGATCCGCCGCCTGCAGGCTATGCTGCAGATGCCGCCCGCACTGCACCCACAGCAGCCGGTCGAGCACGATCCCGGCCGCCTGCCCCGAGGCCGGGCAGAACGTGCCCCCGCCGTCGACCAGCGCGCACAACTCGCCTTCCTGGGTCGCCGCCGCCAGCGCGGCCTGCACGAGGGCGGTGCGCCCCGACGACCGGGCCCCGGTAATCTCGGTAATCGTGCCGGGCGCCAGCCCCGGCACGAGGGACGCCAAGCCGGCGGGCGTATAGGCGCAAAGCTCCACGGCCGGAGGTTTGCGCCGGGTCAGTTCGGCCAGGGACAGAATCGGGAGGGCCATGGTTTCGCCTTTTGTTCGCTACAAAGGCTATTGTCCGCTGGCCCTGCCCCGCCGTCAAGGGGCTTTTTTCTACCGGCCGCCCGTCTGCCGGAAGCTCTTGGCCTCGGGTGGTTTGTTGCCCAGTTTTCGCCGGCCCAACTCGCCGAAGCGGGCTTTGGCGCGCGATTTCAGCAGCCGGAACTGCGTTTCGGTCAGCCCCATCTCGGCGCAGATCTGTTCCTGAGTCTGTTCGTGGAGGTAGAACCGGGTCAGTATCTCCCGGTCGCGCCGGGAGATGGCGCGCAGGATCTGTTCCATGATGCGGAAGCGCTGTTTGCCCAGCACTTCGGCCTCCGGGTCGTGCCGGTCGTCCACCAGTTTGTAGCCGAGTTCGACGTCGCCCATATCGCGCCGGCTCTGCACGAGGCCGTCGATGTGCGTGGCCACCTGCCGTCGCACGACGGTTCGTACGTACCCCATGAGCCGTTCCGGTTCCCGGAGGTCGCCCCGGCGGATGGCGTTGACGACAATCAGAAACGTGTCGTGAATCTTGTCTTCGACGTCCTGATAGCCCAATTGGCGAATGAGCAGAAAGCGGATTCCGCGGGCGAAGACGGCATAGAGCCGCTCCATTCCCTCGTTGTCTCCCCGCTGTACGGCGGCGACGAGCTCGTTCCAGTCGACGGCATCGTTGGGGGAAGGGGCTGGTTCCGAATTGTTTGGGATGTTAGGTGGATCACCCACGGCGAATATCACAAGCTTATCCTTTTCCTGCTAAAAAAAAGCCTGCCCAGTACCGGGGCTCCGCCCGGAAGGTTCCCGAGCGAAGGCAGGCCTGTTGCGAACGGCGAAGTGCGGCGGCAACGGTAAAGCGACCGCGGCGATGGGATTCCAACGCAGCATCCTGCACAATGTGACGATAAAAGGTCGTGAAAAAGGGTCCGGCGTCATCCTTGACGGGCCAGTAGGTGGCCATGACGTTCTCGCTGCCGGCCATCAGCCACGAACGGGTTAAACTCACCACCCCCACCCCGGGGCGCTGTTCGCCCTGGCCGGAATGGCAGGCGCTCATCACCACCAGCGCCGGGGCCGAGGGCAGCGTGACGATATCCCGCTGGCCCAGGAAACGTGTCTGTCCGTCCTCTCCCAGACTGAGCGCCAAACCGGTCGTCTCCGGGGCGCCCGCCGCGGCCAGGGGAATGGCGTGCGTGGCCAGATGCAGAACCGCCGGCTGTTCGGTCCGCAGCGCCTGCATCAGGCCCGTCACGGAGGCCGCCGGACCGCTCAGGATACGGCCCGCGCCCCAGACCGCCAACGCCTGTTGCGCCTCCAGCCGGGAGGCCGGCAGGCGGGGGAGCTCCAAGCCCGCTGTGCCGGCGGACGCAAACGGCCAGTGCGGCCAGAGGGCGGACGAGGGTTTGGGATAGCGGGCATCGGCACGGTTGAAGATGGGATCCGCAACCCCCAGCCAAGACCCACGCAAGGGCTTGCCGGTTACCGAAACGCCAAGAGTAGGCACCTGCAATACAGTGTGACTTTCCACTAAAAAATCTCTTTTGTTTACGGACAAAGCCGCAAAGGGAATGTCAAACAGCCCGTTGTCCAGCACGACCCGCCAGTGGGTGGCCGCCAGGGCCGGTTCCCGCAGCGAGCCGAGCAGCAGATTTAGCAGTTGCGCGCCCTGCTTCCGCAGGTCCGGGGCGTTTTCATACACGCTCTGATGGAAGGCCCGCGCCGCCGCCGCCAGCTGCTTCCGCCCCGGCAGATGCGTCATCTGCAGGCCCTGCCGCGTCAGGAGCCATAACTGCGAGGCCGGTTCACTCGTATGAAAGGTGAGAACGGCTTCCTGCTCTTCGAGCGGATCCCGCCGCATGACCGGCTTGCCGCTCATCTGCACGGGCATGCCGGCGGCGGCCTCCATCTCAAGAAGCCGCACCCGCCGCTGATCGGCCTCGGCCCGCGCCGCGGCATTCTCCGTGCCCAGCAGCCGCGCCTCCAACTGCCGGACTTTGGTGAGCTCCTCCTGATAGCCTGCCGGAAGCCGCGACGACACATCGGCGGAAGCCTCCAGCTGTGCCTGCATGCTCCAGGCGTGGCTCTCCTGCAGGACCTGAAAGGTCGCCTCCCGCAGCGCCGCCGTCTGCGGCAGCGCCGCGGAGACCCGCAGCAGGTCGTCGAACAGGTCGCTGACCTCCACCTCGCCGTGCGTCCAGAAATGGTCGGACGGAATCAATCCCGCTCGCCACCGCCGCGCTTCGACGAGGGCTCTCTGATAGGACTGAAAGGCTCCCTGCGCGTCGCCCTCCAATTCGGCAATCTGGCCGCGCCGGTGCTCGAGCATCCAGGGCTTGCGGAGTCGCGGGGCAGCGCCTTGCCGCGCCGCTCGTTCGTTCCAGAACTTCGCCCGCGGCAGATCTCGTTTGGCGTAAAACACACTCGACAGGAGCGCGTAGGACTGCGGTAACCGTGGATCGGTCCGTAGCTGACGCAGCCGCCAGGCCCGGCAGAAGGCCTCTTCGGCGGTGTCCAAACGGCCGAACTGCATCATTTCAAAGCCAAGGTTATCCCAGGCTTCGGCCTCGTGGGACTGCTTGCTGGCCGGCCGTTGGGCGTCCAGGGTCTGCCCGGTGGCGATCGCTTCGAAGAAATAGGGCAGGGCGCTGTCGAGACGCTGCTCGCGGATCTCGAGCCGGCCCAGGATCAGGTACAGTGCCATGCGCAGGGAGGGCTGATCGGTATACTGTACGGCCTGCAACCCCTGACGGGCGGCCAGAGCGGCGGCGGTGCGGTCGCCGAAGGCCATGTACAGGTTCGCCAGACCGAAGTAGACGGTCTGACTGGTCTGGCTATCGTGCGCCTCGGTGGCATAGTGGCGGGCCTGCTGGTAGGTGGTGAGGGTGTCCCGGTAGCGGCCCTCCGCCATGAGGTTACTGGCGCGGTTGACAAAAAAACGGGCTGCCGAGGAGCGGTCGCCCCGGCGCAGGGCGGCTTCGGCGCCTTGGCCATAGTACTCGGCTGCGGAACGGTAATCGGTCTGTGCCGTACTACGGGCCGCGGCTTCTTTAAAGTGGGTGTATTCCCGGTTTTTCCAGGCCAGTTCGAAAACGGAAGAAACCTTCTCCGGAGGCGGCCACCGCAGGGAATTTGTGTAGAAAACAGGGGGAAGAAGGAGAAACAGCAAACCGGCGGTGCGCATTTCTTCGTTAAATGAGAGTACGAATCGGGGGGGCGGAAGAGACGCGGACCTGGCGCTTCTAGGAGTACCCTTAGCGGGAGTACTCCTAGAAATCATACCAGACGATATACTGAGCGAGTCTAGTACTGACGTTTCAATTTTGGCGGCGTGCGGCTGTTACGCACGAAGGTAGACGGCTTGCGCCGTTTGCACTACAACAGCTCGATAATGATGATGATGATCGGGTCCATCGGTTTTCCTTGGTAGTAAGCGTTTGGTCACTCGCCTACTCTCAACTCGATGCTAGGTCGGACGGACCCTGTATTCCCGAACATGCCACTGCGTAAGTGGTTGAGAATAATAAGAATAAAAATTAGATAGCCCTGTGACCAGCCGGCCGGGGCAAACGCCGGGCGCCGGAATACGGCGAAAGCTACCGGGCTGGCGCGAGGGACCGGCTGATGCGCTCGGCGTAGGCGCGGGCCGCGGCCAGTACCCGGGCGCGGTCGAGCGTCTGTGGTTGCCGCTGCTTGACGACCACGCGGCCATTGACGATGACGTCCTGTACGTCTGAGCCCTTCAGGGCGTACACCAACGCCGAATAGACATTGAACAGGGGCACTGCCTGCGCTTCGGTCATGGCGACAGTAATCAGGTCCGCCCGCTTGCCCACTTCGAGCGAGCCCACCTCTTTCTGCATCCCGAGCACCCGCGCGCCGTCAATGGTGGCCATCGCGAAGAGCTTTGCCGCCGGCAGCGCCGTTGGGTCGTTGGCCGAGACCTTGGCGAGTTTGCCGGCCAGGTCCATCTCTTCAAACAGGTTCAGATCGTTGTTCGAACCGGCCGGCCCGTCCGGCCCGAGGCCGAGAGCGACATCGAGGCGCAGGAGCTTCAGCACCGGGGCGATGCCGCTGGCCAGTTTCATGTTGCTGCTCGGGCAGTGCGCGACCCCGACGCCGCGCCGGGCCAGGGTGGCGATGTCGTTGTCGTCGAGCCAGACCCCGTGGGCGGCCACCGTGCGGCCCGTCAGAACGCCCAGTTTTTCGAGCGCCTGCGTGGGGCTGAGGCCGCGCTGCTTTTGGGTATCCTCATTCTCTTTCTTCGTCTCGGAAAGGTGGATGAGCAGCGGGGCGCCGTACCGGTTGGCGAGCGCGCGGGAGGCCTGCAGCGTCTCGTCCGAGTTGGTGTAGATGGCGTGGGGGGCGACGGCGGCCGTAATCAGCGGGTCGCCGGCAAACTGTTTGAGAAAGGCCTCGGCGCGGCGCAGGGCATCGGCCGGGGTTTTGGCGTCGGGCACGGGAAAGCCGATGATGGTCTGTCCGAGGACGGCCCGCATGCCGGCCCGGCGCGTGGCTTCGGCGATGACCTCCTCAAAGTAGTACATGTCCGTGTAGGTCGTCGTGCCGGACAGCAGCATTTCGAGCACGGCGAGATCGGTGCCGACGCGGACGAACTCCGGGCTGACGTTGCGGCCTTCGGCGGGGAAGATGTAGCGTTCGAGCCACTCCTGCAGGCGCAGATCGTCGGCGATGCCGCGCAGCAGGGTCATGGGCGCGTGGGTGTGGGTGTTGATCAGGCCCGGGGCGAGGATGGCATCGGGGCGGTGCAGCCGCGGTTTGGCGCCGTGGATTTTGAGCACATCGGCGGCGGGGCCGACGGCGACGATCCGGTCCTTCTCGATGGCGACGGCGCCGTTTTCGATGATGCGGCGGTTGCCGTCCATGGTGACGACGTAGCGGGCGGTGAGGACGAGGTCGGCGGCGCCGAGTGCGGATGCAAAGAGCAGGCTAACGAAGATACGAAGCATTGAACGACTCCGGCAGAAGCTCGGCGACGGTGAATTCCCGGGTGACGCCTTGGAGATTGATCAGGGTGACGGTTGCCTGGGGGGCGAACTCGGCGAGGATCTGGCGGCAGGCGCCGCAAGGTGGGGTGGGGTGGGGCGAATCGGCGGCGATGGCGATGGCGCGGAAGGCACCGGGCGGGACCCCTTCGCTGATCGCCTTCCAGATGGCGACGCGTTCGGCGCAGACGGTGAGGCCGTAGCTGGCGTTCTCGATGTTGCAGCCGGTGTAGATGGCGCCGTCGGTAGTTTCGACGGCCGCGCCGACGAGGAATCCGGAGTAGGGCGCAAAGGCCTTCTGCCGGGCCGCCATCGCTTGCCGGGCGAGTTCAGTCATGGAGATGGGCGACGATGGACCGGAGGAGCTGCTCGAAGCGTTCGGCGTTTGCGCGGCCGGTGGCGAGCACCTCCTGGTGATCGAGTTCCTGGTTGAGCATGCCGGCGGCCATGTTGGTGACGCAGGAGATGGCCAGCACCTTCATCCGCATATGAACGGCGACGATGACCTCGGCAACGGTGGACATGCCGACCAGGTCGGCGCCGATGGCGCGGAGGTAGCGGATTTCGGCCGGGGTCTCGTAGCTGGGTCCCAGCAGGCCGGCGTAAATGCCATTTTGCAGAACGAAGCCAAGCCCGGCGGCGCAGCGCTGGGCGATCTCCCGGTAGGGCGGGTGATAGGCGAAGGTCATGCCGGGGAAGCGTTCGCCCCAGGCGTCGTGGTTGGGTCCGGCGAGCGGATTGGAGCCCTGGAGATTGATGTGGTCGCTGAGGAGCACGAGGTCGCCCGGCCGGTAGGCGGGGTTGATGCCGCCGGCGGCGTTGGTCAGGATGAGCGAACCGACGCCGAGCACGCCGAGGACGCGGATGGCGAAGGTGGCCTGCTGGGGAGTGTAGCCCTCGTAGAGATGAGCGCGTCCGGCGAGCACGGCGACGGAGCGGCCGGCGATGCGGCCGGCCACCAGCTTGCCGGGATGGCCGACGGCGGTGGAGGCGGGCCAGTGGGGGATGTCGCGGTAGGGGATGACGGTCGAGTCCTCGACGGCATCGGCAAAGGCGCCGAGGCCGCTGCCGAGCACGATGCCGGTCTCCGGGAGCGAGGGCAGATGCGCGCGCAGGTATTGGGCGGCTTCGTCGACGGGATTCATGCGAGTAATCCGGCGATACAGGCGGACATGAAGTTGGCCAGGGTGCCGGCGGCGACGGCGCGGAGGCCGAGGCGGGCGAGGTCAGACTTGCGGGAGGGCACCAGGGCGCCAATGCCGCCTACCTGGATAGCGATCGAGGAGATGTTGGCAAAGCCGCACAGGGCGTAGGTGGCGATGATCTTTGAGCGCGGGTCGAGCACAACCCCCTGTTCCGGGAGTTTGCCGAGGTCGATGAAGGCGACGAACTCGTTCAGCACGAGCCGCGTGCCGAGCAGTTTGCCCACGTGGGGGGCATCGGCCCAGCTGACGCCGAGCAGATAGGCGACCGGGGCGAAGATCCATCCGAACAGCTCCTGCATGGTAGCCGGGAACCAGGCCATCTGCGCGTGGGCCCAGCCGAACAGGCCGTTGACGAGCGCGATGAGCGAGACGAAGGCGATGAGCATGGCGCCGATGTTGAGCGCCAGTTGCAGGCCATCGCCGGCGCCGCGGGCGGCGGCGTCGATGACATTTACCCCGTTCTTTTCGATCTCTACTTTGATGCCGCCCAGGGTGGCGGGTTCGCCGGTCTCGGGGAGGAACATTTTGGCGAGCAGGATGGTGGCCGGGGCGGTCATGATGACGGCGGTGAGCAGGTGGCCGATCTCCACCTTGGCAAACATGACGTAGGCCGCCATGACGGCGCCGGAGACGTGGGCCATGCCGGAGGTCATGATGGTGAACAGCTCGCTCTGGGTCAATCCGGCCAGGAAGGGGCGGATGGTGAGGGGGGCTTCGGTCTGGCCCATGAAGATGCTGGCGGCGACGCAGGTGGCTTCGGCGCCGCTCGCGCCCATGACGCGGCGCATCAGCAGGGCCATGGCCTGGATGATCACCTGCATGATGCCGAGATAGTAGAGGATGCCGAACAGGGCGGCAATGAAGATGACGATGGGAAGAACCTGAAAGGCAAACAGGACCCCGAAGGGTCCCGTGGATTTGCCGAGCGGTCCGAACAGGAAGGAAGAGCCTTCTTCGGCGTACCGGAGCAGCGCTTCGACGCCGCGGCTGGCGGTTTCAAAAGCGCCGCGTAGCGGCGTGCGCAGTACGAGCAGGGCGAAGAGGATCTGCAGGCCGAGACCCCAGAGCAGCAGGGAGGGGCGAATGGCGCGCCGGTCGGTAGAGAAGAACCAGGCGAGGGCCAGGATGAGCAGCAGCCCCACGACGCCCATGGGAGTTAGCTCACGACTTCGAGGATATTCTCCCGTTCGTTGGGAGCCGCGTTCGAGATGCGGAAGGCATCTTCGACCAGTTCCGCCGCTGCTTCGACGTTGGTGGCGTCGCGGTAGTAGAGCCGGCAGAGAATGGCGCCGGGATCGATCTTCTGGCCGACTTTCACTTCCAGAATGACGCCGACGGCGTGATCGATGACATCGTCTTTGGTGTTGCGGCCGGCGCCGATCAGCGTGGAGGCCGCGCCGATGACCTGCGCATCGACGGCCGAGACGTAGCCGCCGCGGGTGGTGACGATGTCGCGGGCGCCGGTGGCGTTCGGCAGGAGTTCGAACTTGTCGAGGACGTTCGGGTCGCCGCCCTGGGCTTTGATGACCTCTTTCAATTTCTTGTAGGCGGAGCCGTCGACGAGGCGGCGCTGCGCGATATCGCGGGCTTCGTCGATGGTGGGGACGATTTTGCCGAGGTGGATCATACGCGCGGCGAGTTCAATCGACAGGCGGGTGAGGTCGATGGGGCCGGCGTTCTGGAGAGTCTGCGAGACCTCCATGATTTCGAGGGCGTTCCCGATGGCGTAGCCGAGGGGCTGGTTCATGTCGGTGATGAGCGCCTGGACACGCTTGCCGTGGCGACGGCCGATGGCGACCATCAACTGGGCGAGCCGACGGGCATCCACCTGTTTTTTCATGAAGGCGCCGGTGCCGACCTTGACGTCGAGCACGATGGCGTCGAGCCCGGCGGCCAGCTTCTTCGACATGATGGAGCTGGCGATGAGCGGAATCGACTCGACGGTGCCGGTAGCGTCGCGGAGGGCATAGAGCGCGCCATCGGCCGGCGCGATTTCCGCGGTCTGTCCGATGAAGGCCAGCTTATGCTTGGCCACCTGAGCCTTCAGTTCCTCGATCGTGAGGTTCGTCCGGAAGCCGGGAATGGACTCGAGTTTATCGAGGGTGCCGCCGGTATGGCCGAGAGCGCGGCCGGAGATCATGGGGACGGTGACCCCTGCCGCGGCGGCAATGGGTGCGGCGATCAGACTGGTCTTGTCGCCGACGCCACCCGTGGAGTGCTTATCCACTTTAAGCCCCGGGAGGTCGGAGAAATCGACGGTCTGTCCGCTGCCGAGGAGCAGGTCGGTGAGGTACCCGACTTCCTTCTCGCTCATGCTCGAATAGAAGGTGGCCATCAGGAACGCGGACATCTGATAGTCCGGAATCGCTCCACTCATATACCCTTTGACAAGGTAGCTGAGCTCTTCGGAGGATAGTTCCTCGCCGTCTCTTTTGCGGGTGATCAGGTCGACGGTACGCATGTTTGTCCACTAGGGTACCATGTTAATTTGTTGAAAGTAAAACGCTAGAACCAGGGAGTCCGCGTTCGGCCGGAGGGGCGTGGCCGGGAAGACGCCCGGTTCGCTGGGAGTACTGGAGCGTGATCCGGCGGGGCGATGGCCACGGCGCCGGAGAGGCAACCGCGGGGGGGGAGGACCGATGAGTGCAGCCCGGACAACAATGATGGCCGTCGCGGCGGCGCTGGGGATGGCCTTGGTTGTGCCAGAGGCGCGGGCAGAAAGCCTGACCGTTTCGGCGGCCGCGAGTTTGCGGCCGGCGCTCGAGGAGATGGAGCGGGCGTTTGTCCGGATGCGGCCGGAGGCCCGGATCGTTTGGAACTTCGGCGCGAGCGGAGCGCTGCGGCAGCAGATTGAGCAGGGTGCGCCGGTGGATGTCTTTCTGCCCGCCGCGCCGGGCCCGATGGACCGGCTGGAGGAGAAGGGGCTGGTGGCGGCCGGGACGCGGGCGGACCTGCTGCACAACGAAGTGGTGCTGATCGCGCCGGCCGCGGCCGCGCGGCCGCGCGGTTTCGCGGATCTGACGAACCCGGGGATTCGCACGGTGGCGCTGGGCGATCCGGCGAGCGTTCCGGCGGGCGAGTATGGCCGCGATGTGTTGCGGTCGCTGGGTCTTTGGGAGGCGGTAAACTCGCGTCTGGTTCTGGCCAAAGATGTCCGGCAGGTGCTGACTTATGTGGCCGCGGGCGATGCCGATGCCGGGATAGTGTATGCCAGCGATGCGCGGGGAGTCGACCGGGTCCGGGTGGCGGCCGTGGCGCCGCCGGGCAGCCATGCGCCGATTGTGTATCCGGTGGCGGTGCTGGCGGGAGCGAGGCAGCCCGGGCTGGCGCGGGAGTTCGTCGCGTTTCTCCGGGGCCGGGAGGCCGGGGAGGTGTTCGCGCGGTTTGGCCTGCTGCCGGGTTGGCCGGCGTTGGCGCGGCCGGCGGAGCCGCGCAAGCCGTTCGACCTCTCGCCGCTTTGGATCTCCGTCCGCACCTCCCTCGCGGCGACGCTACTTACCTTTGGGCTGGGGCTGGCGGCAGCGTGGGGGATGCACGGCTACCGGGGCCGGGGGCGGGTCGTGCTCGACGGGCTGTTTCTGCTGCCGTTGGTTTTGCCGCCGACGGTGATCGGCTTCTTTCTCCTGCTGGTGTTGGGGCGGGGCAGCGGGTTGGGCCGCCTGCTGGAGCAGGCGGGTTGGACGATCGCCTTCTCCTGGCCGGCGACCGTGATTGCGGCGACGGTGGTGGCTTTTCCGCTGATGTACCGGGCTTCGCTGGGGGCGCTGGAGCAGGTGGCGCCGAGTTTGCCGCAGGCGGCGCGGACGCTGGGGGCGTCGGAGTGGCGGGTTTTCCGGCGGGTGAGTCTACCGCTGGCGGGTCCGGGGATTCTGGCGGGAACGGTGCTGGCCTTTGCGCGGGCGCTGGGGGAGTTCGGCGCCACGTTGATGCTGGCGGGTAACATTCCGGGCCGGACGCAGACGATGCCGGTGGCGATCTTTTTCGCGGCCGAGGGCGGGGAGATGGACCGGGCGCTGGCCTGGGTACTGATGACGGTGGCGGTTTCCCTGGGAGCGATTGTGGCGTTGGGCTACTGGTCGCGCTATCAGCCCCGGCGGAGGAGGGGCGGCGCCGGGGCGGTGGAGAGTGAGGCGGGCGGGGCGTGGCTGCCGCCGGCAACGGACGAGGCGCCGGCGCGGGCGGGCGGGGCGAAGCTCGCGTTCCGGGCGGCGCGGCGGTATGCGGATTTTGCCCTGAACGCGGAGTTTGCCACCACAGGAGCGCGGCTTGGCCTGCTGGGGGCGTCCGGGTCGGGCAAGAGCCTGACGCTGCGCTGCCTGGCGGGCATCGAGACGCCGGAGAGGGGCCGGATTGTGTTGAACGGGCGGGTGTTGTTTGATGACGTCGAGGGGATCAACCTGGCGCCGGCGGCGCGCCGGATCGGCGTGTTGTTTCAGGATTATGCGCTGTTTCCGCACCTGACGGTGGCGGACAACATCGGCTTCGGGTTGTCCGGCGCACCGGGCGCGGAGCGGGAGCGGCGGGTGGCGGAGATGTTGCGGCTGGTGCATTTGGAGGGGCTGCGGGACCGCTATCCCGAGGAGTTGTCCGGCGGACAGCGGCAGCGGGTGGCGCTGGCGCGGGCGCTGGCGCCGCGCCCGGATGCCCTGCTGCTTGATGAGCCGTTTTCCGCGCTCGATCCGCACCTGCGGCGGCAGTTGGAGAATCAACTGCGAGAGGCGCTGCGGGGCTATCCGGGGGCGGTGGTCCTGGTCACGCACGATATGGAAGAGGCCTACCGGTTGGGCGAGGAGTTGGTGGTGCTCGACGGCGGGCGCGTGATTGCGGCCGGGGACAGGCAGCGGCTGTTTGCGCAGCCCGGCAGCGTAGCGGCGGCCCGGCTGACCGGCTGCAAGAACATCTTTGCGGTGGCGGCGGGCGGGGACGGGTGGATGGAGGTGCCCTCGCTAGGGATTGCGCTGGCGGGGGCGGACGCGGCCGGTCCACCGCCGACGCACGTTGGCATCCGCGCGCGGCATCTGCGGCTGCGGGGGGAGGGCGGGGGGCGGATCAATGTATTTCCCTGCCGGCTGCGGGCGCTGATGGAATCGCCGCACGAGGTGACTTTGGGTCTGGCGGTGGGGGAGGGCGGGGCGGCGACGCTGGCGATGCAGATGAGCCGGGAGGAGTGGCGGATTTGGGAGTCGCGGCCGCAGCCCTGGTACGTGGAGTTACCGCCGGAGCAGTTGCTGTGGCTGGTGGGATAGCTGATAGAATTTTCGGGAGATGCTTCGGCGCGTACTCCCTCTATGTTGGGCGCTGCTTTTCGCGATGACGAGCGAACTGCCGGCGCAGAAGAAAAAGAGTAAGAAAGAGGCCAAGGAGGAGATCACGCAGGTTCTCGAGATTCCTCCCGATCCGCCGGCGGCGGTGACGGTAGAGACGGCGCGTCTCGAATTTCTGGTTTCGCCGATGACGGGTAAGGGGCTGTTGTCGGCGCAGGTGCGGGAGGCGCTGAAGAGTTTGAAGTCCCAGGCGCGGGGCGGGCAGATTGTGAAGCTCCGCGCTTTTGTGGCGGGGACGGGGGATTTGCGCCGGGTGCCGGCGATTGTGAGCGAGGAGTTTACCGAGAAGCGTCTGCCGCTGCCCGCGGTATCGACGATGCAGGTGGGTCGGCTGCCGATGGAGGGAGCGCAGGTGGTGGTGGAGGCCGTCGTCGCGGCGAAAAAGCCGGTGAACCCCCACGGTCTGGGACTGCTTTCGGGCATGGGCGGCTACGGCAAGGAGGAGCCGGACAACGTGCTGCCGATGCTCGAACGGGCGCTGGCCGACCTGACGAAGGCGTCGCAGCTGGCAGGGAGCCAGAAGGGCGATGTGGTGAAGGTGACGTGTATGCTGTCCTCGCTCACGCAGGTGAACGAGGTCCGGTCGCGGGTGGCGGCGGCGTTTCCGGCGGCGGGTTTTACGGCCTTTCAGGCGCAGCGGGGGCACGGGGCCGCGCTGGCCGAGTGCGAAGGGGTGGTCCGGTTGGCGAAAGCTCCGGCCGAAGCGGTGCAGTTTCTGAATCCGGCGGATATGGCGCCGTCGCCGCGGTTTTCGAAGTTCGTGCTGGTGAACGCGCCGCGGTTGGTTCTGACCGGTTCGCAGGTGGCGTTTAACTTTGAAGAGAACGATGTGCGCCTGGCGTTTCAACGGATGGCGAAGGTGCTTGAGGCGCAGAAGACGGGTATGAAGCAGGTGGTGTTTTCGAACCTCTATCCGATCTCGAACCGTGTCCTTGAGTTGGCGCGCAAGGTGCGTTTCGAGTTTTTCGATACGGCGAAGCCGCCGGCGAGCACGGCGCTGGTTTTCGAGGGATTGCCGAGTATGGACGCTTCGCTGGGGATTGAGCTGATCGCGGTGCCGCAGTAGCGGCGGGGCGAGAGCGCCTCAGCGCGGAGAATCGGCCTTGCGGAACTGCACCCGACGTACCTGAATCGGTTTTTGACTTAGGGTAGCGAAGCGCAGTTCGGCCCGCGGCGGCGCGTGGGGCCCGGCGTTGATCAGGAACTCTTTGGCTTCGAACTGGCCGCTGTAAGTGGGGAGCAGACGGTTCTGTTCGCTTTGGTCATAGCCGGGAAGGGCGTACAGATCCACGCTCAGCGCCTGCGCCTTGCCAACGGGCCCACGGACCTCAAACGAGACTAAGTAGGCGGTGTTTTTCTCGAGTGCGACCGGCTGAGACAGGACGCTCACGCCGACGCCGGGCGTACATAAGACGGCCTCCTGGGCGACGCCTTTGCGGACGTTATCGAGGGTCCAGCCGGCCCAGGCTTCGGGAACGCCCGTGATCTGCACATTCCGAACGCGCAGCGGCCGGCGGGCGAGGCTGGCAAAGCGCAGGCGCGCGGTTGGGGGCGCATCCGGCCCGCTATTCCAGGTGAAGCTAACCGGCTGATAGGCGCCGGTGTGGGTCCGGATGACGCCGTTCTGGTCCGGATGATCGTAATCCGGCCCGGCGTACAGATCGACGCTCAACTCTTCGGTGGATCCCTTCTCGCCCCGGACCTCAAACGCTACGGTGTAGGCGCGGTTGGGTTCGAGCGAGATATCGTGCTCGATCAGACTCACCTGTTTGCCGTCCGAGACGAGGATGGCCTCTTCGTCCGCACCGACCCCGGCCGCGCTCCTGTGCCAGGTTGACCAGGGCGAATGGCATAAGGTATCGATGGGTCGATGGGAGGTCAACCGCTCGACGATCCCGTCGAGTTGCGGGTTCCGTTCGACCATCGCCGCCTGAATCGCCGGGGCCTGGCGCCGCATCCACGTTGACAGGGTGAGTCCGCCGCCGGCCGCGAGCAGCAGCAAGGCGACGGCCAGGATCCGCTCGCTGCGCCGGCCATCGCGGTACAAGGAGACGATGCCCACCGTGCCCAACCCGTAGAGGGGCACGAGCATCGCCACTCCATAGCGGGACTCCACCGAGGACAGGCTGTGTACCCCCAGGTGCCCCAGGATGAGGGCCCCGACGAGGAACACGGCCCAGCGCTCGGCGGCAGTTGCCGCGCTGCGTTTGCGCCACGCGGCGGCGAGGGTCCCGAGTCCCAGCGCTACCATGGCCCAGTTGGCCGCCACGACGTAGGGCGAATACCAGGGCGCCAGATCCTCGACGTAGGGCAGCGGCAGATCCTGGTCCAGCAGGTTGAAGACGTGGCTTCCCCATGTCTTTAACCCTTCGGTGGGATGCGCGATGTACCAGGCGAGCGGATCGGAGACCCCTGCTTCGATATCGACGAGAAAGGGGTTTTCGTACTTGACGCGCGGGTCGGTTCCGGGGGCAATCGAGGTGGTGTACTTCAGGAACATCACGCCCATCATCCGCATGAGGGGGCCCAGTTCGGAGGCGACGAGCGGGGTGGACCGGCCATGAAAGACCCGGTTGTTTTGCCACTGCGGCCACCAGGGAATCAGGATACAAACGAGGGCCACCAGCGCGATCCACTGCCTTCGCCAGAGGGCTAAACCCGTAATCAGTCCCCACATCGGCAGCAGGAAGACGTTGGCTGGCCGGACCATCACGAGCGCGCCGCACACCAACCCCCCGGCGGCCCAGAACCACGCGGGCAGGGGCCTGCCCCACGTTGCGATGCCGGCGGCCAGCAGGAGCGTGCCGAGGGAGAGGGACAGGCTTTCGGTGAGAAAGTAACCCGGATAGAGCAGGGCAAACGGATGGGCCACTATGCCCGCGTAGGCCGCCAGCGCCACCCAGTGCCGCGCGCCGGCCCGGCGCAGCGCCAGCCAGAGACACGCCGCCGTCGCGAGATGCAGCCCGAGTTGGGCGGCAAACCCCACCCAGCGCTCGGGTAAATGCAGGGCTTGCGACAGCCGGATCACCCCGCTCAGAAACGCCGGATACCCATAGGTTCGTAATTCCGAGTGCAGATACTTGGTAAGTACCCCGCGTTCGAGAATGTCCTGGGCGATCATACGGTAGCCATAGGCATCATATACGGGAGGCTTGGGTACGGTGTGCCATCCATAGAGAAGCGCGAGGAGGACGGCGGCGGCCGTAGCCAGGAGCCACAAGGATCGATGGGAGAGGTTAGGAATCCGCAAGGTAAGTGGTAACTGACCAGACTACCAATTGGCGGGAAGGAGCGCCACGCGGCGCCACCCCGTCACGCGCGGGAAGAAAGGGCGGCGGCGATCGCGCGGAGGACAGATTGGGCAGTTTTTTGCCAGGTGAAAGCAGCGGCTCTTTGTTTGCCTCTTTCGATCAGGGCGGGGGCGGTGAGTGCCTTTTGCATTTGCTCGGCGAGGGCTGTCGCGTTTCCCGGGGGGAAGTGGAGG
>JADCJL010000268.1 GCA_020247055.1 Acidobacteriaceae bacterium | reverse complement strand
CTGCCTTGGTCTCCTCAAGCGCCGGCACGTTCGGCGGCGGTGGAGGCGGCGGCACCCCCAGACTGTTATCCAGCACCCACTTGCCTCGAATCACCGGCGAAGTCCGCGTCGCATAGGACGTCACTGTCAAGATGCTCCCCTGCCGCAGCAGCCCGCCCCGCTCCGCCCCCTCGGCAAACGTCACCTTCCGAAACCGGCTGCCGTACACCCGGGGCACCCCGTAGTGCTTCGCCAGCCGCTCGTTCAAAAAGGTGTAGTTGGCCCGCAGCAGCTCCGTCACGCTCCGGTCCTCCCGCAGCACGCTCTCTAAAAACAGATGCGTCTCCCGCCGGAACGCCTTCCGCAGATTATCGTCAAAGTCCGGAAACGACCGCATATCCGGCGTCGTCGCCGCCACGTTTCGCAGCTGCAGCCACTGGTCCGCGAAGTTGGTCACCAGCATCCGCGCCCGCTCATCGCCCAGCATCCGCCGCACCTGCGCGCTCAACACCCCCGGCTTCCGCAGCTCCCCCCGCTCAGCCAACCCCAGCAGCTCCTCATCCGGAATGCTGCTCCACAGGAAGAAGGAAAGCCGCGAAGCCAGCTCCAGCTCGCTCAGCCGGTACGCCGCCCCCGGCGCCACCCCCGCCGGGTCCTGCTCCACCCGGAACAGAAACTCCGGACTCACCAACACCGCCCGCAGCGCCATCTCAATCCCCGCCTCAAACCCCTCTTTGCCCCGCGTTTCCTGGAAAAAACGCAGCGGCACGGCCAGGTCCGCCGCCCGTACCGGCCGCCGGTAGGCCCGCCGCGCCAGCCGGCTGATAATCCGGGTCGCGCACCCCTCGTCCTGCGTCGAGCAAACAAAAATGGCCCGCCGGCTCGGCGTATCGCCCGGTCCCTTGGCGTTGTAGGGCCCGTTCACCGTCACCGAAAACACCGCCGGCGTAATCCGCGGATGCCGGTCCATGTTGAAGTGCGCCTGGTAGGGCTGCCGCTCGGTTTCGAGCATCGCCGAAGCCTGTTTCGGAAACACCGCGGCCACCGTGTGCGGCCCCGCGCTCACCCGCACCCGCACGTTGAACTCCCGGTCCACCCCCGCATGGTCCTTGCCTGGCGGCGGCGGCTTGGCCACAAACGCCTGAATGCGCTCGCCGTCCAGCAGCAGCTCCACCGTATGCTGCCCGCGCAGCCCTTCCACGTGTTCGTTCCGGTCCCGCTGCAGCCGCACCTGAATCTCGTACTCGGCGTCCAGCGGAAACGTGTAGCGCACCGCCGTCCCGCCCCGCGTCCCCAGCGGCAGCCCTTCAAAATGCTCCTCCTGGGTCAGGTCCGGCGGCAGCATCACCGTCTCACCCCCCGCCTGCTTGGGCGGAATGCCAATTGCCAGCCGGCTGATCTTCCGCGCCGCTCCCAGATACCGCTCGAGCAGCGTCGGCGACAAGTTGCCCACCGTCACATTGTCAAAGCCGCGGCTGGCATCATCGGCCGGCAGCAGATTCGTCACATCCACGTCCACCGCCAGCAGATCCCGAATCGCGTTCTGATACTCCGTCCGGTTCAGCCGCCGGAACGTGTCCGTCCGCCCCGGGTCCATTGGCCGCGCGTCCAGCTTCTTTTCAAGGCGCGCTACCAGCCCCTCGTACTCGGCCTCTCCCGGCCGCGGCAAACCCACCGGCGGCATCGTCCGCCCCCGCACCCGCCGCAGCACCTTCTCCCACGTTGCCGCGTCGTCGCCCTTGGCCGTATCGAGCGCCAACCCCGCCGCCTTCGCCTTCGCGTTGTGGCAACCCAGACAATAGCGCTCAATCACCGGCTCTTGCGCCAGCAGCAAAACAGGAAAAAAGGCCGCCAAGCGGATCATGGCTAAACTATATCGCGGCCCCGCTACTCCCAGGGCCGGTCTTTCACAAACCCCGCGTGCTCCCGCAGCGGCGCCTCCGTCCCGAAATACTTCTGATAGGTCGCAATCCAGTCCGTCGCCATCTCCTCCTGCGCTGTCGCCAGCTCCAGCCGCCCGTTGCAAACCCGCTTGCGCAGATAATCCTCGAGCGCATCCTTCACCCGCGCCGTCCACACGCTCCCCCCGTACGGCTGCGGCCACAGGTTCCGCACCTCCTCGGCCCCGCCCAGCGCCGGCGAAATCAGATAATCCACCTCGTACGCCCGCGGCGCCGGGTTCCGGATCCCGTACCGCGCAAAAACCTCCGCCGCCATCGCCCGTGGCGCCGTCTGTTCATCATCCTGCGCCGGCGCCACGCAAACCTCGGCCTGCGTCATCGCCCGCGTCGCCCCGGGCGTCAACGCCGGATCCGGCAAATCCGTCCGCCCCCGCCCCAGCCAAAGCCCCATCCCGCCCAGCGTCACTACCAACGCCGCCGCCGCCGCCCACCCCCGCCAGCTCCACCCCCGCTCGCCCCGGTGCATCACCGTAAACTCCTCGAGCGCCCCTTCCAGCTCCGCCCCCCGCGCCCGGCACTGCGCGCACCCGTCAAAATGCTCCCGCTCCCCCTCCCCGTCCAGAATCGCCATCAACTCCGCATCCGTACAGTGCCTCATCGCCCCTCCACCGCCGCCAGCTTCCCCACCGCCCGCCCGAGCGACGCCGCCACCGAACCCAGCGAAATCTCTACCACCTCCGCAATCTCCCGGTGCCGCAGCCCCTCCGCCCGCAGCAACAAACACCACCGGTCCCGCTCCGGCAGCGCCGCCACCACCGCCCGCAACCGCTCCCGCCGGCAGCTCAGCAACGCCAACTCCTCCGGCCCCGGCGCCGGATCCGAAACCTCCACCGCCTCCACCGCCTCCACCGTCCGCCCCATCTGCTCCCGCCGCCGCAGCGCCAGGTTATGCCCCACCCGGAACACCCAACCCCGCAGATTCTCCCGCCCGCCCCCGCGCCGCAAATGATGACACAGCGCCAAAAACACCTCCTGCGCCACGTCCTCCGCATCCGCCCCGGGCAAACCTAGCGCCCCCAGATAACGCAGCAGCGGCCCCCGCCACTGCCCGTACATCTCCGCTACCTCCCCCGCCTGCGGCCACGCGCCGCCCGGCCAAATCGCTGCCTCCGCCATTCTCTAAAAATACCCTGAACAAAACAGCATCTGCACGAATATCCACCTGTGAGCCTCTTTCTCCTCTGCGCCGCCGCGCTCTCCCTCACCGTCACCGACCCCTCCGGCGCCCCCGTCCGCGCCACCGGCCAGCTCGATCAACTCTCGAGCGGCGTCACCACCCGCTTCACCACCGACGCCCAGGGCCAAGCCACCCTCGAAGGCCTCGCCGGACGCTACCGCCTCTCCCTCGCCAAGCCCGGCTTCGTCACCCACTCCGAACTCCTCTCGCTCGACTCCCCCGTCACCAAAACCATCGTCCTCGCCGTCGGCGCCCCCACCTACGCCGTCTCCGTCGTCGCCACCACCCCCCTCCCCGGCCTCAACCAGTCCCGCGCCGAAATCCCCGCCCCCATCCAAACCGCCACCGCCGAAGACCTCACCGCCTCCGGCGCCCTCGACCTCTCCGACTTCGCCAACCGCCGACTCGGCGGCGTCTTCCTCAACGAAATCCAGGGCAACCCCTTCCAGCCCGACCTCAACTACCGCGGCTACACCGCCTCCCCCCTCCTCGGCACCCCCCAGGGCGTCTCTCTCTATATGGACGGCGTCCGCCTCAACCAACCCTTCGGCGATGTCGTCAGCTGGGACCTCATCCCCCGCCTCGCCATCGCCGAAATGGCCCTCATCCCCGGCTCCAACCCCCTGTTCGGCCTCAATACCCT
>JADCJL010000267.1 GCA_020247055.1 Acidobacteriaceae bacterium | reverse complement strand
AGGAGGCGCCACTGGGCGTCGATGAGGCGCTGGACGATGCCGACTTCGAGGCGGGTGGTGGGGGCCAAGGTGTGGTGGTACTCGGCGACCATGTCCTGATACTCGGCAGCGTCTTCGCCGGTGAGGAGGGCGATGCCGGGGGCGTGGCTGAGGTTGATGACGATGGCGCGGCAGCCGTTCTTGAGGCCGTTTAAGCGGGTGACGGCTTTGCCGGCGGGGGATTTGGGGCCGGTGCTCTTTTGGGCGTTCTGGCGGTTGATTTCGGCGCGGCGGGCCTTTTTTTGTTCGGGGGTGAGTTGGTCGGGCATCTTCAAGCTCTTGGGGAAAAAGAAAACGCCCTGAGGGGTTGAGCCGGTCAGGGCGTGGGGTTCCTTATCTGCTTGGACTATAGCACGGGGGGACCAAATTTCCGGGGGTGGGGAGGGGACGAAAAATGGGGTTACATGATCTGGAATGACTGGGATAAGGTTTATTTTCTTACCTCGTGAATGGTTTTGGCGGAAGGATGCGTTCTGCGGGCCGGAGAGTGGGCAGTGGAGTGGCGGGGCAAGGCGGAGGCGTCCCGTTTGGCGCCGTCGTTTCCCGTCGGAGTCGATGCGGCGATGGGATGTGAAGGGAGAGGGACCATCCGCCGTCCCGCAGGGTCTTTTCGATCGGGAAGCAGACCCTTTGGTTCCTAAGCGGTACGAGCAAGCGGGCGCAGGGGGGAGTGCT
This sequence comes from Acidobacteriaceae bacterium, assembly GCA_020247055.1. Taxonomy (GTDB): domain Bacteria; phylum Acidobacteriota; class Terriglobia; order Bryobacterales; family Bryobacteraceae. The sequence continues at coordinate 12,280 of JADCJL010000267.1, read as the reverse complement.
ACTCCCGCAGTTACCCGGCGGCCCCGTCAGGAGGATGCCCGGGGTTGCTACTCTTTTGGGGGAGAAGCCGGGGATGGAGCTTGAAGAAAAAGAGCGAAGGAGGGGAGGACTACCACCTCCACGACTTCGTCGTCGGGAAGCGCGTTTACAGCGTTCCCGACCCGGAGGACGACTTCCACGAGCGCAAGGTGATGGATGAGAAAGGCGTGCCGCTGCACCGTGTCATCGAACGGGTTGGCGACAGCTTTGTCTACGCCTATGACTTCGGCGACGATTGGCAGCACGATATCCTGCTCGAGGCGATTCTTCTCCCCGAACCCGACACCTTCTACCCGCGCTGCATCGCCGGGGCGCGGAACGGCCCACCGGAAGATGCCGGCGGACCGAGCGGGTATGCCGACTATCTTGAAGCCCTGGCGGACCCTGGCCACGAGAGACACGTCGAGTCGCTGGCTTGGCGCGGGCCCTTCGACCCGGAGGCATTCCCGCTCGATCAAATCGACGCCGCGCTGAAGCGGGCCTTCTACCGGCGCCCGCAGGCAAAGCGCGCGGTTCCAATCGGGGATGCCCAGCCTGGGGCCGGGGAAGCCAAGCCCGGGGTAGATCGCCTAACGAATTTTCTGCTCAACGCGCTGCGAGGCGGCGCGACTCCGGCCCTGCCGAAGAAGAGGATCGCGCCCGGTACGAGTCTGCCGCTTGCACTCACCGATCGCGAAAGAGATCTGATTCTGAAATACTCGTTCGCCGAGGAAGAGCTCACGCGCCGGCTGCGAGTTGTTCCCCCGCGCGGTCAGCCCGCACTGGTCCGATACACGCTCGATGAGTTGGACGACCTGGCCGGGTGGGTTGCTTCGGCGTCCAACCATGCGGAGGACGGCAAGCTACAGCAAGAGTGGGAAGCCATCTACGAGAAGATCGCGGCCCTGCTGGAGGAGTATACCGAGGGCCGGGAATCCGCGAAGAATCGGCCGTCCTGAGGGGAGGCACGGGGAAACCATGATTCCTGGTAAAGCCTACCGGGACAGGAAACGGGTTCGCTCTGCTGTCAATCCGCGGAAATCCGCGCATCCGGCCGACGCGGCGGTCGCCGGCGGCGGAATCGGCGTGGAGCCAGACGAACGAATGCGTTGTGCCAATGACCGGCGAAGCCACCGATGCGGCAGTGGTTCCGGTCTCTTCACCCGCAGACGGGGAAGATCGCTTCAACCCGTTGGTTCCCGGCATCGGCGCGGCTGCGGACCTTTTGTAACGGTAGCGGTAACTGTGGGCCCGGGCCAATCCACCGAGCGCCAAGAAGGATCGAACTAGCGAGTTGCGCCGTTGGCGCAGCTGATCTTGCCGGCTGACCTGTCATGCTGGCTGACCTGTCATGCCGGCCCCTGCGGCTCCCATGGGATTAGGGATGGGAGTTCGTGTTCAAGAAGGGGCATTGTTCATCCCAAAGTCATACGGGAACGGCACATCGCGGAGCGTAGTACGTTAAAGCGATGGGCCTGTTAGCCGGTGCAATCGAGATCGCCGCGAAGATGGCCGATGGGGCAAAGGAGGCGTGCGGTTCGAGGCACTGGCGCAACACAACGCCGCCGGGATGGGGTGGTTTTTTCATCGCCACGGTATATCCCTCCTCGTGTCAGTGATCGTCCCCAGAGTCAGCATGGTAAGCGTCCGGGTCGACAACCCTGAAAATCACGCGCCAGTCGGCGCGGAGGGTAGCTGCGTGAATCCCCTCTGCTTAGCCCTTAGCCGGGTGCAACCGTAAGTCCGCAACATGCCTGTCGGAAGCGGTGCGGAATGCGTCATGCCCCGCCATCAGGCGCTACGCCGGGGCCGCGCAATCTGTCGCGCAACTTGTCGGCCTGTTCGGTCCTCAGCTGTTCAGTGCCCTGGAAAGTTTTTGGGGCGTATCGACCGGATCCTGCTCGTGCCGTAACGCGTTACGGCACGGATTGGAACAGAAAAGAATTCCTACGCCAAAGGAACGGCGCTGAAGGGTTTGACGCCATTGCGTCTCCTTTTCGGTGCACGGATGGTAACCTCGGCGGCGGAACCCGCAGGGGTGGTTGGCGCGAAATCCGCAGGGCGGGGGGACTGCGCCACGGCGGGGTTGTGTTTTGGCGCGGTGGCGCGGGGGAGGGGCGGGCCGCGCGGGCGGGGAAGTGGTGGCGGGACAGGCGGTTGGGGCTGCCGAAGGGAAGTGGCAGGGCGGTTGCGGAGGAGGCAGGGGTGTTCCTAAGGAGGACACGAGAATGCAAGCCAGAACCATTTCTCAGATCCAGCGAATGATTTTTCCGGTGCTTCTGTCGGTCGCGGCGGAGACCGTTTGGGCGCAGGTGGCGGACCGTTGGCCCATGGCGCGGCACGACGGCCGCAGGAGTAGCCAAGGAGCCTTTGGAATTCCATCCGAGCCGTACCTTGGGTGGCAAGCTGCCAGCGGAGCGCCGGTGATAGGCGCGGACGGCATGCTGTACGTGATCGAGGGCAGAACCGTAGCGGCCATCAGTCCGAGCGGGGAGCGGGCCTGGACGACGGCCGCGGTGCCCGAGGCACCGGACCCGTACCATAAGTTCCTGCAGAGTCTGGGAATCGGGCGGCAGGGCAGTCAGCCCGTTGTGTATCTGGGAACCGGGGGAACCGAACCGGCGGGACAGCCGACACGCAGCGCGCTGCACGCCTACAATCTCAACGGCACGCAGCGCTGGGGGGCGAGCTACAAGATAGAGGGCGCCATGAGTTTTGTCCCCGCCAGCAGCAGTGCGGGATGTGCCGTCTATCTTGTCGTGTCGCCGGGAGGGATCGAGTGCGTGAACGAACGAACGGTCAGCCTGGTCCTGGAGCCGTACCGGCAGTGGCGGTACCCCGCGAGCGGAGAGATCAGCGTCCGCAGCCTTGCCGTGACGGCCGCGGGTACAGCGGTTCTCTGCACCGGACAGCAGTTGACGGCCGTGACCGTGAACGGGTTGCCGCAGTGGAGCAAGTCGGTTCCGTGCGAAGACCTGGTGGTGGCGGACGACGGGACGATTTACGTGACGGCGACGGGGAGTTCGTATCTGGTGGACACGGTGCGCTCCTTCACGGCCGGCGGCGTGGAGCGGTGGGCCGTGCCGATGCCGTTTCCGGGCCGGAGTTTGAGCCTGGCGGTGGCGAGCGGCACCGGGGGAGCGGGCACGCATGTGCTTTATGTTGCGGCCGGTTCGCCCGGAGAAACCGTGGTGGCGGCGATCCGGGCGAGCCAGGAGGTGGTCTGGACGCGGACGATTGGGGCGCGCGGATCCTATCAGTTTCAAAAGGGACTGATCCTGGCGGCGGACGGAGGCCTGATTGCGGGGGGAGGGCCGGGCGATAATTTTCTGGCCAAGGCGTGGGGGCCGGACGGCGGGGAGCGGTGGCAGATCCGGGCGAGCGGGGAGCCGGGGTTTCCGGTGGAGCCGTTTGCCGATATCCAGTATCTGGCGATTGGGGGCGCGGGGCTACTTTACGGGGTGAATTTCAGTTACACGCAGGCGGCCAACGTCCTGCTGGCGATGCGGACGGCGCTATACGGCGACAGCGACTTGAACGGGAGATTCGAGTTCGCGGATTTGAACCGGCTGGTGGATTTCGTGCTGGGGAGGACGCCGGTGGCGGCGGGTTCGCCGGCGTTTGCCAATTCGGATGTGAACGGGGACGAGGTGGTGGACATGCAGGATGTAAACCTCTACGTCGACTGTCTGCTGAAGCGGATTGACCGGTTCCCGCGACAGGAGCCGGGGAGCACGTATTGCGTGGATTCCGGATTGACGGCGTCGTACGGCGACACCAACGTGGACGGGAGCTTTAGCGCGGCTGACCTGGATAGCCTGGCGGCGCTGATTTTGGGTAACCCGCTGCAGTTCGGGGTGCAGCAGTATGTGAACTCGGATGTGAACCGGGATGGGGCGGTAAACCTGGTGGATTTGAATCTTTCCGTGGATTGTCTGCTGGGGCGGATAGCGGCTTTCCCGGCGCAGCCGGCGGGGAGCCAGTTTTGCCTGAACCCGGTGCGCGGGGTGGGGGATCCGAAGAATGTGAACAGCCTGGCGGCGCCGCCGACGGTGACGGCGAAGCCGGGCTATCCGGTGTACACCGTGACGGCGCAGTTTACGAACGGGAGCACGGGGGCGATTGTGATTCGTCCGTACTTTCTCGTGAAGACGCTAGCTGGTCCGGCGTGCCCGTGCACGATTGACGGATACGGGGGACAGGGATCGATGATTCCGATCCTGGCGGGTGACGGGCTGTGGGCTCCGGGGGAGATGTTCAGCCAGGTGTTTCCGATCCGGGTGACGAATCCGCAGCAGCGATTTACGTTTCTGGTGGATTTGATGGGGCAGCAGGCGGGGCCTTATCCGGTAGGGCCGGCGCCGCCGAATTGAGGGGTGGGTGGGCGTTGCCGCGGTCCGCGATTTTTGGCGTGGTAGCGGGTGCGGAATCTCCTTAGAAACGTGCACAACGGGCTGGCTTCGGCCCGGCGGGCGGGGCGAGTTCCTCGCCCGCTTCCTGGATACGGAGACCGGGGAGGCGGTGACCATTTCGCGGGAGGTGCTGTGCGCCGTCGAGGACGGGGAGGACGAGGAGGAGGAAGATGTTCCCGGGTGGCAGGATGAGGAGTGGGAGACGGCGCGAGAGATCCTGGCCACCAATCGCTACATGCGGCTGCCGGACTCCGCGGAGATTCCGGAGTGGCGGTGGATGAGCGAGTTTGCCGGGACGATGGCGAAACCGGGGCAGCGGGCGTGGTTTGCCCATCGGGACGCGGAGCCGCGGCGCTTTGCGGCCGAGTGGCTGAGCGCGCGCGGCATCGGGGGGAGAGAGTAAGGCCTAAAACGTCAGTTTGAGCGCGCCCTGCCAGGAGCGGGGCGGGTCCTGGCCGGTGATGGTGCCGAAGGCGCCGGAGGTGACGGTGGTGTTGGGGTTGGCGAGGTTGGCGTAGTTGGCGACGTTGAAGGTTTCGGCGCGGAACTGGAGACGCCAGCGTTCGGTGATGAGGAAGTTCTTGATGAGACCGAGGTCGATGCGGGCCTGGATGGGGCCGCGGATGCCGTTGAAGCGCAGGGGGAACTGGCGGAGATTGGAGGCCAGTTGGAGGGCGTTGTTGCGTTCAAAGCCGGCGTTGAGATCGAACCACTGATCGACGCTGCGCTGGCCGCGGGGCAGGTTGACGTTTTTGAGGTCGCCGTTGAAGATGACGTTGCCGAAGCCGAGCGGGGCGCCGGACTGGTACTGCATGGCGCCGTTCAACTGCCAGCCGCCGGCGATGCCGTTGAGCACCGGGTGCCAGGAGGCGCCCCAGTGGCGGCCCTTGCCAAAGGGGAGCTCCCAGATGCCGGAGGCGGTGAGGCGCTGGGTGCGGTCGAGGTCGGAGATGACTTCGTAGGGGCGGATGTCCTGGGCGTTCATCATCTCGACGGCCTGCATGTTCTTGGACCAGGTGTAGGAGAGCTGGGTGGTGAAGCCCTGGCTCATGCGCTTTTCAACGCGCATCTGCAGGGAGTGGTACCAGGCGTAGCCGATGGGCTCATAGATGTTGACGGCGCCGAACTGGGGAAAGGGAACAAGCAGCGAAGCGCGGCTGATGTTGGCGCCGAAGATGGGGTTGGTGCCGCGGAGGGGGTTGGGGAAGTTCTGGGCGAGGAAGTTGATGGTGTTCTGGTCGCGGACGGGGCTCTTGGACAGGTACTGCGCGGGGAGGAAGTTGATGTTGCGAAGGACGTTTAAGCGGGTGGAGCGATTGCCGACATAGGAGGCTTCGAGGAGGAAGCCGGCGACGAGGGTGCGCTGGAAGCCGAGGCTCCAGCGCTGGGCGTAGGGGTTTTTGCGGCGGCTGGGGAAGGCGTTGACGCCCTGGCCGAGGTTGGTGAGCAGACCGCCGGCGGCGCCGAGGGGTTGGGTGAGGCCGCTGGGGAAGGGATTCGAGAGGGTGGCGATGTAGGTAAGGCCGTTATCGAGGGAGGCCTGGATGGGGGTGTTGAGGCTGAAGCCGGCTGGTTCGGTATTGGTGTAGAGCGTGCCGAGGGGGGCGGTGTAGAGGCCGTAGCCGGCGCGGAGGACGGTTTTGGGGTCGAACTGCCAGGCGAGGCCGAAGCGGGGCATGAGGTTACCCTTGGCGGTTTCCCAATAGCCGCGGGGGTTGCCGCCGGCGTTGACGAAGGTGAGGCCGCCGAGGACGCGGAACTGGGCGGCGGGGAGTTCGGGGATGGGGGCGGCGGCGTACTGGGCGCGGGCGAGGGCTTCGATGGGGTGGGGGGTGGTGGAGTCGAAGTTGCGGACGGCGCGGTTGTAGCGTTCGGTGGTGGCGGATTCGACTTCGTAGCGGAGGCCGAGGTTGAGGGTGAGTTTACGGGAGAGTTTGTAGTCGTCCTGGAGGTAGAAGCCGTAGATGGAGTTGCGTTCGGCGTAGGAGGCGTTGATGCCCATGTTGCCGGCGGGGATGCCGAGGAGGAAGCTGGCGATTTCGCCGCCGACCTGGGGCGGGGCGGCGGTGTCGAGGGGGCCGCGGGTGAAGTTGGAGTTGAAAGAGAGGTCGGGGGAGGCGCTGTTGGGGAAGCGATTGCGGTTTTCGCGGAGGTTGCGCCAGTCGAAGCCGAAGCGGAGGGTATGCTTGGCCCGGTTCCAGGTGAGGGTGGAGTTGAGGTTGTGAATGAGGGAGGCGGTGGTGCCGTCGCCGGACTCCCAGTTGGAGACGCCGGACCAGGGGGCGACGTTGGTGCGGGGGAAGGTGGCGACAGACTTATCGATGGAGTTGACGAGGCTGGGGGCGAAGCCGAGGCTGGCGAGGTCGAAGCCGCGGGAGACGCGGCGTTCGGGGAACTCCTGCTGGGTGAGGCCGTAGCGGACGTTGAGGAGGAGGTTGGGGTTGAGGACGTAGACGTCGTCGAAGGCGGCGCCGCGGTTGACGCGATTGAGGATGATGCCGGTGATGTTATCGGGGCCGAAGAAGCGGTTTTTGTCTTCCTGCCAGTAGTCGCGGTGGAGGCGGAAGAAGATGCGGTGGTTTTCCGAGAAGGCGTGGTCGATGCGGCCGATGTTGGTCCAGTAGGTTTCGAGGGCCTTGCCGGAGAGGAAGAAGTTGTTGCGGAAGTCGGAGGTGCCGGGCTGGTTGGGGGCGGGCCAGGCTTTGAGCATGTTCTGGGCGACGGGGTCGAGGCGGGAGGGGGGAATGATGTTGCCGGGGAAGGGCTGGCGCTGGAAGCGGCCGCCGGCGACGGCGGCGGTGGAGCGGGGGTCGTAGACCTGGTTGTTGGCGTTGAGACGGAGGAGGGGGGAGAGGTCACCGCGGCGCATTTCGGCGGTGGGAACGGTGGAGATCTGGCTGCCGACGTTGGGGTCGCCGAAGAGGTTGGCTTCAAAGGCGTAGAACCAGAAGGTGCGATTTTTGCCGGAATAGAGCTTGGGCAGGGAGAGCGGGGCGCCGGCGGAGGCGCCGAAGCGGTTGTCCTGGTAGAGGGCGAGTTTCTGGCCGGCGCGGTTCTGGAAGATGGTGGGGGCGTCGAGTTTTGAGTGGCGGAGCCAGTGGTGGAACTCGCCGTGGATCACGTTGGTACCGGACTTGGTGGTGACGTTGACGTTGGAGCCGAGGGAGAAGCCGGCGGAGGCGTCGAAGGCGGAGGTTTGGACTTTGAACTCGGCGATGGCGGTTTGGGGCGGGGAGAAGGCGACGCGGGGAGCGGTGCCGTCGGAGTAGACGTTGACGACGCCGTCGATGGTGAAGTCGTTGTTGTTGTTGCCGGTGCCGTTGGTGCCGAACTGGCTGGGGGCGGCATTGAAGGGGGCTTTGCGGAGGCGGAGGTTGGTGCCGTTGACGGTGCCGGGGGCGAGGTGGACGAGGTCCATGGCGTTGCCGGCGAACAGGGGGAGTTCTTCGATGCGGCGCTGGTCGATGACCTGGCCGAGGGTGACGTCGGCGGTATTGAGGAGCGGGGTTTCGGCTTTGACTTCGACGGACTCCGAGACCTGGCCGACTTTGAGTTCGAGGTCGAGGGCGACGATTTCGGTGGCGCGGACCTGGACGGCGGGGCGGAGGAGTTTGGAGAAGCCGGCGGCTTCGGCTTCGACGCGGTAGGAGCCGGGGTTGAGGTAGGGAGCGCGGTAGTCGCCGGCTTCGGTGGAGGAGGTGGAGGCGGTGAGTCCGGTGGCTTCGTTGATGACTTTGATGGCGGCTTTGGGGACGGGGGAGCCGGAGGCATCCGTGACGCGGCCGAGGATGGTGCCGCGGGGGTCCTGGGCGAGGGTGGTGAGGGCGAGGGCGGGGAGAAGGAGGAGCGTTTTCAACAAGATCCCTTGATTATACGGCCCGGACGGGGCCTAAAAATAGAGTTTTAGGCCCAACTGTACGATGCAGGGCATTTGGGCGGTGGCCGTGATGGTGCCGAAGGCGGTGCTCGACGGGGTGGTGTTGGGGGCTGAGAACTGGGTTTTGTTGAAGGCGTTGATGAACTCGCAGCGGAATTCGAGCCAGGTTTTCTCGGTGAAGTAGGCGTTCTTGATGACGGACAGGTCCCAGTTGTCGAGCGCCGGGGCGCGGAAGAAGCCGAAGCGGGAGGAGAGGGAGCGGAGGTTCGAGCCAAGCTGGCGGGAGGGGTTGCGCTCGATGCCGGCATCGACGTTGAACCAGCGGTAGATGGTGCGCTGGCCGGCCGGGAGGGTGAGGTTCCGGAGGTCGCCGGTGACGATGGCGTTGCCGAAGCCGAGCGCCTGGCCGGACTGGTATTGGTAGATGCCCTGCACCTGCCAGCCGCCGAGGAGGGCGTTGGCCGCTTTGGGCATGTTGGCGAAAAACTGGCGCTGGCGGCCGAAGGGGAGTTCGTAGATGCCGCTCGCGACGAGGCGATGGGTGCGGTCCTGGTCGCTGATGACGCGTTCGGGGTTTTCGTCGACTTCGTTGAGGTAGCTGGTGGCTTCGATGAACTTGGACCAGGTGTAGGCGCCCATGAAGGTGAAGCCGGCGGAGAAGCGCTTTTCGAGGCGGGACTGGAGGGAGTGGTAGGTGGAGCGGCCGTCGTTGTTGACGGCGGAGACGCCGGTGAACTGGGGGAAGGGGCGGAGGAGCTGGCCGCGGCTGGTGTTGGCGGCGCCGAGTCCGGTGCCGGGGAGGTTGGGGAAGAAGGGGTTGGGGACCTGGCGGTTGAGAGCGTCGATGGTGGCCTGGTCGCGGACGGGGGAGGTGCTGAGGTAGCGGGCGGGGATGGCGTTCATCTGGCGGTTGATGCGGAGGTCGGCGGAGTCGGCGCCGACGTAGGCGAGTTCGAGGGCGAGGTCTTTGCGGAGTTCGCGCTGGAGGCTGAACTGCCAGCGGTGGGCGTAGGGGGTGCGGAGGCGTTCGTTGAAGTAGCTGACGCCCTGGCCGGCGAAGGTGAGAAGGCCCTGGGCCTGGCCGTTGGGGCGCTGGATGCCGGCGGGGTAGGGGTTGGCGGTATTGGCGGCGAAGGTGAGGCCGTTGTCGACGCTGGTGACGAGCTGGGTGCGGCGGGAGAAGCCGGACTGGTTGACGGTTTGGCGGTCGAGATCGAAGAAGCGGCCGAAGCCGCCGCGGAGGGCGGTTTTGCGGTTGAGCTGGTAGGCGAAACCGACGCGGGGGGAGAAGTTATTGCGGTCGGGGGTCCAGAGGCCGCGGGGCTGGCCGTCGGCGCCGGCGAAGGTGAGGCCGCCGCGGACGCGGAAGTCGGCGGGGGCGAGGTCGGAGAGGGGGCTGCGGGCGTAGGCGGCGCGGGCGGCGGCTTCGAGGGGGCTGGCGGCGTCGGCGGCGAAGCCGCGGACGGTGCGGTTGAAGCGTTCGGTGGTGGCGAGGCCGAGTTCGTAGCGGACGCCGAGGGTGAGGGTGAACCGGGGGGAGATTTTCCAGTCGTCCTGGAAGTAGAGGCCGTGGACGAGGGCCTGCTGGGCGTAGTTGTCGTTGAAGTCGATGTAGCCGCCGGTGGGGAGGCCGAACAGGTAGCCGGCGAGGGACTGGCCCATGGGGGCGGCGGGGGAGGAGTCGAGGGGGCCGCGGGTCCAGTCGGTGGTGTAGGTGAAGTTGCCGGAGGCGAGGCCGAGGTCGGTGCGGAAGTCGCGGTAGGAGCGGCCTTCGTAGCCGTATTTGAGGGAGTGGTTGCGGACAATTTGCGTGACGTTGGCGGCGAGGGAGTGGATGTCGCGGGAGGCGCGGAAGGTGCCGCTGGGGCTGAGGGGGGAGTAGCCGGCGATGGCGATATTGGGGATGGCCATGGCTTTGGCGTCGATGGAGTTGACCTGGGTGACGAAGTTCGGGGAGAAGCCGAGGGAGGCGAGGTCGGCGCCGAGGCTGCGGGGGTCCTGGTTGTCGAAGTACTTGGTGTAGCTGTAGCGGGTGTTGAGGAGGAGGGAGGGTTTGAAGATATAGACGTGGTCGGCGCCGAAGCCCATGTTGTTGCGGAAGTAGAGATTGCCGTAGGCTTCGTTGCGGTAGCGATTTTCGCCGATGGTGCGGCGGCGGTTGGCATCGCCGCGGACGAAGAAGCGGTTTTTGTCGCTGATGACGTGGTCGATGCGGCCGACGTGGCTCCAGAAGTCGTCGATGTCGGGGACGAGGATGGTGTAGTTGTTGGAGCCGTCGGCGGTGCCGGGGAGGTTGGGTTCGGGGAAGTATTTGAGGAGGTTGACGCCGACGGCGGAGAGGCGGCTGGGGGGGATGATGTTGCCGGGCAGGGGCTGGCGGCTGAAGCGGCCGTTGGGGGCGGAGGCGATGGTGAAGGGGTCGTAGATCTGGTACTGGGGCCCGACGTTGAGGAGGGCGGCGAAGTTGCCGGAGCGCATGGCGGGGGTGGGTACGGAGGTGGTGATGGTTTCGCGGGGGAAGGTGTCTTTGATCTGTTCGTGGCCGAACATCCAGAAGGAGCGGTTGCGGCCGTTGTAGAGCTTGGGGAGAACGAGAGGGCCGCTGGCGCTGCCGCCGTAGCGGTTCTGGCGGACGATGGCGCGGGGCTGGCGGGAGAGGTTGTTGAAGTAGCTGTTGGCGTTGAGGACGGGGTTTTGGAAAAACTCGTAGAGCTGGCCGTGGAGGTTGTTGGTGCCGGCTTTGAGGGAGACGTTGATGACGGCGCCGGAGGCGAAGCCGTTGGCGGCGTCGAAGGTGGCGGTTTGGATTTTGAACTCTTCGACGACGCCGGCGGGGGGAATGTAGGCGACGTTGCCGCCGCCGCCGGTGGTGTTGGGGGCGCCGTCGAGGGTGAACTCGTGGGTGCCGGAGCGGTTGCCGGAGATGGCGACGGCGGAGGGGGAGGCGTTGTCGAAGGGGCGGGACCAGCCGCCGGTGGAGAGGTTCATGACGCCGGGGCTGAGGCTGGTGAGCATGATGGGGTTGCCGTCTTTGAGGGGGAGGTCGAGGACGCGGCGCTGGTCGATGACGGTGCCGAGGGAGGCGGAGGCGGCGTCGACGAGGGGGGCGTCGGCGGAGACGGAGACGGTTTCGGCGAGGCTGCCGACTTCGAGGGCGACGTTGAGGGTGATGCGGTCGTTGACCTGGACGCCGACGCCGCGCTGGACCCATTTTTTGAAGCCCTGGGCTTCGACGGTAACTTCTTAAGTGCCGGGGGCGAGGAAGGGGAGGAGGAAGTCGCCGGAGTTACTGGTGGTGACGGCGGTATTGACGTTAGTGGCGCTGTTGGTGGCGCGGACGGAGATGGAGGCGACGGTGGCGCCGGAGGGGTCGGTGACGCGGCCCTGGATTTGGCCGCGGGAGTCCTGGGCGGGAAGAGAGACGGGAAGCAGAAGCAGCAGAGTAAGTAGGCAGGGCCGCATGGTGGGGCATTGCATCACAGCCCGGTCGGCGAGTCAAGCTTGCGGAAACAGGGTGTTGGTGATGCGGCGGCCTTCGCAGAGGGACTGGTTGGCCAGTTGGACGACGAGGGCGGCCTGGGCGCCGAGGGCCATGGGTGTGGTGGGGCGCTGGCGGGTGCGGACGCAGGCGAGGAAGTTTTGCCCGTGCAGGTCGGTGGCCCAGCCGAAGCCGCGGGCGCTTTTGCGTTCGAGAATGGGCTTGTCCTCGTCGCCCGCGGGGCGCCGGCGGGTCGCCGGCGGGATAGACGCGGAAGGTTTCGCGGCCGATGTCGAGGCGGGCTTTATCGCCGTCGGCCTGGTTCAACTGGTCGTTGCGGCTCTGGTACTTTTTCGGAACCGCGCACGCCGGACTCGCTTCGGCCCGGCAAGAGGGGCGAGTCCCTCGCCCATGGGTGCCGCGCCGAAGCGGCCTGTGCGCTCTTTTTGGAACCGCGCACAACGGACTCGCTTCGGCCCGGCGGGAGGGGCGAGT
>JADCJL010000266.1 GCA_020247055.1 Acidobacteriaceae bacterium | reverse complement strand
GCAAGGCCTCAATGCGTTCGAGACGCTGGGGAACCCGGCGGCTGGTCTTGCGAGCCGGCTTGGGACCGCTAGAGGGCTGGAGCAGGTCGTCAGTGGAAACGTCGAGTGCGGTCGAGAAGCGGAGAATCATGTCGGCGTTCCGGCGGAGTTTGCCGCGTTCGAAGTCGGAGACGAGAGCCTGGACCAGATCGGTGCGGTAGGCGAGTTCGACCAGGGTGAAGCCGCGTTCGCGGCGGAGGCGGGCGAGGCGCTGGCCAGGAGTTTCGTTGCTGGCGGGCAAGGGGGCAAGCGCGTGTTTGGAGGGCTTCGGCATTACGGATGCCAGTGTCGCATGGAGGGGGGAAAACAGCAGATCCATATACGGTATGCTACCGTCTCGGGTAACCAGGCGATATACCGTCCCTGGGGGCTTGACAGGATATTGCGAAGGAGGCCATTTTCATGGCACGCATCCCAGAGAAGAAACCGAGCGGCTAAAGAAAGAAGTGGCGCTGGAGCGGTTGGTGTTGGGCTTCGGCGTCGAGCTGAAGCGGCACGGGGCGGCGCTGCTTGGGCGTTGTTCGTTCCATGAGGACAAGACGCCGAGCCTAGTGGTGTCGCCGAAGACGAACCTGTGGCACTGCCTGGGGAAGTGCAACGAGGGCGGGGCGACCATCGACTGGGTCATGAAGACGAAGGGAGTGAGCTTCCGGCATGCCGTCGAGTTGCTCAAAGCCGATCATTCTTCTTTCTTCTTTAGCCGCTGGCGACCTTCTTTAGCCGCTGGCGACGCTCGCGTGGTGAAGAAGGGCACGACGGCGAAGCTGGAAACGCCGGTGAAAGCGGAGGCCGACGAGCAGGAGGCGTTGCAGCAAGTAGTCGAGTTCTATCACCAGACGTTGAAGGATTACTTTGGGGCGAGGTATATGTCGGCGGCGCAGGGGCGGTTTACGAATCCTGATCCAATTTGGGTCAAGGCGGATCGTTTTGTGGACCCTCAACGGCTAAACCGCTCTGAGTATGACCGCAATAACCCTCCGCGATTCACCGACCCGACAGGCATGGACAGCGAAATCGGCGAATGTGGAATCGGTGGGGCGCCGGATTGTTACCGCCGAAGAGTCTTATCCCGAAGCCTCTGCTTTCCCCGCGTGCAGTTATCTGTTTGCGCGACGTCATCGCCGGTCCAACGCTGACTTTAACGGAGGTGCTACTCCGGAGGCGGGCGTGACGCTGCCTCGACCGGCCAATCGGTTTTGCGGTCCTGGTTGCGCTGGCGCGTGGGGAGCGCGGGTGGGGGCTTGCGGGATTCCCCGCGGCAAGAGGGCGGGAGTCCATGCGGCAGCAAAGTGGGAGGCGTTCCGATGGCTTCGTGCTGTGCCTGTTTGCTTGACGCCCCGGATTCGCCCGGAGCATAATTACGCATGGCGATCCGGACCCTTTTCTCCGCCGTGTTTCTAAGCAGCGCGGCTCTCACGTTCGGCCAACCGGCAAAACCTGCCGCCAAGCCAGTCTCCATCGTCCGCCCCGGCCCTCCGGGCAAACCACCCACCAAGCTCACCCCGGAAAAGGCCGCCGCTCAAACCTTTCAGGTCGCCGACCCGGATGTCACCTTCATGCAGGGCATGATCCACCATCACGCGCAGGCCGTTGAGATGGTGGCCCTGCTGCGCACGCGCGGCGCGAGCAAGGATCTCCTCGCCTTCGGAGAGCGCATTACGATCTCCCAAAGCGACGAGATCGATTCCATGAAGGCCTGGCTCGTCGACCGCGGTAAGCCCACCGCGCTGCCCCACCAACACCACCACGGCGCCCACCATCTCATGCCCGGTATGCTCACCCCGGAACAGATGACCGCTCTCGCCGCCGCCAAGGGGCCGGCATTCGACCACCTCTTCCTCACCGGCATGATCCAACACCACCAGGGCGCTCTGGACATGGTGGAGGAGCTCTTCAAACAGCCGGGAGCAGGCCAGGATCCCGCTCTGTTCGACTTCGCCACCGATGTCGATAACACGCAACGCGCCGAGATTGAAACCATGCGCGGCATGCTCAAGAAGGAGGCCCGCTGATGACGCAACTCGCCCTCTCCCTCTGCCTTTCCCTCTCTCTCTGTCTCTCCGTCTTCGCTCAGGAGCCGGCCGCGAAGCCCGGCGCCCCCGCCAAGCCCGGGGACCCCGCCAAAGCCCGCGCCCCGGAGGTCTACACGAACCCCCGGTCGGCGCCGAACGATCCCCGCATTGGTCTCAAGGCCGGCCTGCACGATGCCGGCGAGGTTGCCTTCGGGCTCGTCCGCATCGCGACCCTACCAAAGCCCCCCGGTTTCGCCCCCGGCGATGCCCCCACCGCCCCACCGGATCCGCCGGCCGGCGAAGTTGGCGCCGCCCGCCCCGGCCGCCGCGCTCCGCTGCAGCAGTACGGCTCCACCAACTCTGACCTCGCCTTTTCGGGCAACCATCTGTTTGTCGGCAACTACAACGGCGTCAACTTCTACGATATCGACAATCCCTCGCAGGTGAAGCTGCTGACGTCCCTGATCTGCCCGGGCGGCCAGGGCGATGTCTCCGTGTACGGCCATCTGCTGTTCATGTCCGCCGAGGCGATGAACGGGCGCGTGGATTGCGGTTCGCAGGGCGTGCCCGTGCCCGCCGGCTACAAGCCTCCCGCGGGCCCGCCGCCTCCTGCGCCCGATGCCCCCGAACCCCCGGGCGGCCGTCCGCCCCGCCAGCCGCCTCCGGCCAGCAGCGAACGATTCCGGGGAGTCCGGATCTTTGACATCCGCGACATCGGCCGCCCGAAGCAGATTGCTGCCGTCCAGACGTGCCGCGGCTCCCACACGCACACCCTGGTGATCGATCCGAACGACAAGGAGAACCTCTACGTTTATGTCTCGGGCACCGGTCTTGTGCGGCAGGCCGAGGAGGTCCCCGCCTGCTCCGGCGGCGACCCGTCGCAGAATCCCGACACGGCCCTCTTCCGGATCGACATCATCAAGGTGCCTCTCGCCCACCCCGAAAAAGCCGCTATCGTGAACAGTCCCCGGATCTTCGCCGATGCGAAAACCGGCGCTCCGAACGGCCTCTGGAAAGGCGGCGCTCATGGCGAAGGCTCGCAGTCCACCTCTGTCACCGACAAGTGCCACGACATTACGGTCTACTCCGCCGTGGGCCTGGCCGCCGGGGCGTGCTCGGGTAACGGCATTCTGCTGGATATCGCCGACCCGCGGAACCCGAAGCGGCTCGACGCCGTCAGCGACCCCAACTACGCGTTCTGGCACTCGGCCAGCTTCAACAACGACGGCACCAAGGTCCTCTTTACCGACGAATGGGGCGGCGGCGCGCAGCCCCGCTGCCGGGCTACCGATCCGATGCACTGGGGCGCCAACGCCATCTTCACCCTGGAGAACCGGAAGCTGAAGCTCGCCTCCTATTACAAGATGCCCGCTGCTCAGACCGAAAGTGAGAATTGCGTTGCCCATAACGGGTCGTTGATTCCGGTGCCCGGCCGTGACCTGATGGTCCAGGCCTGGTACCAGGGCGGCGTCTCGATTCTCGACTTTACCGACCCGGCGCGTCCGTTTGAGGTGGCCTATTTTGACCGCGGTCCAATTGATGGAGGGAAGCGCGTCCTGGGCGGGCAGTGGTCCACCTACTGGTACAACGGCTATATCTACGGCGCGGAGATCGCGCGCGGCGTTGATGTGTTCAAACTGGTGCCCAGCCAGTTTCTCACCCAGGGCGAGATTGACGCCGCCAACCAGGTTCACTTTGACGAACTGAATGTGCAGAACCAGCCCAAGATCAAGTGGCCCGCGAACGCGATTGTCGCGCGCGCTTACATTGACCAGCTGGAACGCTCCGGGGCGCTCGCGGCGCCGCGGATTGCGGCACTGCACGCCGGGCTGAGCAGCGCGGCGACCCGTCGCGCGCTGGCGACCGAGTTGGAGAGGGACGCGGCGGCGGCCAAATCGCCGGCGGATGCGCAGCGGATGAAGGCGCTGGCCGGCATTTTTGCCACGCTGGCGTCCGGGCGCCGCTGAGCGGCTCGCCTGCATTCGCAGGTGCAAACAGCAGCGATGAAGCCCGGGCGGGTGCATTTTGGCCGGTCGTTTTGAAGGTTCCCTGCTCGGGCCAGAGGTTTGGGGAGGTTGACCCAGGTGATCGCTGGCCGGCTTCGGGCGGATCCGGTTGGCCAGAGGGCGCGTTGCCGTCGAAGGGCTGGCTTGTCCGGCCGGGTTGACCCGATAGCGGACTTCGTCCACGATGTTGTCCGGACGGACGGAAATGTCCACGCAGCGTCGGGGCAGGGATCTCGCCTGCTCGATCAGGTAGCGGCCGGCGAGGAGGTGATTCTCCCGCGGTCGGGACGGCGGGCGAAGGTGAGGGCGCTGGGGATGGCCATGAGGGAGTGTGCGGTTTCCCCTTCGCGGATGCGCATCGATGCCGTCTGCCCGGCGCGGTTGTTGGCATGGCCGCCTTTCGGGGATGACGGCGGACGGGCCGGCGGCGGGGATCGGGTACCTGACCGAGGAGGGGGCCGCACCGGGTTTGGGAGAAAAGGGGGTGGGGATGCCGTGGGGTTGAACGTGTTCAAGCTTTCTTGACGCGGGCGCGGCGGTGCTTTAGGCTGGAGGCGAACATGACTAGCAATAAGATGGCCCGATCGGAAGAGACGCGCCGCCGGATCTACGAGGTGGCGCTGGCGGCTTTTCGCGAGAAAGGTTTTGAAGAGACGACGATGCGGGCGATCGCGGCCGGGGCGGGGGTGGCGACGGGCGCAGCCTACTACTATTACGAGTCGAAAGAGGCGATTGTGATGGCCTTTTACGCAGAGGCGTGGGCGTCGATGCAGGAGGGGCTGGGGGCGGCGGCGGAGGCGGGAAAGAAGACGCCACTCGAGGCGCGGCTGACCCGGTACGTCGAGGTGAAACTGGAGGCGTTTGCGCCGAATCGCGGGGTGCTGCGGGCGCTGCTGCGGAACGGGGCGGATCCGGCCTCGCCGGTGTCGCCATTCGGGCGGGAGACCGCGCCGATGCGGGAGGCGGATATGGTGTGGTTGGCGAAGATGGTGGCCGACCAGGGTTTGCCGAAGGATCTCGGGCCGCATGTGCCGGCGGTGTTGTGGCTGTACCAGATGGGGATTGTGATGTTCTGGCTGATTGACGAATCGGCGGGGCAGGAGCGGACGCGGGAGCTGCTGCGGGTGAGCGCGAAGGCGGTGACGTTGTTGCTGCAGCTGTCCAAGCTGCCGCTGACGCGGCCGATTCGGCGGACGGCGGTGGAGTTGATTGAGATTGTGCGGGGGGTGGCGTGAGGTGGGGGTGGCGTGAGGTGGGGGTGGCGTGAGGTGGGGTGGTACGGATAGAGGCGATTGGCCGCGATGCCCATACGGGCCGGGGCGCAGTTGTTTTTGGTGATGGGTGGGGAGGGAGCGATTTGTTTCTTGAGGGCGCCGCCGCTGACGGCGACGTTTGGCGCCCCAGGCGGGGCTGGCTATTCCCCGTTAAAGCGGTCGCCTCCGCATGGGCTTCTCTAAGGGTAGCGGGGGCAGATCCGCGACGAGGTGAAGCGGGCTGGCGGGGCGAATCGGGGGGATCGCCTTCGGCCACCCGGGGGCCGGCGCGTGGTCAGGGGAGGGCGGTGCGGACGTCGCCGTAGGCGAAGGCGAGCTGGGCGAGGGCGAGTTGGGCCTGGTAGCGGCTGCGGATTTCGAGGTCTTCGGCGGTGGCGAGGGCTTCCTGGGCGGCGACGGTATCGAGTGTGGTGGCGAGGCCGGACTGGTAGCGCAGGGTGGTGAGCTCGAGGACCTGGCGGGCGGCGCGGGCGGCGGCGGAGGCGGAGACTTCGGCGCGGGTTTGGGCGGCGAAGGAGGTTTGGGCCTGCGCGGCCTGGCGGGAGGCGGCGAGTTGGAGACGCTGCACCTCCTGTTTGGCCTGTTCGAGGCGAACGGTGGCGGCGCGGACTTCGGCGTCGAGGCGGCCGCTGGTCCAGAGGGGGATCTGGAGGGTGGCGCCAAGATTGTAGGTAGCGATGGCCGAGTCGGGTCCGGCGCCGAGCAGACCGTAGTCGGCGAGGGCGGTGAGTTGGGGCCAGCGGGCGCGACGGGCGCGGACGAGATCCTGTTCGGCGGCTTGGACGCGGTCGCGGGCGGCGTGGAGGTCCGGGCGTTGGGCGGGGGAATCGAGGGAGGTGAGGCGGAGCCTGGGTTCGGCGAGTTCGCCGGGCAGGGGGGCGGCGAGGAGTTCTTCGAGGGCGGGGCGGAGGAGGGCGAGGTCCTGTTCGGCGGCGATCTGTTCGGTTTGTTCGATTTCGCGGCGCTGGCGATGGCGGGCGAGGTCGAGTTGGGAGGCGGCGCCGGCTTTTTCGCGTTCGGTGGTCTGGGCGAGGAGGGCTTCCGCGGTTTGAAGGCGGGCGCGGGCGGCGCGGAGGCGGCTTTGGGCCTGGAAGGTTTCGAGGAAGAGGGAGATGACGGCGGCCTGGGTCTGTTCGCGGACGGCTTCGACGTCGCGGGCGGCGGCCGATTCGGTGTGGCGGGCGGCGCGGACGGAGGCGAGCAGGGAGAGGTCGATGACCTTCTGGGAGAGGACGGGGCGAGCGTTGAAGGTGCGGAAGGGGCCGATGCGGGAGGGGAAGCCGGGGAAGACGAGGCCGATGCCCTGCAGGTTGCTGGTCTGGCGGGTGGCGGAGACGAGCAGGTCGGCCTGGGGGAGGTAGCCGGCGCGGAGGGCGTCGGTTTGGGCGCGGCGCTCGAGGAGGCGGAGGCGCGAGAGTTGGACGCCCGGGTTTTGTTTGGCGGCGAGTTCGAGGGCGGACTCGAGGGTAAGGGTTTGGGCGGCGAGGCCGGCGGTGGTGAGGATCAGGAGTAAGAGTGAGCGCATATTAACCTCCGATGGTGGCGTCGACGCGGAGCCCGATGGGGAGTTCGGTGCCCGGGTCGAGGTCGATGAGGGTTTCAAGAATTTTGGTGTCGACGCGTTCGGTGGGTTCGTCGGTGCGGATGTTTTTACGGCCGAGGATGCGTCCGATGCTGCTGACGACGCCGGTGAAGGCTTTCTCGCCGTAGGCGGTGGCGCGGAGGGTGACCTTTTGGCCGACGGCGACACGAGCGACGTCGGTTTCGTCGACGTCGACGCGGACGCGGAGCCGGGAGGTATCGCCGAGGACGAGGATGGGGGTGGCCATCTGCGTGGAGACGCTTTCGCCGGTGCGTTTGCGTTTGCGGAGGACGAGGCCATTGAGGGGAGAGAGGATGACGGTGCGGGCGAGTTGGGCGCGGGACTCGGCAAGGCGGGCTTCGGCGGCGGCGAGTTCGGCTTCGGCGCGGCGGATTTCTTCTTCGCGGGTGGGGGCGCTGATGAGGTTGGCGCGCTGGGTGGTGGCTTCGAGGCGGGCCTGGGCGACGGCGAAGTCGCGTTCGGCAGCTTCGAATTCGCTGCGGGAGATGGCGCCGCGGTCGAGGAGGAAGCGGCGGCGGTCCCGTTCGGCGCGGGTTTGTTCGAGAACGGCGCGGGCTTCGCCGGCGAAGGCGGCGGATTCCTGGCGTTCCTGGGGCCGGGCGCCGTTGCGGAGGCGGTCGAGTTCGGCGCGGCGTTCGGCGAGGGCGGCGGCGGCGAGTTGGACGCGGGCGGAGAAGTCGGCGTTGACGAGGGTGGCGAGGACCTGGCCGCGCCGGACGGTTTGGCCCTCTTCGACGAGGACGGCGGCGAGGCGGCCGTCGAGTTCGGTGCCGATGGCGACCTCTTCGGAGACGGGTTCGACGCGTCCGGGGGCGACGACGGCGAAGCGGGTGGGAAGGGGAGGGGGTGTGGCCGGCGCGGGTTGAGCGGGTCCGGCGTTGCGGCGGGAGAGGAAGAAGCCGAGGGCGGCGAGTAAGAGGAGGCTGAAGAGCCCGATGTACCTTTTCATGCGATATCTCCTGGGGTGGGGGGGATGTGACGACGTAGTTCGTCGGAGCTGATGCGGCCGTCTTCGATCGTGACGATGCGGTCGCAGTATTCGAGGACGCGGGGGTCGTGAGTGACGATGACGACGGCGCGGTTGTTTTGGCGGGCGAGTCCGCTGAGGATTTCGAGCACGTTGCGTCCGCTGACGGAATCGAGGGCCGCCGTGGGTTCGTCGGCGAGGAGGATGCGCGGGTGGCCGGCGAGGGCGCGGGCGATGGCGACGCGCTGTTTTTGGCCGCCGGAGAGGTCGGCGGGGTAGGCGTTGCGCTTGTCGGCGAGGCCGACCGATTCGAGCAGGTTGGCGGCGGCGCGGGCGGGTTGGGGCACGTGTTTGAGTTTGCACATGATGGCGACGTTCTCTTCGGCGGTGAGGGCGGGGAAGAGGTTGAAGCCCTGGAAGATGAAGCCGAACAGATCGCGGCGGAGGGCGGGCCGCTGGCTTTCGGGCATGCCGACGATTTCGCGGCCGTCGATCCGGACGCTGCCGGAGGTGGCGCTGAGGATGCCGCCGAGAATGGAGATGAGGGTGGTTTTGCCCGAGCCGGAGGGTCCCATGAGGACGAGGACCTGACCGGCGTGGATGTCGAGGGAGACATCGTTGAGGGCGCGGAAGCGGTTGGCGCCGGAGCCGTATTCTTTGACGAGGTGGGAGACGGAGACGAGTGGCTGCATGGGAGTGTCCTAGCCGCGGAAGACCATGGCGGGGTCGATGGTGGTGGCTTTGCGGATGGAGAGGAGGCTGGCGCTCATACACATAAAGAGCGTGAGGCCGAAGATGCCGAGGGCGACGGGCCAGGGGAGCTTGATTAGCAGGTCGGTGTTGGCGGTGGAGCCGACGATGGCGAGAGCGACCGAGATGCCGAAGACATATCCCATCACGGCGGCGAGGGCGGACTGGAGAATGATGACCTGATAGATCTGTCCGTTGGTGGCGCCCATGGCTTTGAGGGTGCCGAACTCTTTGAGGTGGTCGATGGTGGCGGCGTAGATGGTTTGGGCGACGACGACGATGCCGACGAGGAGACCGAGGATGGCTCCCATGAGGGTGGTGGTGCCGGCACCGGTGCCGAAGACCCAGTAGTTGCGGGTGCGGAGGAGGATTTCGTCGTGGGTGAAGATTTCGATGCCCGGGATAGTGGCGAGGAGACGGGTTTTGATGGCGGGCAGGTTGGCGCCGGGGGCGGTGCGGAGGAGGATGAAGATGGTTTCGTGCTCCCGCATGGGGATGTAGTTTTGGGCGTTTTTGAAGCTGGTGAAGACGTAGGGGGCGGTGGTGAACGAGCGGATACCGTGCGTGAAGCCGACGATGCGGGCGCGTTTGCCATTGATTTCCAGGGTTTCCCCGATTTTGTGGACGCCGAGTTTCGTTTTGTAGAGGTCGTCGATGATGACGGTGTCTTCGCCGCGGAGGTCTTCGACGCGGCCGGCGACGAGGTTCCAGGGGCCGCCCATGCCGGAGTCGAGGTCGAAGCCGGCGATTTGGCAGGTTTCAAAGGCGCCGTTGGGGAGTTTCCAGTTGACGAAGAAAATGGCGAAGTTGGCGGTGCGGGTGACGCCGGGGACTTGGAGGGCCTTCCAGCGTTTCGATTCCTGGATGGGGGAGCCGCCGTTGACATGGGGGATGCCGGGGGCGGAGATCCAGAGGTCGGCGGAGTTGTTTTCGACGATGTTGGCGGCGGTATCGAGAAAGCCGAGGAACATGCCGAATTGAATGGCGATGAGGACGAGGGCGAAGACGATACCGGTGAGGGTAACGATGAGGCGGACGCGATCGTGGAGGAGGTTTTTCCAGGCTAGAATGCTCATCACGTATTGACCAGTGAAAAATTACTGAACAATGTTCATTATGGGAGCGTGACTTGGCAGTGTCAAGTGTTTTGTGAACACTGTTCAGGAAAACATCTGGTTTTTGTCGAGGGGGTTAGGCGGCGGGGGAGAGGAGTGCTTTGGTGATGAGATCGACACTGCGTTCGATCATGGATTCTTTGGAGGGCCAGGGGAAGTTGTAGCGGCCGTGGTCGTTGATGAGGATCGAGGTGGTTCCGTGCATGTGGGACCAGACGATGAGGGCATCGGAGGCGGGGTTGGTGGTGGCGGGGAAGAGTCCAGCCTGTTGGCCGGCGGCGATGATGCGGACGAGGTGTTCGAGGGCCTGGCGGCCGAGGAGGTTGGATTCGGCCGATTCGATGGAGGGATCGGAGGGGACGCTGCCGAAGACGAGGCGGTACTGGTGGGGGTGTTCGATGCCGAATTCGATGTAGCAGCGGATGCCGGCGGCGAGGGATGCGAGCGGGGGGAGGCCCTGTTGTTCGATGCCGTGGAGGCGTTCGATAAGGATTTCGAAAGTTTCAACGCAGATGGCATCGACGATTTCCACCTTGTTTTTGAAGTAGAGGTAGATAGTGGAGGGGGCGTATTCGATCCGGTCGGCAATGGCGCGCATGGTGACGCTGTCGAAGCCGTTGAGGAGGAACAGCTCGCTGGCCGCCTGGAGGATTTTTTGGCGGAGAGCGTCTTTTTCGCGGGCGCGGCGTTCGGCGGTTCCCATTACCCCCAAGTGTTTGCCGATTCCCGAAGGATTGTCAAACCGCGGCATCGGGCGAGGCGTGGCAGTGGGGGATGCTACATTGAGGCATGGCAGAGCGGCGTCATTTTCTTCTGGGTTTGCCGGGGTTGACCGCGGCGGCCGAGGCGGCCTCGGACAGTTTGTACATTCCCGACCGGCACGTAGAGCGGGACCGGGAGCTGTTGATGGGGTTTTTCGAGGAGTACTCGTTTGCCATGGTGATCACGGCAAGCGGGGGGATCCGGGTGACGAACGTGCCGACGATCTACGAGCGGCCGGGTGGGGGCGAGAGTTGGGGTAAGGTGTGGTGGCACCTGGCGAAGAATAACCCGCAGAACGACGCGATGAACGGGGAGGCGGAGGCGCTGGCGGTGTTTCACGGGCCGCACGCCTACATTTCGCCGAGCTGGTACGCGGCGCGGCCGACAGTGCCGACGTGGAACTTCGCGGTGGTGCATTGCCATGGCAAACCGCGGCGCGTGGACGATGATGCGGCGTTTGCGCGGAGCCTGGACCAACTGGTGACGCGGAACGAAAAGAAGTACGGGGCGGGAAAGGCGTGGGAGCTCGGTTCGATGCATCCGGAGTATTTGAAGGGGATGCGGCAGCAGATTGTGGCTTACGAGATGACGGTGGATAAGGTAGAGGCGAAGTTCAAGCTGGGGCAGGAGCGGACGGCGGGGGACCGGGTCGGGGTATTGCGGGGGCTGGAGCGACCGCAGGGCCGGAGCATCTTCGAGCTGACGCGGGATTACTACGCGCGATTGAAGGGTTGAGTTCTATTTGACGGCGGCTTGCAGGACGGCGAAGGGGGAGGGGATGTTGCGAGTGAAACGGCGGCCGCAGGTGCCCTGCGTCGAGGCGCATTCAAGACGGCAGGCTTCGGCAGTGGCCATGTTTTGCGGCAGGCAGGGGCAGATGGAACAGCGGGTGCCCCGGGAGAGATAGGTTTCGCAGCACTGCTTGCGGACCTGAATCGTAGTTGCCATTTACTTGCAAGTATAGGATAGGGGACCAAAAGAGTCCAGTATGCCCGGGAAAATTTTTCCGGGCGGGATATGATGGTGGACCTTGAGACAGAAACTGGTTCGTTGGGTAATGGTGTTGGCGCCGGGGGCGCTGCTGTATTTTTTGCCGTGGCCGGGGTTTAGCGAGGCGCAGCGGCACCTGGTGGCGGTGTTTCTGGCGACGATTCTGGCGCTGGTGGTGCAGCCGATGGCGATGGGGGCCTGCGTGCTGGTGGCGATGACGCTGCTGGCGGTGACGGGGACGGTGCCGGCG
Source organism: Acidobacteriaceae bacterium (assembly GCA_020247055.1). Lineage (GTDB taxonomy): Bacteria > Acidobacteriota > Terriglobia > Bryobacterales > Bryobacteraceae. The sequence goes on along the minus strand of JADCJL010000266.1, from coordinate 14,716 downwards.
AACCGGGTGCTGCTGGGGTTCAGCAACCAGACGGTGTGGCTGATTTTTTCGGCGTATCTGTTTGCGCGGGCGGTGAGTTCGACGGGGTTGGGGATGCGGGTGGCGTATGAGTTGATTGCGCGGTTTGCGACGACGCCGCTGCGGTTGGGGTATGCGGTGGTGGCGGCGGGGATGGTGGTGGCGCCGTTTGTGCCGTCGGATACGGCGCGGGGTGGGAGCGTGGTGTTTCCGGTGACGCGGAGTTTGGCGCTGGCGTTTGGGTCGGAGCCGGGAGAGACGGCGCGGCGAATGGGGTCGTTCTTAATGCTGGTTTGTTTCCATGGGAACTATCTGGCGTCGGCGGTATTTTTGACGAGCATGGTGGCGAACCCGTTGATGGCGCAGATGGCGATGAAGATTGGCGGAGTGGAGATTACGTGGCTGGGCTGGCTGGCGGGGAGTTGCGTGCCGGCGGCGGTGGCGGGGTTGGCGGTGCCGTACTGCATTTCGCGGTGGCATGCGCCGGAGCTGACGGAGACGGGTCCGGCGCGGGAGTTGGCGGTAGGGCGTTTGCGGGAGATGGGGGCGATGAGCGGGGCGGAGCGGGGATTGGTGGTGATTTTGGGGATGGTGATGCTGGGTTGGGTGACGTCGCCGTGGCACGGGGTGGGAAATGCGTACGTGGCGCTGGTGGGGATTTGCGCGCAGTTAGTGACGGGATTGCTGCGGTGGGAGGAGTTAGTGGGGGAGACGAAGGCGTGGGATGTGTTGTTGTGGTTTGCGCCGCTGATCATGATGGCGGATGAGTTGAACGCGGGGGGGGCGGTGAAGGTGGGGTCGGAGGCGCTGTTCGGGCGGCTGGCGGGGATGGGTTGGCTGGCCGGTTTGGTGGTGTTAGTGCTGGTTTATTTGTATGTGCATTATGTTTTTGCGAGTATGACGGCGCAGGTAACGGCGTTGTATCCGGCATTTTTGACGGCGGCGCTGGCGCTGGGGGCGCCGCCGCTGGTGGCGGCGCTGCCGTTGGGGTATTTTTCGAATTTGAACGCGGGGTTGACGCCGTACGGGACGGGATCGGCGCCGGTGTTTTACGGGTCGGGGTATGTGGGGGAGGGGGAGTGGTGGCGGATCGGGTTTTTGGTCTCGCTGGTGAACGTGGTGGTGTGGTTGGGGGTGGGGGGAATCTGGTGGAAGGTGATCGGGATCTGGTAGGGGCGGATTGACAGGGGGTGGGGGAGTGTGATGGACTACGGCGCGCTGTCTATTTTTGCTCTTTCCTTTCCTGGAGATCTTTGTGTTGCCAATTTTTCGCCGCCCGCTGCCCGGATGGGCAGGGATGTTTGTTTTTTGCTTGAGCGCGCTGTGGGCGCAGACGACCGGAACCGGAACGCTGGTCGGGACGGTGGTGGATTCGACGGGCGCCGTGGTGGTGGGGGCGAAGGTGGTGGTGGTGAACCCGGCCAACGCGTTTACGTCGGAGGTGCTGACGACGGGGGAGGGGAGCTACTACATTCCGTACCTGGCGCCGGCGACGTACCGGATTACGGTGGAGATGGCGGGGTTCAAGAAGTATGTGCGGGAAGGTGTGACGATCCGGACGGGCGAGATTCCGCGGATTGACATTGAGATGCAGCTGGGCGGGGTGACGGAGACGGTGCAGGTTTCGGGTGGGGCGCCGCTGCTCGATACCGAGACATCGGCTTCGGGGCTCGTGCTTTCGGGCGAGACGCTGGTGGCGATTCCGGTGAGCCAGAAGCGGCCGGTGCGGATGATGTACTACTATCCGGGGACGAACTCGATGAACGGATACCACGTGCTGGGGCAGCGGTCGCGGGCGATTGGCTATCAGGTGGACGGGGTGAACGGGAAGGAGCCGGGAATTGGGAACCTAGGCGGTCCGAACGAGCAGGTATCCCCGACACAGGATGCCTTTGAGGAAGTGAAGATTCACACGACGGGGATGCCGGCGGAGTATGGGCACTCGGCGGGCGGATTGATGTCGATGGTGATGAAATCGGGGACGAACGATTTGCACGGGGCCGTGGAGAACCGGTACATCAACAAGAACATGGTGCACCGGACGGCGCTCGAGCAGTTGGCGCGGACGAATCCGTTCACCTACAACGAGTCGACGGGGTTGATCCACGGGCCGCTCAACCTGCCGAAGCTGTACCGGGGCAAGGACCGGACGTTTTTCCTGGCGGGGATCGCGCGGCATGCCGAGATGGCGGGCACGGCGTCGGCGCGGACGACGGTGCCGACCGAGGCGATGATGAACGGCGATTTTTCGTTTGGCGGGCAGACGACGCCGCGGGTTCTGCCGGTGTATAACCCGTATACGACACGGCAGGAGGGCGGGACGTGGGTGCGGGATCCGTTTCCGGGTAACATTGTGCCGCGGTCGTTGTTTGATCCGGTGGCGGTGAACTTTCTGGGGCGGACGCCGTTCAACAAGCCGAACCAGGCGGGGATTCCGGGGGCGACGAACCCGACGGAGAACCTCGTGCAGAACCAGCCGAAGGAGATTTACCGGACGCGGATTGATTTCAAGGTGGACCATCAGTTCAATTCGAACCACAAGGCCTACGGGCGATATTCGCAGTCGATTCACCGGGCGTGGAAGGGGGACCATCAGGCGCAGTTCGCGTGGCTGGACATTGACCCGAACGCGCAGCCGCAGTTAGTGGACCACTACAATGTGGTGTTCGCCGATATGATGATCCTGTCGCCGACGGTGAGCAACGAGTTCCGGGTGGGTTTCAACCGGCGGGTGCTGAAGGAGACGGCGCTGACCAAGGGCGGGGACTGGGCGAAGAAACTGGGCATTCCGAACGTCTCCGGGGAGACGTTTCCGCTGTTCAATTTTGGCTACAGTCTGGGGGCGCTGCCGAGTTACCAGAACATCGGGGAAGATATCACGCTGCAGAACAACGTATCGAAGGTGGCCGGCAAGCATACGATCAAGTTCGGCTATGAGTTGATGCGGACGCGCTATAACGCGACGGCTTCGGCGCTGCCGGGCGGAACCTATAACTTCACCGGGGGCGGAACCGCGACGGCGGCGCCATTTACGCCGAATACGGGGAATCCGTTTGCCTCGTTCTTGCTCGGTACGGTGACGAGCGCGACGTTCAGCAGCGATTATGCGAGCTGGCTGCCGCGGTGGTGGTCGCACCAGGCGTATTTCCAGGATGACTGGAAGCCGCTGCGGAACCTGACGTTGAATCTGGGGGTGCGGTACTCCTACGAGAGCCCGTTTGAGACCAAGTATGGGCAGCAGTCGCAGTTTGATCCGACGGTGCGGGACGCGCTGACGGGGCGGATGGGGGCGATTGTGCACAAGGCGGGTCCGCTGGCGCGGAAGGATTTGAACAATTTTGCGCCGCGGCTGGGCCTGGCGTGGAACTTCCATCCGAAGATCGTGTTCCGGGCTTCGCTCGGTCTGGTGCATCAGGATGTTTTTGCCACGGACCGGAACAGTATGTTTCAGGAGTATCTGGCGACGGCGAATCTGCAGTCGGCGGTGGGGGATCCGCGGCACGTGTTCCGGCTGTCGCAGGGGCCGGGGCCGATTACTTACGATGTGCAGAAGGACGGGTCGGTGCCGTTTGTGGGTACCAACTACAGCGGGCGGCAGGCGCACCTGTGGGATCCGAATATGCGGCTGCCTTACGTTACGAGCTGGTCGGGCGGGCTGCAATGGAGCTTCCGGAATAACTGGGTGTTGGAGGGGCAGTACCAGGGGCAGGCGGGAGTCGGCTTGTTGAATAACTGGAACATGAACGTTCTACCCCTGGATATCTCGCGGGATCTGAATACGCTGAACACGATTTTCACGGGGGTGCAGAACTATCTGCCGTATCCGCACTTTGGCGAGGTGCGCTTGTTTTCGAACTTCGGCCATAACTCGTATCACGGCGGGACGGTGCGGGTGGAGAAGCGGATGTCGGCCGGGTTGATGTTCAACAGTTTCTACACCTGGAGCAAGACGATTACCGAGAACGAGGGTGAGACGGGCGATAACGGGATCACCTACTACAACCGGCGGCTCGAGAAGGGGCGGGCGAGTTATGACGTGCGGCACCGGTTTGTGACGGTGATGTCGTATGACTTGCCGTTTGGCCGGGGGCGGCGGTTCCTGAACACGGGTGGGGTGGGGAACGCGGTGCTGGGCGGGTGGCAGTTGACGATGACGCAGACGCTGCAGTCGGGGCCGCCTTTCAACGTATCGTTCGCGGGGAGTCCGAACCGGTATCTTCCGGGCGAAGCGCGGCCGAACATCCTGACGACGCATCAGGCGGCGCAGGTGCAGAACTGGACGCTGGGAGATAACCGCTTTCCGACGCAGGCGCAGAATCCGTATCTGAACTTCAGTTCGTTTGCCTATCCGGCGGCGTTTACGCCGGGGAATCTGGGGCGGAATGTGTTTGAGGGTCCGGGCTTGGCGTGGACGCAGTTTTCGATTGCCAAGTGGTGGACGCTGAAGGAGCGGTTCCGTTTTCAGATCCGGCTCGACGGCAACAACATGCCGTTCAAGCAGCCGCAGTACGGCGATCCGAACGGTTCGTTTAACGCGAACACGCCGGGGGCGTTTGCGCGGATTGGCAGCGCGACGCGCGGCGCGTTTTCCGACATTGGTACGGCGAACTCGAATCTACTGCTGATTGGACGGTTTCAGTTCTAGGCGGGGCGGTCTGCTAGGATACCGGGATGTTCCCCGCTCGACCCGGAGGCGCCGCCGCCGCTCTGTTGCTCTTTCTTCCCTGTTGGCTGGAGGGGGCGGAGGAGTTGGCGGCGCGTTTAACCAGAATCTTCGATTCCCCCGCGTTTGCGCAGAAGCGATTCGGTCCGGCGCGGTGGGTGCGGGGCGGGGCGGGCTACACGACGCTGGAGACGACCGCGGCGGGCGCTCACGAGATTGTCGAGTACGATACGGCGTCGGGCGAGCGGAAGGTGGTGGTGCCGGCCCGGCAACTGACGCCGGCGGGCGGAGCGCGGGCGCTGACGGTGGACGACTATGAGTGGAGCGCGGATGCCAAGCGGCTGCTGATTTACACGGAGTCGCGCCGGGTTTGGCGGACGAACTCGCGGGGCGACTACTGGGTTTTGGACCGGACAGCGGGTACGTTGAAGCAGTTGGGGGCCGGGGCGCCCGCTTCGTCGCTGAGCTTTGCCAAGTTTTCGCCGGATGGCAGCCGGGTGGCGTATGTGCGGGGGAATAACCTGTGGGTGGAGGAGGTAGGGACGGGCAAGCCGCGGGCATTGACGACGGACGGGTCGGCGACGCTGGTGAACGGGGCTTCGGATTGGGTGTACGAGGAGGAGTTGAACGTTCGTGACGGCTTCCGATGGTCGCGGGACGGGCAGGGCTTGGCGTTCTGGCAGTTTGATGTGACGGGGGTGGAACAGTTTGCATTGATCGATAACACGAGTGCACTGTATCCGAAGGTGACGCAGATTCCATACCCGAAGGCGGGGGGGCGGAACGCGGCGGTGCGGGTGGGGGTGGTGAGCGTGACGGGCGGCGCGCCGCGGTGGATGGCGATTCCCGGCGACCCGCGCGAGCATTATCTGTTCCGCATGGAGTGGCTGACGGACGGGACGGGGTTGGCGATTGGGCAGTTGAACCGGCGGCAGAGCCGGGCGACGGTGTATGTGGCCGACCCGCGGAGCGGGGCGGCGCGGGTGATGTTTACGGACGAGGATGCGGCGTGGGTGGACGTGCCGCCGGGGGATGACCGCCGGGGCGGATTTGATTGGCTGCCGGAGAGCAAGCGGCTGCTGTGGCTGAGCGAGCGGGACGGGTGGCGGCACGTGTATGCGGCGCCGCGGGAGGGCGGGGCGCCGGTGCTGCTGACGCCGGAACGGGCGGATGTGTTGTCGCTCGAGGGCGTGGCGCCGGGCGGCGAGGGCATCTATTATCTGGCGTCGCCTGAGAATGCCACGCAGCGGTATCTGTACCGGAGCGCGGTGGGGCGGCCGGGGGCGGCGACGCGGTTGACGCCGGCCGGGGAGCCGGGGACACATGGCTACGATATCTCGCCGGATGGCCGGTGGGCGTTTCATACTTACTCGCGTTTTGACCGGCCGCCGGTGGTGGACTTAGTGAGCCTGCCGGAACACCGGCGGGTACGGCTGCTCGAAGACAACGCGGCGCTGCGGGCGAACGCGGCGGGGGCGGTGGAGCCGCCGGTGGAGTTTCTGCAGTTAGAGCTGGCGAGCGGTCCCGTGGTGGATGGGTGGTTGCTGAAGCCGAGGGGGTTTGATCCGGCCAAGCGGTATCCGCTGGTGGTGTATGTGTATGGGGAACCGGCCGGGGTAACGGTGACCGATTCCTGGATGGGAGCGCGGGGGCTATTCCATCGGGCGTTGGCGGCGGAGGGGTATCTGGTGGCAAGTTTCGATACGCGCGGGACGCCGGCGTTGAAGGGCAGGGCGTGGCGGAAATCAATTTATGGGGCGGTGGGGGTGATCTCGGCGCAGGAGCAGACGGAGGCGGTGATGGCGTTGGGGAGGTTGCGGAGTTACGTGGATTTGTCGCGGGTGGGGGTGTGGGGATGGAGCGGGGGCGGCTCGAATACGCTGAATCTGCTGTTCCGGTCTCCGGATGTGTTCCGGGTGGGGGTGGCGGTGGCGCCGGTGCCGGATCAGCGGCTGTACGACACGATCTATCAGGAGCGTTACATGGGCCTGCCGGAGGAGAATGCGGCCGGCTACCGGAGCGGGTCGCCGATTCATTACGCCGAGGGGCTGCGGGGGAAGTTACTGCTGGTGCACGGGTCCGGGGATGATAACGTGCACATACAGGGAACGCAGAAGCTGGTGAACCGACTGATTGAGTTGGGTAAGCCGTTTGACTATATGGACTACCCGAACCGGACGCACGCGATTGCGGAGGGAGCCGGGACGAGTTTGCATCTTTACGGGTTGATTGCGCGTTATCTAACGACACACCTGCCGGCCGGGGCGCGGTAGGGGAGGTAATTGGCTGTCGAGTCGTATATAATCACCCGGAAGTAGTTCAATCTGATCCGAGGTTATGATGAAGCTTTTCTCATCCTGGTGGTTATTGTTGCTGCTATCCCGTGTCGCCTTTTCGCAGACGACATCGACAGAGATACTTGGAACGGTGGTGGACCCGTCGGGGGCATCGATTCCGGGCGCGGCGGTGGTGCTGCGCCGGGCGTCGACCGGGGAGACCCGGCAGACGGTTACCAATAACGGCGGGAACTATAACTTCCCGCTCATTGACGTGGGCGAGTACACGATTAAGGTAACGGCCAACGGCTTTACAACGCAGGAGCAGAAGAATATCACGGTGCAGCTGCAACAGAAGGCGCGCGTGGATTTTTCAATGCAGGTGGGTAAGTCGACCGAGGTGATTGAGGTGACGGCCACGGGCGTGGCGCTGAAGACCGAAGATGCTTCGGTGGGCGGCAACATCGATAACAAGCGCGTGGTGGAGCTGCCGTTGAACGGGCGCAACGTGGCGACGCTGGCGGTGCTGGTGCCCGGGGTGCAGTTTGGCATCCGGATGGGTCTGGACGGGTCGGGCGGTTTTCCGATTCCCGGCAACGGCGTGGCGATCTCGGCCAACGGGCAGCGCGAGGTGAATCAGCAGGTGACGCTCGACGGTGTGATTGCGACGGAGCCCCGGATCAACACAGCCTCATTTTCGCCGTCAATTGACGCACTCGAGGAGTTCAAGGTGCAGACGTCGTCCTATTCGGCCGAGTACGGGCAGAACTCGGGGGCCATCATGCAGATGGTGGTGAAGTCGGGGACGAACAACTTCCACGGGACGCTCTACGAGTTTCTGCGCAACGATAAGTTCGCCGCCAAGGATTACTTTTTAAACTTTCAGCAGCCGGCGGGCAGCCGGCTCTCGCCGAAGCCGGTGCTGCGGCGGAACCAGTTTGGCGTTTTCGTGAGCGGTCCGGTGCTGTTTCCAAAGATTTACAACGGCAAGGACCGGACGTTTTGGAGCTTCAACTTTGAGGGCCGGCGAGAGACGCGCGAGGTGGTGCAGGAGGCGTTCTGGTTTCCCGAGTCGTTCCGGCGGGGTGATTTTTCGTCGCTGCTGACGCCGCCGCTTAATGCCGCCGGGGTGCCGATCCGGCAGCCTACCATCATCTTCGACCCGACCACGGGGGAGCCGTTCCGGGACTCCTCGGGCCGGATAACCAACATCATTCCGCCGTCGCGCATCAGCAAGCCGGCGCAGGACTTCATCAACCGTTTTCTGCCGCTGCCGATGTTCGCGCCGGCCGATCCGCTCGACATCAACGCGCGCGGGTCGGTGCCGAACGTGATCAGCAACAACCAGACGATGTTCCGCATCGACCACACGCTGAACTCGAAGGACAAGGTGTTTGTGCGGTTCATCACGGACCGCGGCAGCTGGAGGAACGGGTTTATTAACCCGAACTTTGACTACTTTGTCACGTCAATCAACACGAACATGGCGGCGCAGTGGGTGCGGATTATCAATCCTACGACGGTAAACGAGTTCCGCTACGGGTTGAACAAGTCCGATAACAACACGCTGAACCCGCGCACGAATACGGGGTTTGACCTCGATTCGCTGGGTCTCGGTCAGTTCCGGGTGACCTCGGGGCGGAAGTTGACCGACCGCGAGGTGGGGCTGCCGTCGACGATTATCGGCGGGGACCGCGACGGCGGCAACGGCTATGACTTCAACACGGTGCACCAGTTTACGAACAACCTGTCGATGACGCGCGGGGTGCATACGTTGAAAGCCGGTTTTGAGTTCCGGCGTCTGCTGCTTGACCGGGCGGCGGCGAACGTGCCGCGCGGATCGATTGCCTGCTGCCCGGGCGGCTACAGCCTGGCGGGCTGGCTGATGGGCTATTTTGGCAACACGGAAACGGGCGAGGGCTTCCCGTATACGGCGCCGCGGCAGAACCGTTGGTCGGGTTACTTCCTCGATGACTGGAAGGTGACGCGGAAGCTGACGATGAACATCGGCGTGCGGTGGGATTTGTTCCAGGTGCCGCTTGATTCGTTCGGGGCGTGGCGCTCGCTGCGTTTGGACGTGCTGACGCGGGTGCCGGACGGGCGGAGCCTGCCGACGGTGGTTCCCGAGGTGAACAAGGTGAACTGGTCGTCGTATAACTCGGACAACCGGTACTTCATGCCGCGGATTGGCTTGGCCTACCGGGCGACGAACAAGTGGGTGATCCGGTCGGGCTTCGGGTGGTTTGCCAACGCGCAGCAGTTGAATAACTTCACGATTCTGAACCTGGTGCCGCCGATTTCGGGAACGATCGCCTACCAGACGCAGGAAGATATTCTGCCCGTGTTCCCGTACGAGTACGCCGGACGGAGTTACAACGTGCAGACGGTGCGACTGCGGCCGGGCTTTATCAATTCGGTGGGGAATATCTACGGCGCCGGGGCGGGATCGATCGCTTCGGTGCGGAATACGATTCTGGTGCCGCCGGATAACAAGGCGTCGAACCACTGGCAGTGGAGTTTTGACCTGCAGCGGGAGCTGCCGTTTAACGTGCTGGCGACGGTGGGCTACGTGGGGAGCAAGACGAACCACCTGGATAACACGGTGACGTTCAACAACCCGGATCCGGCGTATCTGAATACGAACATTCAGGCGCGGCGGCCCTATCCGTTCCACGTTTCGCAGGGCGAGGTGGATGCGGCGGGCAACCCGCGGATCTTCGGGACGGGGAACATCCGGTATCTCGACTCCTACGGCAACGGCAGTTACCACGCGCTGCAGGTGAATATCGAGAAGCGGTATAGCCATGGGCTAGTGCTCGGCTGGGCGTACACGTACTCGAAGGCGCTCGGCGAGGGGTACGGGCGGAACGAGAGCGGCGCGGGGGTTTCGAATGGGTATCAGAACCCGCGGGACCGGCGGCAGGCGCGGTCGCGGTTCGGTTTCGATGTTACGCATAACTCGGTGCTGAACTTCGTGTACGAGATGCCGTTCTTGAACCGCTTCAAGGGCGTAGCCGGCGCGTTTTTGGCGGGGTGGCAGACGAACGGCGTCTACACCCTGCGCACGGGTTTCCCGTTTACGGTCAACGGCGGGAACTTGAATACGGGCGGGTTTACGCTGCCGGACCGGTTGGAGGACGGGCGGTTACTCGATCAGGCGACGCGGCAGCGGTGGTACAACACGCAAGCCTTCCGGCGGACCGATTGCAACATCAACGGGCGGCCGGACCTTTGCAAGTATGGCAACGCGGCGATGGACGCGATGGTGAGTCCGGGAGGGAACACGATGGACTTCTCGATGTACAAGAACTGGAAGCTGCGGTTCTTGGGCGAGCAGGGCCGGATTCAGTTCCGTTCCGAGTTTTTCAATCTGTTCAATACGCCGAACTTTGGGCAGCCGAACGGGATCAGCTTTACGACGACGAGCTCGGTTACGCCGGACGGGCCCCGCGACGCGGAGATCCGGAGTTTGCGGAACCCGATGCGCGTGATTCAGTTCGCGGCCAAGATCTACTTCTGATCCGAAGGCCGCGTGTGTAGCGGGATGGGAAGTTGATTGTTTTTTCTGCTCGTTAGCGCGTTAGCGATCAGGAGAAACGAGGATGCTTCCCACCCCGACGATTCCCAACGACGACACGCTGATCCGGTACGCCGCGCTTTCGCTCCGCCTGCTTTGGGAGGACGAGAAGCGGGCCGACCGGATCGGCGACCGGATTGAACAGGACCTGTTGCGCCTTAAGCCAAAATGCCTTTCACCACGTGGCCGTGGACGTCGGTGAGGCGGAAGTCGCGGCCGGCGTAGCGGTAAGTGAGCTTCAGATGATCGAGGCCGAGCAGGTGGAGGATGGTGGCGTGGAGGTCATGGAAGTGGACCTTGTTCTCGACCGAGTAGTAGCCGTAGTCGTCCGTCGCTCCGTAGGATAGGCCGGGCTTGACGCCTCCGCCGGCCATCCACATGGTGAAGGCCTCGGGGTTGTGGTCGCGGCCGTCGGAGCCCTGGGCCGTAGGCGTCCGGCCGAACTCGCCGCCCCAGAGCACGAGGGTATCTTCGAGCAGGCCGCGGGACTTCAGATCGCGCAGCAGGCCGGCGATGGGGATGTCGACTTCGGCGGCGTTCTGGGCGTGGTCGCGCTTGAGGCGTTCGTGCTGATCCCACTTGTAGGTGTGCGACACCTGGACGAAGCGTACGCCTTTTTCCGAGAAGCGGCGGGCCATGAGGCACTGGCGGCCGAAGTCCTCGGTAATGGGATTGTCGAGGCCGTAGAGCTTCTTGGTGGCCTCGGATTCGTGGCCGAGGTCCTGGAGTTCGGGGGCTTCGGCCTGCATGCGGAAGGCGAGTTCAAAGGACTCGATGCGGCCTTCGAGAGCACGGTCCGGACCGGTAAGGGCGAGCTGCTGGCGGTTGAGTTTCTGCGAGTAGTCGATCTCTTTGCGCTGGATGGGGCGCGGGGTTTCGGTGTTGGAGATGAACGGGATGCGGGCGTCGCGTGCGGGGATGCCGACCGAGCCGATGGCGGTGCCGGCGTAGGGGGCGGGCAGGAAGGCGGAGCCGAAGTTGTTGGCGCCGCCGTGGCTTTGGGTGGGGCAGATGGTGAGGAAGCCCGGCATGTTCGAGTTTTCCGTGCCGAGACCGTAGGTGATCCAGGAGCCCATGGCGGGGCGGATGAAGGTGTCCGAGCCGGTGTGGAGTTCGAGCAGGGCGCCGCCGTGGCGGGAGTTGGAGCCGTACATGGACTTGACGAAGCAGATGTCGTCGACGCACTTGCTGAGTTCGGGGAACAGGCTGCTGACCCAGGCGCCGGACTGGCCGTACTGTTTAAAAGCCCAGGGGGATTGCAGCAGATTGAAGGTTTCGCTCGAGACGACTTTGGGACGGGCAAAGGGCAGGGGCTTGCCGTGGTCGCGCTTGAGGAGGGGCTTGTAGTCGAAGGTGTCGACCTGCGAGGGGCCGCCGTGCATGAACAGGAAGATGACGCGCTTGGCGCGGGCGGGGAAGTGGGGGGCGCGGACGGCGAGGGGATCGGCGGCGGCGCGGGCCTGTTCGAGGCCGAGGAGGCCGGACAGGGCGAGGGAGCCGAAGCCGGCGGAGGCGGAGTGGAGGAGGTGGCGGCGGGTCATGGAGTTGAGTTGAGGGTGTTTAGTTCAGGTAGATGAATTCGTTGGCGGAGAGCAGGGACTTGGCGAAGCTCTGCCAGGCTTTGATGGGGTCGTTGGCCCAGTCGGGCTGGATTTGGGCGAGGAAGGTTTGGGCTTGGTCGATCTCGCCGGGGGTGGGCGGCCGGGAGAGGGCGCGTTCGTAGGCGAGGCGGATGCGCGCGGTGTCGTCGAGGTCCTGGCGGCTGAGGAGGGATTCGGCGAGGCGGCGGGAGTTCTTGAGCATGACCGAGCTGTTCATCATGAACAGGGCCTGGGGGGCGACGACGGTGGAGTCGCGGTCGCCGTTTGAGGAGGCGGGGTCGGGCAGGTCGAAGGCCTGGAAGACCTCGTAGAGGGAGCTGCGGAGGAGGGGGACGTAGATGGAGCGGATGGGGCGGTCGTAGTCGACGTTGGAGCCCTTGGCGGTGTTGGCGACGTACTGGCGATCTTTGTAGGTGAGCATGGAGCCGCCGGGGTGGTCGACGGTGAGGGCGCCGGCGGTGGCGATGATGGCGTCGCGGATGGCTTCGGCTTCCAGGCGACGGCGGGGCATGCGCCAGAGGAGGACGTTTTCGGGGTCGGCTTCGGCGGCTTTGGCGTTATAGTCGCTGCTCATCTGGTAGGTGGCCGAGAGCATCATTTCGCGGTGCATGGCTTTGATCGACCAGCCGCTCGAGACAAAACGAAGGGCTAGCCAATCGAGTAAAAGCTGGTTGGACGGCTTTTCGCCGAGGCGGCCGAAGTTATCGACCGAGGGGACGATGCCGCGGCCGAAGTGCCAGCGCCAGAGGCGGTTGACCAGGACGCGGCTGGTGAGCGGGTGGGCCGGGTCGGTAAGCCACTGGGCAAGCTGGAGGCGGCCGCTTTCGGTGGGGCCGATGGCGGGCGGGTTGTCGCCGGCGAGGACTTTGAGGAAGCGGCGGGGGACTTTGGCGCCGAGGTTCCAGTGGCTGCCGCGGAGGTGGATGGCGAGGTCGTCGATCTGGTCGCCTTCGCGGACGCCCATGGCGCGGGGGAATTCGGGGGTGGCGGCTTCGAGGGCTTTGAGCTCGGCGTCCAGTACTTTGAGTTGGGCCTGGGCGGCGGGGGCGAAGAAGCGGCGGGCGTCGGCGGGGGCGCGGAAGGGGCCGAACTTTTCGTGGAGGAACTCGTGGAGGGCTTTGAGGCCGGGGTCCGTGAGATTCGGTGCGAGGGACTGCTGGAAGAGCGTTTCGTAGCGGGCGGCGAGGGCGTCCGGGGTGGCCGGGACGGTGGGGAAGAGCTTGGCGGCGGGGGAGACCCAGGCGGAGAGCGGGGCGCCGGTGCCCTGCACTTCCCAGGCGTACAGGACGCTGGCCGGGGCGCCGGCGGAGCGGTCGAAGTACTCGACGAGCTGTTCGAGGAAGCCGGGGTGGACGTTGTAGCGGGCGGCGACCTGGACGCCGGTGAGCGGGGTTTGGGGCAGGGTGTGGCGGGCGATGAGGAGTTGGGAGAAGTAGGGGAAGCGGGAGGCGTGTTCGAGGCGGATGGTGTTGGCGCCGGCCTTGAGGGGGACGATGGCGAGGTAGCTCCAGCCGCCGGTTTCGGGCGAGGCGGCGCGGTTCTGCACCGGGGGCAGACCGCGCTTGGCCCAGACGCCGTTGACGTGGAGGTCGGCGGTGCCGGCGCCGCGTTCGAGGTCGAGGATGTCGATCTGGTAGTGGCCGGCGGCGCGGACCTGAATGGTGTATTCGGCGAAGTAGGGGCCGGTGGATTGGGGCGGGGTGTTGGCTTTTCCCTTTTCGAGGGTGCGGGGGATGTTGCCGCGGTCAAAGGAGGCGGCCGCGCGGGTGATGGCCGAGGGGGCGGTTTCGAGGGGGGCGATCTGAATCTGAGAGTCGCGCTGCAGATGGGCAGCGGCGCGGAGGTAGGCGCCGAGCTGGCGGCGGGCGATATTAGCGATGCGATCGTTCTCCTGCTTGGTCAGGTTGGCGATCTCTTTGCGCTTGGCTTCGACTTTGGCTTCGTGGGCGGCGAGACGGTCGCGGTCTTCCTTGGGGGCGAGGACGTACTCGTGCCACTTGGCGACAACCTTGAAATTCTCCATGGTCTTCGAGGATTTGAAGATGCCGGCGAGGGAGTAGTAGTCGGCGTGGGAGATGGGATCGAACTTGTGGTCGTGGCAGCGGGCGCAGCCGACGGTGAGGCCGAGGAAGGCGCGGGCGGTGGTGTCGAGCTGTTCGTCGACGATGTCCATCTGCATCTTCATGGGGTCGTCTTCGGCGAGCATTTTGGCGCCGAGGGAGAGGAAGCCGGTGGCGGTCCAGCGTTCGAAGGTAGTGGGGAGGTCGTCGGTGGCGGGCAGAAGATCGCCGGCGAGCTGTTCGGTGAGGAACTGGTTATAGGGCTTGTCTTTGTTGAAGGCGGCGATGACGTAGTCGCGGTAGCGGAAGGCGTTTTTGTAGACGAGGTTTTCGTCAAGGCCGTTCGAGTCGGCGTAGCGGGCGACATCGAGCCAGTGGCGGGCCCAGCGTTCGCCGTAGCGGGGCGAGGCGAGGAGGCGGTCGACGACCTTGGCGTAGGCGTCCGGGGATTGGTCGGCGAGGAAGGCCTGCACCTCTTCGGGGGTAGGGGGGAGGCCGGTGAGATCATATGTGGCGCGGCG